>NZ_JBIXGO010000018.1:0-385987 GCF_046161205.1 Sphingobacterium sp. BS-2
GCGGTTGTAAACAAACTGATCAAACAGGCGTTCGCCATTGCAAAGTCTGGTGAGGTATATCGAGTGGAAAAAGGATTAGCAGAATAAAATTTGGAAAAAATTTAAAATAAATTTGGAAATAGACACAGTTCATCCTCCATCTTCGATGGAGGACCTGTACCCCAATACCCCCACTTTGTAAGGTTCCGAGATCCTTCCTGCGTCACGATGACAGCGGGAAATGGAAAATAAATATATGTGAGCGGCATTCCGCCAACGATCTTGGTCCATCCTCCAATCCCGAACATCCTGGTTCAAAACGGTTGTATCATGACTGATAATCAATTATTTGTATTGTATAGTTCCGAGATCCTTCCTGCGTCAGGATGACACTGGAAAAGGACATTTTTTTTGCAACATACTGCCCTAGAAGGGCAGTATTATTTTAGCTTAGATGGTAAACTATATAGGGGTAATGCAAAAACGATGTTCGATTAATCGAACATCGTTTTTGCGCTACTTCCAGGCTAAGGTGCCATGTCTGCTAAAATAATGGAACCCCAAAAGGGGTTCTATATTTAAAAAATAAAAGAGCTAATTTATTTTCATTGCCAACATGCTGTCATCACCTTCCAATAAATTTAGTCCAAATTTTTACTTCTCAGGATGACACTGGAAAGGAGATTTTTTTTGCGCCATACATCCCCTCACCCCCCAAAAAAAACAGGAGCAACCTTCCGGCTGCTCCTGTTTCTCTTGATATCAAAATCTGCTTACCAGATTACGATACGTTTATCTTTAGGGATATACAATTTATCACCTTCTTTGGTTTCGAATGCTTTGTGGAATGCATCTAAATTGATGATCGGTCCAGTAGCACGGTATTGAGCCGGTGAATGTGGGTCAGTTTTCACTTGGTTTACCACAAACTCATCGGTAGTTTTGGTACGCCAGATGGTTGCCCATGAAAGGAAGAAACGTTGGTCTTGGGTGTATCCATCGATCAAACCAGGGTTTCCTTTGTCTTTTAGGTACATCTGCAATGCATCGAATGCAACTGAAGAACCACCAAGGTCACCAATGTTTTCACCTAGGGTGAATCTACCGTTCACAAATACTCCCGGTACAGGTTCGTAAGCTTCGAATTGCGCAACTAATGCATCAGCAGCAGCTTCAAATTTAGTTCTGTCTTCGTCAGTCCACCAGTTATTCAGGTTACCATTTCCGTCGTATTGAGAACCAGAGTCATCAAATCCATGTGATAACTCATGACCGATAACCGCTCCGATACCACCAAAGTTCACTCCTGGATCAGCTTTATAATCATAGAATGGAGGTTGTAGGATAGCGGCTGGGAAAACGATCTCGTTGAACAATGGGCTATAGTAAGCATTTACCGTCTGTGGCGTCATGCCCCATTCTGACTTGTCTACTGGTTTGCCTTGTTTAGCAAGGTTTTCTTCAAATGACCAACGACGCACGTTATTTACATTTTCGATCAAAGAAGTACCTACTTCTAAGTTAGAATAGTCTTTCCATTTGTCTGGGTATCCGATTTTCACGGTGAATTTAGAAAGTTTCTCTAAAGCTTTTTCTTTAGTGGTTGGTGACATCCAAGCTAAATCTTTGATGTGTACATTGAAAGATTTGATCAAGTATTGAACCAACTCCTCACATGCAGCCTTTGCCTCAGCAGGGAAGTTTTCTTTCACATAAAGCTTTCCTAACAATTCACCAGCGTTGCCATTGACAAATTCCAAACCTCTCTTATCCAACGCACGTTGTTCTTTTTGACCTCTTAATTTCTTTCCGTAGAAATCGAAAGACAATTGATCTAGTTCTTCAGTCAAATAACCAGTAGCGTCATCCATTACATGGAATTTCAAGTATTCCTTGATAACTGGTAAATTCTCCTCATTAACGATCTTGTCTAGATTCTGGTAATATTTCAATTCACCGATGATCACGGTATCCGCTTTGAATCCCAAGGCTTGGATGTATTTAGCCACATCCATATTCTTCACCATTTTATTCAAATCTTTTACCGCAACCGGATTGTAACGTTTTTGAGCATCACGCATCTCCTCTACTGTTTTTAGGTTGGAAGCGATCAATTTCTCAAATTCTATTACTTTCGGTCCTTTTAGATCTCTGGTCTTCGGATCAACCTTTCCATATAACGCATTGATATATTGGTTATAGTTACCCAAGGTTTCGGTGTTTTTGGCATCTTCTTTTTGGTAATAAGTACGTCCAAGACCTAGACCACCACCACCTAAATAAACAGCATTCATATTACTGTTTTTCATGTGGGCATAAACATAAGCTCCGAAGAAAGGGTTGCCACCGATTGCTCCGTATTTCACGAAGTAATCGTAAAGACCTTTCAGGTTCTTCACTTGATCGATATCCTTCAATTGTTGTTGAATAGGAGCTATTCCCAACTTGTTACGGGTATCAAAATCTACATAAGATTTATAAAGATCAGCAATCTTTTGACCATCAGTTCCTTTTTCGAATTTGGTATTCAAGGATTCTTTAAGGATTTTCAAGGCTGCTTCATCTGTGTTCTCTCTTAGTTGATCAAAAGAACCCCAACGAGCCTTATCAGAAGGAATTTCTACAGTTTTCATCCAATTACCATTGACATAATTGTAGAAATCATCTTGGGGACGAACGGATTTGTCCATGTAGGAAACATTGATTGCTTGATGTTCTTGCCCAAAAACACAGGCTGAACTAGTAAATAATGCTGCCATTAATACGTATTGTTTCATAATTAACCTATTTTGTTTAAGAACTAAGAGATAGTTCCTATGCAAACATAGCGAATCTAGGAAAAAACAAAAAGTAACTATTTTTATATATTTAATTGATTTTAAATTAACACAATGGATTTGCTAAATTGGCCGAAATGATAATTCAGGTTGAAAACATCGATTATTTATTGGTCAGCAGCAATAAAAAAAGGATAAGCATTGATTTCAATGGACAGGATTTACCTGTCATATATGCTCCTGCTGATCTATCTATCCAAGAATTGACTGCATATGTCAAGCGTTTTGCCAAGAAAAATGCCAACAAGGCTATTCCAACGGAAGAATTGGAATTCTTTAGCTTGAAAATCTTCTCCAGGGAATATCCTGTGCGGCCTTTGCCTACTGGACAATCTAAACCCTATTTAAAAAATAATATTATCTACTATTCCAAATCCACATTGACCACTAAAAGTCAGGAAAAACTGGAAAAACAGCTGGGACAATATATGTTTGAACAGATGATCATGAGCTTGGTTGGCAAATGGGAAGAACTTTTGGATTACCTTTTGGAAGACATCAAATTCAAGAAAATACCAAAGAGTTATTTTGTCTTTTCAGGGAAAACATTAGTCTACAATAAATCCAATATTGACCTGGACTTGAGGTGCAATGAATATTTATTGGCAAAGGCTTTGATAGAGATAGCTGGTAAAAACAAACTACGGCCTACTATTTTGGAAAGACATTTTCCAGATGCGAGGCAAATTGAAAAAATATTATCCTATGGAAACGAAAGAATATAGATTTGAAACTGAAATCAACCAGCAACAACTGGAGGGCATATCAACCGATCCTTCTGCATTATTGGACATCATATCAAAAGAAGAACTGGATAAGTTAAGCTGGTTTATTTTTGATGTCTTAGGGGATAAGGATGGCAGCCCGGAAGTTGGGAATATCCAGGTTTCAAGTTTTAAATATGATGCCGAAAAGAACAAGGGGACCTTTCGAATGCAATTTGACATTGACCGAAAGTTTTGCTGTTCCGATATGGGTAGCTGCAGCAATGATTACCTTGATTTCAACTTCAATATTGAAAATAATCTCTTGGTAGCAAGCGGTAATTACTTCGATTGGACCTTGAACAATTAAGCGAATTTATAGACTTTGAAATAATAAATGATAATGGCGATCAATATCAACATGATCGAAAGGATTAGCAAATTTGCTTTCAATGCAGCCCAGTCTTTCTGTACTATATTGCTACTGATTAAAATCAATTTGAATAGGACACTTATTCCAGCTATCAGATAGAAAAAGTTAAAGAAGTTAATCTCCATCATACGCTTGAAGGGTTAGATTTTGTTAATAATTGGTTTTGAATCAAATATACAAATTTCAACTTTTAATTTCCTAGTAATTAAAAGTTTATATCCCGATTAGCGTAAATTGATTAAAAAAGAATAGGTATCTGAAATTAGACACCTATTCTTTTTAGTAATAATGTTCTTTTTGTTCGATTGAACAAGGGAATTCTTAGCCAAATACTTCGTTCAATTCTTTTGCAAGTCTTAACCCAGCTTTCAACAGGGCGTTTTCCATAGGATCTTTGAACCTGAAGATATAATCGTAAGATAACTTGTTGTTCTTAGCTACATCATCATAAATGATATTTGCCATTTGATGTGATTCATACAACCAGTCCTCTAGTGTTGAATTTGTGTATTGCTTATAGAAGGACTTTTCAAAATCCAGCACACGTGCGTATTCAGTATAAGACCATTTTTCGTTATCGACTAAGTCGCTATCCCAAACACGGTGGATATTAGATCCCCTTCCAAAGAAAGTAACGGCAATTTTATTTCCACCAAGGTCCTCTGCCCTACTCACATGCATGGGTTGATGGGCATCCCCTAATAAATGGACCATAAAATAAAAAGCCTGTCTTCTTTGTTCGATGGTCAAGTCTTTGTTTGCAACATCTTTTTTCACTCGTTGATAAGCTTTGTATAGATTCTGTTCAGGTGAATTTTGGAGTTCCAGCAAAAACTGCTCATGTGTCAGGTTACCTGGGGTATTTAAGAAATGCCACGATCCTGTTTTCAGGAGTACCGAATCTGGTGAAGACTTGATAAAGTCTGCCCAATTGGACCAATAGGCAATTTTTTGATGGCCTATCAGTTTTTCGATGTTGCGTTTAGCTTTTCTTGTCAAATGTTGTTCTGCGATTTCAGAAATCACGCGATGTCCAGTCATCCCCCATGCCATTACATGATGAGATTGCGTTAATAGCATAAAAAATACTAGAATTCTACCTACTAGTTTCATATTCCTCATTATTTAAAAAGTTCAAATCCATATTGTGCTGTTGACCAAAAGCTATCCAGCGCGATGATGCGAGGTTTAAAGAAAGAAATGAGTTCTGGCCAATCTTCCTTTTTAAAGACACTCAATCCTCGAATTTCGGTGTATATACGAGCTGTTTGTTTGCCGTAATCATCGTAAAAGGAGTCGTCCCAGATCCATTCCTCCCCAAGTTCTGCTTCCAGTACCTTGGCATATTCCTTAAATTGTTCAAAGAGCAGGGCACGGATTCCGTCATCAGGATTGGCTATCTCGATCCCAATCTGTGCTATCTTATTGGTTGCTTCCATTCTAAAGAACAAGAAGCGAATACCGGTTTTATAATTCACCCATGTTACCTTTTCACCATCCTCGCTTGGGATTGGCGCCATGTATTGCCCAAAAGTGGTCCAAAAGGACTCCTTTATTTTCTTTGCTTCTTCTCTTGAATACAATTCTTTAATTTTATGCAAAACTAGGAATCTCTTTAAACATTTATGAGGTTTAACCTGTTTTCCTATAAAATATTTACGATGGACAAGAAGAAAACCCTAATAGCCCTTACCGCAGTAGCCCTCGGTTCTGTAGTCTACAACTATTTGAAACCCATTAAATCAAATGCAGATGCTGTTCAAGATTTTGACCTGCAAAGATATCTTGGAAAATGGTATGAGATTGCCCGATTGGACTTTTTCTGGGAAAAGGACCTGAAGAACGTGAGTGCTGAATACAGTTTGAATGATGATGGATCCGTTCGGGTGAAAAATGAAGGTGTAAGCACTGTGAATGGCAAAACTAAAACAAGTATTGGAAAGGCTAAATATGCAGGTGATGTCAATGAAGGTTCCTTAAAAGTTTCTTTTTTCGGTCCTTTCTATTCCGGTTACCATATTGTACAATTAGACGAAAACTATGAGGATGCCTTGGTCTTCGGGGATAACCTGGATTATATGTGGATCCTTTCCAGAACAAAAACCATCAGGCCAGAAAGAGAAGCAGCTTACCTGAAATATGCAGAAGCTTGTGGTTACGACACTTCAAAATTAAAGTGGACCATACAGGAAGGTTAAAGATCAAATACAGGTTGGATGATGGAATAATTCAAGGTAGGATCTTGTTGAATTACCGTTGCGATTTCTTGTTGATCGGCAGCACTGATAACATTTCCTAATCCTGCATTAAAAAGACACACCAATAAAAGGGCAGATTCTGCCTTTTCGTGGTTGGTCAGTAAAGAACTTCCAACATAGAAGTTAAGGATTGATGCGGCATAGTCTCCAAAGAGTTCGAAATCCAAGGTCTTTCCTTTGGATTTCAAATCCTTAAAGAACTTTTCAAAATCCCCATTGATCATGTCTTGTTGTGTCTCTGTAAGCATACAGCAAAAATAACAATCGGATTGACAATAAAAAAAGCAGTCCAATGTAAATTGGACTGCCTCACTTTGGTTTTCAATAGTTATTTTCTTACGCTTATCGCGACTCTTCTATCTTTCACACGATCAGATTCGGGTGCATCAGCGGGATATTTAGCGAATTGGGAACCATAGCCTTCGGTTGCCATCACCCTATCTCCTACTCCTTTGGTATCAAAAGCATTCTTAACTGCAATTGCCCGATCATTAGAAAGCTTTTTATTGATGGCTTCATCACCGGTTTTATCGGTATAGCCACCAAGTTTCACTTTAGCATCTGGGTAAGCATTTAAGATAGCGACCAAATTGTCCAGCTGAACCTGACTTTCAGGAAGAATATTAGCTGTTCCGGTTTCGAAATTTAAATTGTCGAAATCAAACCAGCGGTCTTTCAATTCTTCATCTGATAAGCTCTTGTAATCAGAATTCAGGAACTGTACCAATTGATCTTCAATACCACCTTTATAGGCGTTGAGTTCGGTATTATTTGGCAGAGTTACCATAATACTTTCCCTAACCACTTCCATTGGGCTGGTTGTAGTATCTTGGTTTACGACAGAGTCAGTGATCAAGGAGTCCACATGGGCATCTGACACAGGTGCTTCTTCTCTATTACAGCCTTTTCCGAAAAAGAACCATAACAGCAGCAGGATAATCGGAAGCAGGATCCACCAAAGGCCTGCACCTTTCTTACGGTCTTCATCTGCAGGGGGAAGTGCCGCTGGCGGCTCTTCACGTCGAACCCTGGAGGTAGGAACTATTGGATCTTCGACAAGAACGTCTCTTGCTGGATCGACAATGGGATCAACCTCAACCACTTCTTCCTTGACAATGGTTGGTCCTTTTGGCTCTTCGCCAAGGATATTCAAGGGAAGTCCGGCAGGCAATGCCTTCAGGAAGTTAGAACGGTTGTTGTTAAGATCGGCTTCAATGGAGGTGGTGTCCCACCGTTGCCCATTGCTGGTCAAAGCACCTACCACAGCGGGAATTGCTGCAGAGAACATACGAATCAAGGAGTTCGTATTCAGGCCTAAAAAGTTTGCCGTATTGGGTATTACCTGGTCAAATGAATTCCCGAAAAGGGAGCTTAACACCGTCCTTGTGGTATCCCCATCTTGAGGTACATCCTGCACTGGAGGGCTGAACCTCAATACATCTGAAAAATTAAATCCAGAAAAATTTGATTTCAATGTTTCTAAAAGATTTCCTAGACCGTGGCCGGCTTTACGTTGGAAACCTAAGAATAAAGAAGGAATTACAGTTTCGATTCCTTTTTTTGCCTGATCTGGGGAAATGTTTTCCTCGGAGGCAAGAGTACTATAGGTGTGCTCATTGAAGTATTGATGAGCAAGCTCTAATAAATTGTTTTCCATAACTGAGTTTATAAGTACAATTACAGAAACAATCCGTGTAACATTTTGTTTGCAACAAGCTGTTTTTGCCAATTAACATTATCTTAATATGAGAACCTTAGTTTTGTATAAATTAATCCATTTGGTATGAACATTAAATTTTTCAATTTATTCCTCGCCTTATTTTTATTTATAGGCTCCAGTTTTGCACAGAAACAACCGAAATACATTTTCTTTATGATTGGAGATGGTATGGGTTTGAACCAAGTCCAGGCGGCAGAAGTATACAAAAGCTCCCTAGAAGGCAAAAATTCAGTGTACCCAACTGTTTTCAGTCAATTCCCTTATGCGACCTTTGCAACATCTCATTCTCTATCCCATGGGGTAACGGACTCTGGTGCTGGTGGTACGGCCTTGGCAGTAGGTTACAAAACTAAGAACGGTGTAATTGCCATGGACAGTGCTGGCGTGAAATCTTATAAAAGCATTGCCTATTTAGCTAAAGAAAAAGGAATGAAAGTTGGGATTACTACTTCGGTAAGTATTGACCATGCTACTCCGGCATCTTTCTTTGCAAACCAACCTGATCGCGATATGTATTATGAAATTGGTTTGGATATCATCAAATCTAAATTTGACTTCTTTGCAGGATCTGGTTTCCTAAAACCAACTACGAATGCTAAAAAGGAAGAAGTGGCTTCTATATTTCCTCAATTGGAGAAAGCAGGCTATAAATTGCTTTATGGTTTAGATGACTACAAAAAAGCGAATAAAGCCGATAAATTGATCTTGATGAATAAAAAAGGTACTGACAATGTATCCTTAAAATATGCGATCGATCAAAAACCTGGAGACTTGAACCTTGCTGAAATCACTTCGGCTGCCATCGAATCCCTAAGCCAAGGCGATAAAGGTTTCTTCTTGATGGTTGAAGGCGGTAAAATCGACTGGGCATGCCATTCCAATGATGGTGCTACAGCGGTACATGAAGTTTGGGATTTCAATAATGCAGTTCAAAAAGCGTTTGAATTCTATCAAAAACATCCTGAAGAAACATTGATCATTGTTACGGCGGATCACGAAACGGGTGGTATCGGCGTTGGCAACGGTAGCTCTACTTTGCGTTTGAAAAACCTAGAAAACCAGAAGATTTCCCAAGAAGCGCTTTCAGCTGCAATCAATGAATTCAGAAGCAAGAATGAGAATGCTTCATGGGATCAATTGAAAGAGTTTTTAGGACAGCACCTTGGTTTGTGGAAAGCAATCAAAGTAAGCGAAGATGATAACGAAGACCTACATGAAGCCTATAAAAAAAGCTTTATTGAACATAAGAATGAAACTAGCAAAAGCCTATATGCTACCAACGATAAAATCGCTTCTTTAGCGATCAAAGCTTTGAACAAAGCTTCATCGATTAGCTGGGCTTCTGGAAGCCACTCGGCAGCCTATATCCCAGTTTATGCTATTGGAGTAGGTGCTGAACAATTCCATCAGAAAATGGACAATGTGGATATTCCGAGAACGGTTTCTAAAGTTGCGGGTTGGCAACATCCATAATAAGTCAAAGAACTTAATCAAGTTATTTATCGGGAGCTGATGTACATACAGCTCCCTTTTCATTGCTGTGGGGGCCTATTTTCAGGCGCTGATTTCAGGTTGCATCTTCTGGTTCAGCCCCATCCCTTCCATCAGAAACATCAACTTATTTGCCCTGATTTCACAATACTGTTGTGTATTGCCGCTTTCCTTTTCGTATTGTTTGTAGAAAATAGTTCCTTGGATCAACCAAAGACTACCTTTTTTACCGCGTTTCTTCATTTGATTGCACAGCATATTGCCCCATACCGCTATCCGATGCCATTGACTTTTCTCATACTGTTCACCATTCTTCTTGACCCCGTATTCATTAGTGACCAAAGAAATAAAACAGTATGGTATACCAGTGCTGCTGATCTTGATCTCTGCTTCCTGACCTAACCTTCCCAATAGTTGTACTGAATTTTTTATCGTGCTCATGGATATTTCAATTTTTGATATTTATTTTCTTATTAATCAATTATCTTAGCTAAGTAACTGATACAAAATTGAGGAAGGGTGCCTAGTTTATTCGTATTTCAAACAGTTAAAAACGACTGTAGTCGGTTTTAAACGATTAAAATCATTTATTGCCATGGGTATTAGAACATGTAAAGAATGTGAAGAGGTATTGCGCGGAAGGACTGACAAAAGGTTTTGCAATGATGGATGCAGAAACGCTTACAATAACAGAGAAAACAGCAAGGATAGTGACATCCTCAAGAAGATCAATAATCAGCTTCGAAAAAACAGGAAGATTTTGAGAACATTGCTTGCAGAAGAGAAAATGCTGAAAACGAATAAAAGTAAGCTCCTGGCAGAAGGGTTCTCCCTAAAATACCATACCCATCGGATAATCACTTTAAAGGGGCAAGAATATATCTTCTGTTATGAATATGGTTACTTAGATCTAGGGAATGATTATATCCTGATAGTCAAGAGCAAGGAAAAGAAACGCGAGATCAATGCCTTGGTTTAGTTTTGGATCCATAAAAAAGCACCTGTATTAGATACAAGTGCCTTATACTTAATAAAAATATATTTATACCGGAACTTCCATCAACAGAAATTCAGCATTGGTATCTGCTTTGATCTTAACATCATGAGCACCTGCAATTCCTAGGCCATCCCTGCTGTGCAATTTTTGACCTTCCACATCTAGCTCGCCATTCAGCACGAAAATATACAAGCCCTGATCAGGTTTTTTCATCATATATTGACGGGCATAACCCGCATCAAAATCAGCAAAATGAAACCAGGCATCTTGGTGGATCCAAACGCCTGCATCATCGGGATCAGGGGAAAGGATCTGTAAGAAATTATTCTTGGCTGCTTTGAAATCGATGCTCTGCTGATCGTAACGTGGTTCAACGTTCTGTTTATTTGGAACAATCCATATTTGGAGGAATTTAACTGGATCAGTTTTGCTGTTGTTAAATTCGCTATGTTCCATTCCTGTTCCCGCGCTCATCACTTGGATATCTCCTTTTTTAATGACCGAACCAGTCCCCATACTGTCGTTATGCGCCAACTCGCCTTCCAAAGGAATGGAGATAATCTCCATATTGCTATGTGGATGTCTTCCGAAACCCATGCCGGCCTCTACATTATCATCGTTTAAAACACGTAGTGCACCGAAGTTCATTCTTTCGGCATTCATGTAGCCTGCAAAACTGAACGTATGATTAGATTTTAACCATCCATGATCTGCATGTCCACGAGAGTCAGCTGGGTGATAAAAAAATTTTGCCATAATATTCTCCTCCTTTAATAATTAACACAAAGTTCAAGCATTAAGTTTTATTGTACATTGACATAGGTTAAGAAATCAAGTGATCAAAATTCCTTCATCTCGGAAGCTATAATAACTCTCATCTGTAATGATGAGGTGATCGTGGACATGGATGTCCATCAGTTTGGCGGCCTGCGCTATTTTCTTGGTCAAGGTCCGATCGGCATCGCTAGGCCTTAGGGTTCCTGAAGGATGGTTATGGGCCAGGATAATGGAATTGGCCTTGTTCATCAGGGCAAAGCGGAGGATTATCCGCACATCAACAGGTGTAAAATCATTGCCTCCCCTTCCGATCAATTGCTTGTCCAGCACCTTACAACTGGTATTGAGAAAAATCACCCAGAACTCTTCATGGCTCAGGTCTTCTAAAAGATGTTTCAAAAATTCATAGGCTTTTTTGCTGCTATTGAGGACGGGTTTTTCCTGGATTTCTGACTCCTGCCTTCTTCGGCCGAGTTCCAGTGCGGCAATGATGCTGATGGCCTTGGCCTCTCCGATTCCCTTAAATTGACAAAGCTCCTTGACATCCATTTTGCTGAGCCGGAAAAGGTCGTTGCTAACCGAGCTGAGGAGCCTTTTGCAGAGTTCAACAGCAGTTTCATGCCTGGATCCGGATCCGATCAATATGGCCAGGAGTTCGGCATCTGTTACGGCCCTTCGGCCTTGTTCGAGGAGTTTTTCGCGCGGTCTATCCGATTCTGCCCAATCCCGAATGACTAATTTCTGCATATACTTTATTGCAATAATATTTCTTTAAAGTAAATATAGTGATTGTAAACGAGAGCTTAAAAACTGGGATTCAACATCTTATTGTACAATCTTTAGAATTTACGCAGAAACCTTATCTTTGTAGGCTATTACAACATTAAGGACAGAAATAATGAGCAAAGCGATTATCAAAACAGAAAAAGGCGACATGACTGTGCAGTTTTACACAGAAGATGCTCCAAATACAGTAGCCAACTTCATTAAGTTAGCTAAATCAGGATATTATGATGGTTTATCATTCCATAGAGTTATTCCAGATTTCGTAATTCAAGGCGGATGTCCTAATACACGCGAAGGCGCAACAGGCATGCCAGGTACTGGTGGCCCAGGATACAAGATCGATTGCGAATTGGATGGTGAAAACCAATACCATGACCGCGGTGTCCTTTCCATGGCGCACGCTGGAAGAAACACAGGTGGATCACAATTCTTCATCTGCCACAGCCGTAACAATACTGCTCACCTAGACCGCAACCACACTTGTTTCGGAAAAGTAATCGAGAACGTCGATGTTGTTGATGATATCCGTCAAGGTGATCGTATTTTAGGAGTAGAGATTATTGAAGATTAATTCTTATATAAGAAGCAAAAAAATGAATTTAAGAGGATTAGTGTCAGTTACTGGCAAACCAGGATTATTTAAATTGATCGGTCAAAACAAAGGTGGATTCGTTCTTGAATCCCTAGATGCCAGCAAAGTTAAATCGGTAGTGAACCTATCGACTACTAAAATGGCTACCCTAGAGGATATCACTATCTACGGTGAGGATGAGGAAATCCGTTTATTGGACGTGTTTGAAACCATCAAAACAAACGGGGGCAATACTCCAGATGTAAAAGCTGACGGAAATACTTTGCGTGAGTATTTCAGAGAAGTAGCTCCTAATCATGATGAAGCAAGAGTTTACTCTTCTGATATCAAAAAGATTATTACATGGTACAATATCATCAAAGAACTTCCTTTGTTTGAAGAAGAAGCTCCAGAGCCTCTAGCGTAAATTGACCAACATATAAAAAAACCTATCCTAGATATTTTTTAGGATAGGTTTTTTTATATCCTTATATTTAAGAATTGGTGATATTATCGATTACATTCAAGTTAATTCCATAAATATGAGCAGCGAAAAACCCACTTCATCTACCCATTTGATCAACAGCTATCATGAATTCTGGCATTGGTTCGAATCCCGAGCACAGGAATTCTATGATGTCATCAGATCGGGCAAGGATGTTGAAGAAAAGTTCATCAACATTTTTGCTCCAGAGTTGGACAGTGTGGAACCTAGGGTATTTTTCTTGGTCGGTATGGATAAGGATAAAAAGGCGGAGCTGGTCTTTACCCCTGATGGTATCATCAAGAATGTGCTGTGGGCAGAAAAGATTGTCGCCGCTGCCCCTGCTATAGACAATTGGAAATTTAGAGCTCTCAAGCCTGAGTCCAACAATGAAGACTTTGCCATCCGTATGCACGACCTGCAGTTTGATAAAGAAAACATTAAGTTCTACCCTATCCTGCACGACAATTATCCGGATAAAATAGACCTGATGTTTGTTTATGATTCCTATCATGAAGAATCCAGGGAAGAAATCCTTAATGGCATCTTTATCTTTTTGGACAATTATCTAGGTGAGGAAACCATGATCCAATGTATAGATAAGATTGATGTCCGTGGTCCGCTAAACCTACAGGAAGAATTGATCCCTTTGAACAAATTAGTGGATTACATCAAATGGAGAGAGAAGGAATTTGTGGAGAAGTACCAGGATGTCAGACATGATTCCAGCGATGACCGTTTTTCAGGCTTTGAAGGAACAGTCGAAGGTGGCAAACCCATCCTATCGACCATTAACACTTCGGTCTTGGATTGGGACTATAAGGCTTCCCATCCTTGGATCTTGGTGATCATGAATGCTTATGATGCAGAAACGGAGGCTGGTTTCCCAAATCCGGAAACTTATGAGGACATATCTAAACTTGAGGAAGACCTAGAAGCTGAGCTGCCTAGTATAGATGGCTATATCTTCTTGGGATCTGAAACAGTGGATGGCTTGAGGGAAACGTTTATTGCCTGTAGGGAGTTCAGAAAGGCTACGGAAGTGATGGAGAGATTGCTGCAGAAATACCAGAGCCAGCTGAACCTATCCTTTGATTTCTTTAAGGACAAATACTGGCAATCCTTTGAGCGTTATAGAATGGACTTACCCTAATAGCAGAACCATGGACAAATTCTCTATCCGTCGTTATCAGCCTGTTGATTTTCAGGAGGTCATTGGAGTATTCAATACCAATGTCCCAGATTTCTTTGATCCTTCGGAGACCCAGGATCTTTTTCATTATCTGGAACAAGAGATTGAAGATTACTTCGTCATTATCAAAGATGCCCAAATTGTGGGTGCCGGTGGTATCAACTATGATGCTGATGGAATCACTGCTCGCCTTAGCTGGGATTTCTTGGACAGGAATATGCAACAAAACGGTGCCGGAACCATATTGACACAACATCGAATCTTACATGTGCAACAACTGCCCCATATCCAAAGATTGATCGTGAGGACTTCCCAAATGGCAGAAGGCTTTTACCAAAAGATGGGCTTTGAAGTCAAGGAAAGGCTTCCTGATTATTGGGCTAAGGGTTTTGACCTGGTAGTGATGGAATTCAAAGCCTAGCTAAGATCAAAACCGACATTTTTTTAGCTTCGGTATTCCTTTGAATACTTCTTGAGAAAATTTAATCCATTCTCGTCAATCCAACAGGAAATAGCTATGTAACAAAAGATACAGAGCAACATAATATTAATCTACACTTTTGTGCTATTCTTTGTAAGAAATAAGGAGTAGCGTTCTTAAAAAAATCACTCAATGGAAACATCTTTAGATCAGAACTTCTGGAATGAGCGTTGGGAAAACCAACAGACTGGTTGGGATATTGGCTATGCATCTACTCCTATTGTGACCTTTATGGACAGTTATCCAAACAAGGATGCGAGAATTTTGATTCCCGGATGTGGCAATGCCTATGAAGCGGCTTACCTCTTGGAACAAGGCTTTACAGACCTGACATTGATCGATATTGCTCCAAAGGCAATCGAGCAGGTACGGAAGCGGTTTAAGGATGAGCCCAACATCGAAATCATATTAGGCGATTTCTTTGAACATGAAGGCAAGTATGACCTGATGCTGGAACAAACATTTTTCTGTGCGTTAGAGCCGAAACTCCGCCCTGACTATGTAAAAAAAGCTCATTCCCTATTAGGGGATAAAGGACAGATTGCAGGAGTATTGTTTGGAATCGAATTCGAAAAGCAAGGACCTCCATTTGGTGGTTCAGCTGAAGAGTATAAAGAACTATTTGAACCTTATTTCAGACTAGATAGAATGGAGCCATGCTACAATAGCATTGCACCAAGGAATGGAACGGAATTATTTATAAAATTGGAGAGAAAAAATGGATAAAGTAAAAATTTATTTGTCCCAATGGAATGTGATGCGTGTGTTGCGTTTGGTAATGGGTATCCTCATTATTATCCAAGGGGTTAAAGCAGAAATGTGGCTAATTGCCGGATTAGGAGTATTATTCACGATTTTACCTTTAATGAATATTGGAGGTTGTTCGGTAAATGGATCCTGCCAGGTGCCACCGAGAGAAAGAAGATAAAACATTCTCATATTAAAATAGCAAGGTATAATTAATAATAGTTAGTGATTATAGGCCCAGGTTCCCAACTTGGGCCTTCACTTTTATATGCTTTTGCTTTCTAAAAATTTTACATAGCTTTGTAAGTATCACATGATGACGAAGATAATTTACATAATTTGTTTCACCCTAATTGCCCTGATGAGTCCTAAGCATACTGTTGCTTGTTCTGAACATCAGGAAAAGGCATCTATGGAAACAAGTTGCGATACTGATCAACATCATGCGACAAATGAACATGACTGCTGCGATACGAAAACTACTGATCATGCTGACAACAAAAAAGATAACAGTACCTGTGGCGATAGCAATTGTTGCTGCCCTATGATGGCAAACCATAGCTGTTGCCTCTATTCCAATCCAGCATTCGAATTTCATTTCCATACCCCAGCTTACAAGGAGAAAATATCTACTTTATTGGTTTTCCTAGAAACCACTGGATATTCGTCAATTTTCATCCCTCCCAAAATAGCTTAATACATCAATAGAAAACCTTTTTGGTTTTAGAAAGTAATGGCAGGCCTCCGTTTGCCGGGTTATTTATATGTATTAAAATTTTTAAAAATGAAAAAGATATCCTTAATCTTAGGCCTGATCCTTGGTCTAGGTATAAATGCTAGTATAGCACAAATCAACAATGCAAAAACAGTATCGGTAGCCGTAAATGGTAACTGCGGAATGTGCAAGAAGACCATTGAGAGCAATGGATCGGAAGGCAAAATCTCGAAAGTATCCTGGGATTCCAAACAGAAACAAGCGGAAATAACCTTTGATACCATCAAGACCAGCGAAGCGGCTGTCCTGAAGAAGATCGCACAGGCCGGTTATGACAATGCACAATTCAGGGCTCCAGATGATGTATATGCAAACCTACATGAGTGTTGCAGATATGATAGAAGCCATGAAATCAAAGGTGGCCCACATGCCCAAATGAATCATAATGACATGCCAAAGGCAGCAGCCCAGCACGGCGATGCAGAGCAGGCAAAAGGCTTAGCTCCTGTATTCCAGTCCTATCTTGGCTTAAAAGATGCTTTGGTAGGTAGCGACCAGAAAAAAGCAGCCCTTGCAGCCGAGAAATTAGGCCAGAGCATCCAAAAAGTGGATATGAAATCCCTTGCAGATGCTGAGCATACGCAATGGATGAAGCTAAAAGGAAGCTTGGAGAAAGCTTCTGAATCTATTGCAAAGGACAGCAAACTGGATGGCCAAAGGAATACCTTTATGGACCTTTCCAACCATATGTACGAACTGGCAAAGACTTCCAAATCTAGCCAAGGTCTTTATTGGCAATATTGCCCAATGGCAAACAACAATAAAGGCGCCCATTGGCTAAGCAAGGAAGAGGCCATCAAAAACCCTTATTACGGATCAAAAATGATGAGCTGCGGCGAGGTAAAAGAAAAAATCTAAAACCATTGCTGCAGAACTATTATTTTAAAACGTAAGAGGTAATCATGAGAGAACAAATCAAATACCTATTGATCTGTGCGTTTATGTTATGCTCAACTATTGGGTTTTCCCAAAAAGTTGTGCGCTACGACCTGAACGTTACAGACAGTATGGTAAACTATGCAGGTAAGAACCGGAGGGCGGTGGCAGTGAACGGTATGATCCCCATGCCTACGCTGACCTTCACCGAAGGTGATACTGCAGAAATACATGTACACAATAAGCTCAAGGAAGGGACTTCCCTCCATTGGCATGGGGTCTATCTACCGAATAAGGAAGATGGGGTTCCCTTCTTAACGCAGATGCCCATCGAGCCCAATAGCACCTTTACCTATCGCTTTCCTATCATCCAAGATGGAACCCATTGGTATCACAGCCATTCGGGGATGCAGGAGCAGATCGGTATGTACGGGGCGATGATCCTGAAGAAAAGACCTGACGACCCCAATTTCCGGAAAGGCATCGATGACCTTCCTGAGATCCCGGTAGTTTTAAGTGAATGGACCAATATGGACCCAGACAATGTCCATCGGATGCTCCACAATGCCAATGATTGGTTTGCCATCAAGAAAAATGCAACCCAGAGCTATGCAGAAGCAATCAAGGAAGGTCATTTTAAAACTAAGCTGACCAACGAATGGAAGCGTATGGTTGCCATGGATGTCAGTGATGTTTATTATGATCGATTCCTTTTGAATGGTGATTCAGAACAGACCTATTCCCAGTTCAAAGCTGGGGATAAGGTAAGGTTGAGGGTCATCAATGCTGGTGCTTCCTCCTATTTCTGGCTGACTTATGCAGGCGGAAAGATCACTGTTGTGGCCAATGACGGTAATGATGTAGAACCTGTGGAGGTGGACCGATTGATCGTTGGTGTATCAGAAACCTACGATATCGTGGTGACGATTCCCGAGGATGGATTCGCCTATGAATTCATGGCGACTCCAGAGGATAGAACCAATCATGTTTCCATGTATTTAGGTTCAGGAGTCAAGCAATTGGTCAGTCCTTTACCGAAGTTGAAATACTTCGAAGGAATGAAGATGATGAACGACATGATGAAAATGAATGGTGACCTTGATGATATGGGTATGAAGATGAGCCTCCAGAAAATGGACATGAATACCGTTATGTACCCCGAGATCCAAGATCAGAAAGGACATCAGGACCATCAAAACCATGGAGCTCATGATAGCTCAGCAATGAAGGAGGACCATTCTATGCACGATATGGGAAACAAAAATGAGCATGCTGCCGAACAGGATCATTCAGAAATGAAAGCTATGGACCATAGCCAACATGCAAGTTCCGATATCGTGACTTTAAATTATGGCATGCTGCGCTCTCCTACCAAGACCACACTCCCGAAAGACGCCAAAGTAAGGGAAATGAAGTTTGAGTTGACAGGGAACATGAACCGGTATGTTTGGAGCATGGACAATAAAGTCCTTGCTGAAAGCGACAAAATCTTGATAAAAGAGGGTGAAGTTCTAAGGATCGTCTTATATAACAACTCCATGATGCGGCACCCCATGCACCTGCACGGACATGACTTTAGGGTGATCAACGGCCAAGGAGATTACGCTCCTTTAAAGAATGTCTTGGATATCATGCCTATGGAAACCGACACCATCGAATTCCTTTCCAATGTGGAAGGCGATTGGTTCTTCCATTGCCATATCCTTTACCATATGATGGCGGGGATGAACCGCGTGTTTAGCACCGAGGACCAACAGCCAAATCCTTATCTCCCAAATAAGGAATGGGCATATCGCGAACTGCAAAAAGAAAGCAATATGAAACATTTCATGATCCAAAATGATTTTGCGACCAATGGAAATGATGGGGAATTGATGCTACATAACACCCGGTATAGCCTGACCACCGAATGGCGACTGGGTTATTCCGACATGCATGGCTATGAAGTCGAGACCCATTTGGGCCGGTATATCGGTAAAATGCAATGGTTTATGCCGTTCATCGGTTTTGATTATCGCTATAGGCGTATGGACAAGCATGGTCCAGAAAAGAACATTTTCGGACAACGGAACAGCAAAAACGAAAGGGCATTACTATCTGCCGGTTTTACTTATATGCTTCCTATGCTGGTGCGATTCCAGGCAGAAGTGTATCATGATGGAAATGTACGATTGCAATTGATGCGTGAAGACATTCCAGTAACCAAAAGATTAAGAGCCGGAGTTATGGTCAATTCCGATCTAGAATATATGGGCGACCTACGTTATATCCTGACCAAGAATCTCGGAATCCGAACACATTACGATTCGGATATGGGCTTCGGAGTCGGACTGTCGGTCAACTATTAAAAGCAACAAGGGTAGAACAAATGTTCTACCCTTGTTAATTTATCGAAGGAATTATTAATCTTCTAAATAACCGAATTTCCCAGTTTGGAAATCACGGAATGCTTGTTTGATTTCATCTTCGGTATTCATCACAAATGGACCATAAGCTGCAATAGGTTCATTAATGGGCTGACCGCTCAATACCAGTACCAATGCATCTTCTGTTGCTTCCACAGCTATCTTCTCACCATTGTTTTCAAACAGCACAAAATGATCCGTAGCAACATCCTGTCCATTGACTTTCACCGATCCTTCCAGAATCAACAAGCCTGTATTATAGTCAGCAGGAATGTCAAATTCCACTTTGGCAGTTGCTTTCAACTTAGCATTGAACAAATTCACAGGGGTAAATGTACTCGCAGCACCCTTCGTTCCTTTGTATTCTCCTGCTACCACTTCAACATATCCTAATCCACCGTCCACATCCACTTTTGGAATCGCATTATTTTCCAAAGCCTGATATTTGGGAGCAGACATCTTGTGTTCAGCAGGCAGGTTTACCCATAACTGCACCATTTGGAATTCACCTCCATTCTTGCTCCATTCCGATTCATGGAATTCCTTGTGCAGTACTCCGGAGGCTGCGGTCATCCACTGCACATCACCCTCGCCGATGATTCCACCACCGCCACTGTTATCGGCATGCTCTACCCGGCCCTTATAGGCTAAGGTCACAGTTTCAAATCCGCGGTGTGGGTGAACTCCCACTCCCTTCGGAATCTCACTGGCTGGAAAGTTATATTTTGAGTTATAATCAAATACGATAAAGGGATCCATTCTCTGCATTGGAATCGCAGAAGGAATAAAACTATGTACTCTAAATCCGTCCCCTACAAAATGTGGCATTCCAGGTTTGATAATCCTTTCAATTTGTTTTTCTTTCATGGTATTCTCCTTTTTGGTAATACAAAGTTAACCCTTCCTTAACCTGAAAGCGTTGACCTATGGTAAGAAGTAATAGCCAAAAAATTAAGGCCTTGCGAGCAAGGCCTTTCCAATTAATACTAAGAAATCTTTATAGGTGCTTTCCACCTATTAAATTTGTCTTTTATAACCTGGCTTATCCATTGCTTTGTCCAGCGACATCGGTCCTGAACCTACGATCAAGAAATAGATAAGGAGTAAAAGTACCACTAGGGACAACCAAAATTCGGAATTCAAAAAGCTGAATCCATTCGTAATGTTCACAAAGAATACCGCCCCTATTAGGATTGGAATCTGTAAAGCTACAGCCAATCGGGTACACAATCCCAATGCGATGAATATCCCCCCAACTAGGTGGGCAAACACAACATAGTGGACTGCACTCCAAATGGACAATTGAAAATGTGTCTTCTCAATCAAAGTAGCAACTGAATCACGATCCATAATAAAGCTTATTCCTTTTGCAAAGATCAGAATCCCGAGAACAATCCTCATAAAATCGATCCATCTCGGATGATGGGCATCTCCCCAATGTTCAATGCGTTGAATTAGGTTCATAACAACCTCCTTTTTAACTGGTTATATAAATAAAACGCAGATTAAGACCCTGATATTATGTGATTTATTAATTTTTGTAAAATAAATACAATCCATCCTCTTCCTTAAAATCAATAAATCTATCCTAGTCCCACAGAAAACTAATTAATGGGTTTGTTGTTCATTAAGGTAGAAAAGATATTTATGGCAAAATTCACTAAGTATTTCATTAAAAGAATAGATAGCCCATTTTGGGCCTTTGCAATTCATGACGGACAGCAGATCGATCCTTTTATTGATCCATATATCAATCTCAAGGAGGACGAAAGACTGCGTGAGGAGGATCCATTTACAGCCGTAATGGCTGAATTACCGATGAATCAGTTTATCGTCGGCTCCTCTCGGTTCCAACTTGATCTCAACCGAAAGCTTGAAGATTCGGTATACCTACGCCCTGATCAAGCTTGGGGCTTAGAGGTGTGGAAAGATAGTCTACCTGAAAATATTGTTACAGAACTCCACCTAGATCATAAAAATATCTACCAAGAAATCGAGGAACAGATCCAAGAGACCATTGATCAATATGGCTATTTTGTACTGTATGATATCCATAGCTATAATGCCAAAAGAAACGGACCTCAGGAAGAAGTCGACTCCGAAAGCAATCCACAAATCAACCTTGGTACAGCCTATATCGAGCCGAAATGGCGCCCTCTGATCGATCAATTGACTGCATTCATCAGCAAGGAAAACCTGTATGAGGGACCTATTGATATTCGAGAAAACATTAAATTTAAGGGAGGATACTTATCCCAACTGATCAACAAAAAGTTTGGAGAATACGGTTGTGTGGTTTCATTCGAGTTCCGAAAGGATTTCATGGATGAATGGACCGGTGCTCCAGACCTGCCTAGGGTAGTCTCCTGCAAACAGCTTCTAATGAACTCAATCCAGGTCTTAAATCAGTATTTTAAAAATGACTCCAGATAAGAACAAACCCCTATTAAGAATCCTAAACGCAATAAATAAGCGGAATGCAATCCATTACCAGATTCCAAACGTAGGCAAGTTCATCTTCAATAAAATTGTCCCTTATATCTTTATTTATAGAGTGCCCAGCGCAGAAAAAAGGGATAAGATGTTGGTGGACCTAGCTAAAACGGAAAATGCCAGCATCGTATGTCGATCCAAGGAGTTTGATCTGGAGGAATGGATAAAGCCTATTTCGCATCGTCTTGCAGAAGAGTTCGGCGCCTGTCTTTTAGTTGAAGCATGGACGGCAGAACCAGGACAGAAGGAAGACATCATGGTCCACGTTGGTCAGAAGGATATGCTGCCCTTAGCGGAATATTTCCAGAAGAACATCAAAAAGGAAGCCCAGGAAATCAATATCTCCTTGGCAAAGGACCTCAATATACCGCAACCTTTGGATGTCCCTGCCCTGTTCAGCAAGAAGGAATTGCAGAACCGACAGATCCTGTACATGGGGCTTTCCATTAAGCAGAATTATATCGAGGATGAAGATCAGGTCCTACCTATCCTGATGCGCTTATATCGCGAAACCTTAGCTAAGTCCCTTTCCAGACTTTTCTTTGAGTTCCTGCGCGTCTATACCCATTTAAATGCCACCGCACAAAGGCTCAACTTCCATCAGGAACTGACTCCTTTGATGATCGATATCGATAAATCCTTGGCACAGGAAAGCACTAAATTCGATTTCCTATTGATGGTCACCCCATTGAATGCCCATGAAGCCTGGCTGCAGTTCAAAAAAGATAAGTTCTGGAAAACGCCCAAGTTCCTATACCGACCTATGCACATCGACCCTGATTTGGTCAAGCGTAGGCTGTACAATCTACGTATTGAAGATATCTACGACCCGACCATGGCCTACATCTTCAGGGATAAGCGGACAGAATTGGACTCCATGGTCAGCATGATTGCCGACCGTGGTAAAGAGGACTTCCTACATGGCAGTCTTCAGGTCTTTGGCAACGTCTCAGAGAAGCTATACAAATCAGCAATGGCCATTCTGATGGTGACCGAACCTGAGGAACCCATCAAAAAAAGTGATGATTATATCTCAGCTAATGAGTTCGCAAAACTGGCTAGGGACGAAATCAAGTTCCTTCAGAGGCAGAACGTGGAATTCAACAGTCCTGTCCGTGTCCGGGAAGATATCTCCGGAGTAATGGTCAACCGTGGCGTCCTAAATATCAGCAAGGAATACCGCTTGACCCGCAAGCGTGCCGAAGCCTTGATCCAACATGAGATTGGCACCCATGTGGTCACTTATTTCAATGGTCGGCAACAACCCTTGAGCATCTTCAGCCTTGGGGTACCTGGGTATGAAGAGCTCCAAGAAGGACTTGCCGTACTCGCAGAATATATCGTAGGCGGATTGAACAACGACCGTCTCCGCATTATCGCCGCAAGGGTAATTGCAGTGCAGAACATGCTTTTGGGAAATTCATTTATCGATACCTTCAACATGCTGGTCGAGCAATATAGCTTCCAGCCAGAAACAGCCTTCCAGATCGTTATGCGCGTTTATCGTGGTGGCGGCCTGACCAAGGATGCACTCTACCTAAAAGGGATCATGGAACTTTTGAATTACCTAAAGGATGGGAATAATGTACATCTGCTGATGATGGGGAAAATCCGCAAGGATTACCTGCCCATTATCAAGGATCTCCTGCAAAAGGAGATCTTGATCCCTCCTGCCATTACACCGCGCTATCTTTTCCCGGAGTTCAGTCCCCAATGGAAGGACGTCAAAAGGAAAGGAAGCATCTTTAAATTAATCCAATAAGTAATTTTTTCAACAACATATATGAAAATAGCGATCTTAATCAACCAGTCTCACAAAGAAGAGGAAAAATTTACGACGACCATGCTGGCCCTCAAAGCCCTTGAAAGAGGACATTCCGTTCTTTACATTGGCTTGGCCGATTTTGTTTATGAGGACGAACAGACCGTCTTGGCGCATTGCAGGGTCATAAAGCCCGAACATGGCCTAACCAATGGAGCAGATTTTGTAAAATACCTGAAAGATGCAGAAAAGACATTGGTAGACCTTGGCGAGATTGATGTCCTTTGGTTAAGGTTCGACCCTACCTTGGATATGCTCAACAGACCTTGGGCGGCAGCTGCAGGTATACAATTCGCACAGATTGTCAAAAAGAATGGCCGTTATGTCATCAATGACCCTGATTATCTGGTCCAAGCCAACAACAAACTCTATCTCGAGAATTTCCCCAAATCGGTACGTCCGAAAACCTTGGTCACCAGAAACCATGATGATGTGCTCCGGTTCTTGGAGGAACAAAAAGATAAGATCATCCTGAAGCCATTGAAAGGTTCAGGTGGTAAGAATGTCTTTATGATCGATTACAAAGAACGGCAGAACCTCAAACAAACCGTAGAGGCCATCGCAAGGGATGGTTATGTCATCGCCCAGGAATATCTACCTGAAGCAAAAAAAGGCGATATTAGATTCTTTATGATGGATGGTGAACCTTTGATCGTCGATGGCAAATATGCCGCCGTCAGGAGGGTGCAAAAAGAAGATGAAATCCGTAGCAATATCCACCAAGGTGCAAAACCTGAGGAAGCGATCATTGATGAAAACATCTTAAACCTAGTAGGTCAGGTATCACAGCAATTAAAGGATGATAACATGTACTTGGTAGGCTTGGATATCGTAGGCGATAAGATCATGGAGGTGAATGTATTCAGTCCAGGGGCTTTATACCATGCATCGAAGATTCTGAACAAAGACTTTGCAAATGCCATTATCATGGATTTAGAAAAAAAAGTAAAAGATTTTTACAATAAATAATTGATGAGAAAGCTTGTTCCATGGAGCCTCTTGCTAATGTTCTTAACGAGCATTAACCAAGTCGAGGCTTTTCAGGTAGAGGTATTAGACACCGTTGCGGTAGATTCCGCATTTACAGACCTGCTGTTGCCTGCAAACCCAATTGGGATATCAGGAGCAGATGGAAGCATTTCAATTGATCTGGGCCAAGGAAAATCGCTCTTCCTCTGGGGAGACTCCTTCCTTGGTCCCATTAAGGATAATATCCGCCAATCCCCATCTAAGTTTATCTTAGGAAATACAGCAACTTTATACATCAAAGACTCCATTCAAAGTCTATATTCTGGAAATTTTGAGCAGCCCAGTTCTTTTATTGATGTGAAAGATGAAGAGCGAGGCAAATATTGGTATTGGCCTGGTGATGCCCTGCTTTATAAGAAGCATCTGCTCGTATTTATGGCCAAATACAGCAAAAAGGCAAATGAAAAAGGTCCTTTTGCTTTCCAATACGAAGGCTGTGACTTTCTACTCCTAGACCCCAAAAATTACCAAATCCTTCACCGTGCTCCATTTATTGATGCCAATAACCCCATACATTACGGACATGCCATTATCCGGAAAAATTACGAACTCTATATCTACGGCTCAAAAGCAGACAATAGCAAGTTCAAATCCGAACTGCATGTCATGCGTGCAAGGATCAAAGGGAATAAACTGGAAAGATTGGAATACTGGAATGGAAGCCAATGGGTAAAGGATGCCAGTCAGAGCCAAGCCATCCAGGGAATAACGAGTATGGTATCCGAACAGTTCAGTGTTCGAGAGCTCAATGGGAAGATCGTCTTAGTGAACCAAGATCGGTATCAAATACCCGGAAAGATATATTCCTACACAGCTAATGATTTCCAAGGACCTTTCAGCCAGGAGAAACTACTCTATCAAATAAATGAACCCGAACTAAGAACAGATAGCCTATTTACCTACAATGCCATGTTCCATCCGCAGATCAGAAAGAATAACAAGGTTCTGATCAGCTATAATGTGAACACCTACAGCGAAAGACTCTGGTGGAAGAAAGCATCGGTTTACCGTCCCAGGTTTATTTGGATACCTATAGACAGCATCTTAAATTGATTATTTTTCAATAACCTTTTCCTCCTCAGTTAGTGGCGCGGGGGGGATTTCACTGACATTCCTTTCTATTTCCTTCAGTTCTACATGTACAGCATACTCCGAAGGTTCTATGCTGATGCCATGGAATGTGGCAAATTCTCTTGTAAATATGGCTCCAAAATAAAGGATGGCCGCTGTATAATACACCCACAACAAGATCAGGACAATGGATGCTGCGGTACCATAAGTAGATTCCGTATCGGAGGATTGCAAGTAAAAACCGATCCCAAACCGACCTATAGCAAAAAGAATGGCCGTAAAAAAGGCACCAGCTTTTACAGGTCGCCAGCCTATGGTCACATCTGGCAACACCTTAAAGATCACAGCAAAGAGAATAAAGGTAATCCCGAAGGTCAGGGCAAAATTGATCGCGTCCATCACATAGACGGTCATATCGGGGAAAAACCGCAATAACCTATCCGTAAAGGCCAGGATAATACCATTGACAACCAAAGTCACGACCAATAAGAATCCTAATCCAATGATCAAGGAAGAAGACAGCAAACGGTCCATAATAAGCTTTAACCAGCCCTTTTTAGGCTTTGCCTTCACATGCCAGATCTTGTTTATCGAGTTTTGCATATCTCCAAAAACCGTCGTGGCACCGATGATCAAGGTCACGATACTGACGATCATCGCCAGATTGGATTTACCGGAAAGGCTCAGGTTCTTGATTACATCTTGGATCTGACGGGCAGCGGTCAAGCCGACCAGCTCATTCAATTCAGAAAACAACTTGCCTTTGATGGCATCCTCTCCATAGAAGATCCCTGCAAGGGAAATCATCAAAACCAATATGGGACCAAGGGAAAATATCGTATAATAAGCTAGTGATGCACTGTACTTCATACTGTCCTCATTCATAAATCCCATGACAGTATTCTTTAATATTTGAAAAGTATCCTTAAAAAAACCTTTGCTCTTTTGTTTTTCCATAAATTATCGTTGCTCTCTACCTGTTACAAACAGCCATGAAATTAAAATGTTTGCTGATGCAACCTACAATTGTAAGAACATAAACTAGCCTGCCTTGTTCTATCCATAGTAAATTTTAAAAACGATCATCATGAGTAAACAGAAAGAAACAAGACCAGAAGATTTAGAAAAAGACAAAACCGAACAACCTCGGGAGGAAAATGAAAAGGTGCAATCCGATACTGGGAAACGTCCCGAAGGTGACACCAATCCCCTGCCTCCTAACCCGAATAAGGTCGATGACCACGATGGAGATTAAAAAAACGAAAAAATTAAACGGCCTGGACCCTTGCGGATTCAGGCCGTTAGCATAATAGTTAGTGTGTGTGATTTTTCAATATCTCGATCCAAAAACCGATTTCAAATTTAATACGATTCGTTGGAGGAATTTGCTTGCTACCAAGTACGGTAAAATTCACCACAGAAGGATATAATTCTAAAAAAAGTAAATGCTTTCCATGGTCTCAAAAAAACACAAAACAGCCTTAATCATAAAATAAACATAGATTTTACAGCATTTAAATTACATGTTTAACCATTGACTTTTCCATAAATTTCCATCGTTTTCTAAGCCATTTCCATCCAAATCAGCGGCTAATTTTTCCCTATTATCCATAAAAAAGGCCTGAAACGAATTCCAGGCCTTTGGTATTTAGAAAATTAATTGTTCGAGTTTAGTTATGCTTAACTTCCATTTCATCGACATAATGTTCGTTAGGAACATAATCCGCTTCCATCATTTCTGCATAATCTGTTTTTTCCTTCTTACCCCAACGACGACCGAAACCATCGAAGATTGAGTAAACCACCGGTACTACAACCAAGGTTAATAATAGAGACGATAAAAGTCCCCCGATAATTACAATCGCTAAACCTCTGTTGGTATCTGCACCATCACCTGTCGCCAATGCAATCGGGATCATACCGAATACCATCGCAATAGTCGTCATCAAGATCGGACGTAGACGGGCATGGTTGGCAGCAACCAAGGCATCATGCGTACTATCACCATGTTCTTTCCGGTGGTTGGCAAAGTCAACCAATAAGATCGCATTCTTCGCCACCAAACCAATCAACATGATAATACCTAAGATGGTAAAGATATTCAGAGTCTGGTTCGTTAAAGCTAGCAACAATAACGCTCCGATAAATGACAATGGAATCGAGAACAATACCACAAATGGAGTAGAGAAACTGTCATAAAGTGCAACCATTACTAAGTATACCAATAAGATGGATGCAACCAAGGCTACTCCTAAGGTACCGAAACCCTCAGTTTGGCTCTCCATGTTACCACCCCATACATATACTACACCTGGCTTACGCTCTAATTGAGAGAACCCTGTTTCCCATTCTGCAGCCACCGTACCCATTGGGCGACCAACTACCGAACCTTGTACAGATACAGCAGGTGATTTATCGCGACGTTCCAATAAAGTTGGCCCTGAACCGTAACCTACAGTCGCAAACTGATCCAATGAAATGGTAGCTCCTTGGTTATTGATAAACTTCAAGTTTCTAACATCATTGATATTCGCTCTTCCACTTTCAGCAAAACGGATATTGATATCATATTCGTTATCACCAGCGCGGAATTTATTGTCTGTGTTACCTGAGAATGCAGTCTGCATGGTCATACCCACAGTTGCCACATTCAATCCAAGTGAAGTCATCTTATCACGGTCCACTTGAACGCGGATCTCAGGGTTACCATCTTCCGAAGTCAATTTCACCCCTGTAGCTCCAGGAATATTACGTAAAATCTCTTCCGCTTTGATCGCAAACTCACGTGCATCTTCCAAATCTGAACCCATAACGGTCAATTTCAAAGGCGCTTGCTCTGCTCCCATCAAGCCCATATTTACGGCTGTAACTTTGGAACCGATCAATTTATTCTCCAACTCACGTTTCAATCGAGCTGAATAAACCTTGGAACTTTCTGTATAGGTATCTTTTAAGATTACGTGGATCTCCGACTTATAGCGTGAACCTGCAGTAGACATCACCCCATCTGAAGATTGACCTACCGTGGTAATGATACTTTCTACTTCTGGCTTAGACTCAATGATAGACTCCGCTTTTTGTGTCAGGAAGTTGGTTTTCTCCAAAGACGCATCTTTTTCCAATTCCAACTGGATCATGAATTCTCCCTTATCTGATGCTGGGAAGAAATCGGTACCAATATATCCAAGTCCTACCAATGCGAATGAACCAAAGAATAGAACCAAGGCGATAAACAAAGTTGCCAATTTGGTCTTCCAGTTTTTCAAACACCATTCTAGGATACCTGTGATCCAATGCGTGAATGCGGTCAATCCTGCCTCAAAACCATGTACAATCTTTCCGATAAAGGAATTAGGATTGATATGCTCTAGTTTTCCGAAACGTGAATACAACCATGGCACCACCGTAAAGGAAACCAATAGGGATAATAAAGTGGAAATAATTACCGTCACACAGAACTGTGCAAGAATGTTGGCCACCAAACCTGTTGACATCGCAATCGGTAAGAATACCACCACGATAACCAAAGTAATTGCCGATACGGTAAATCCAATCTCTTTTGCCCCATCATAAGCCGCGCGAACCTTATTCTTACCCATCTCCATATGGCGGTGGATATTCTCGATTACAACGATCGCATCATCGACCAAGATACCTACCACTAGGGATAGACCTAACAAGGACATCAAGTTCAAAGTATAGCCCATCAATAACAAACCGATAAAGGTTGCAATCAAGGACAATGGAATCGCAATCATCGTAATGGCCGCGTTTCTCAAACTGTGCAAGAAGAACAACATGATAAAACCTACCAAGGCAATCGCAATCATTAAATCGTGGATTACGTTGTCTGCTGCGTTCAAGGTATAATCCGTTGAATCGTTCGCAACCCTGATCTGTATATTATCTGTTTTGTAATCAACCTGAACCGTTTCAATGGTTTCTTTTACCAATTTGGAAACCTCTACCGCATTCGCATCCGACTGTTTGAACACCTGCAATAAAATAGTGTTCTTACGATCTAAACGAGCGATTTTCTCGATTTCCTTGATTCCATCCTGAACATCGGCAACATCTTTCAAGAAGATCGTTACACCTGAAGGAGTGGTAATCGGCAAGTTTCTCAACTCTTCCACATCCACCACCTTACCTGCCAAACGGATCGTCGTTCTCGACTCACGTGTACTCACGTTACCCGTAGGGAAATCCAAGTTGGACTGAGCAATTACGTTTTGGATTTGGGAAATGGAAACACCATAACCCTCCGCTTTTTGTGGATCCACGGAAACCTGGATTTCACGTTCTTCACCACCGACCATGTCTACTTTGGCAACCCCAGAGATACGCGCAAAGATCGGCTGTATCTTGTTGTCCAACAGGTCGTACAATTCTTTCTCCGATTGGTTGGAGGTCACCGCCAAGCTCATGATGGCGATATCATCCAAGGAGAATTTATTCAAGGATGGAGCCTCAACGTCTTCAGGGAGGTCATTTAAGACCGCATTGATCTTCCGCTGGGCATCCGTGAGCAGGAAGTTGACATCCGCTCCATCATTCAGGGTGATCATAACAATCGAAACGTTCTCCAAGGAGGTTGATTCCAATTTCTTGATATTTTCCAAAGAGGATACAGCATCCTCGACTTTCTTGGTTACAGTACTCTCAACCTCGGAAGGTGAAGCACCTGGATACACCGTTTGGATGGTAATTACGTTTACCTCAAACTTGGGTATCAACTCATAACCCAATTGGGTATATGAGAATATCCCGCCTAATGTCAATAGTATGAATAATACTATGATCAGACTCGGACGTTTTATCGATATTTCAGTAATCTTCATTTTATGACTTCGTTCTTAGCACAAATTATTTAATGATTTCAACAGGTGAGTTGTTAAACAAGTTGATTTGACCTGAAACAATAACTTGGTCACCAGCTTGTAAACCGCTAAGAACCTCAATATTATCACCAAAGCTTCTTCCTGCTACAACCTCTGATTCTACTGCTTTTCCGTTTTTCAAAACGAATACTTTGTTATCCGAAATACTACCTACGAATGCTGTTCTAGGAACCACCAATACGCTTGATGTACCGCTTGCGCCGAATACGGCTGTACCGTACATACCTGCACGCAATTCATTATTCGGATTGTTCGCTATCTCGATCTCTACAGGGAAGTTCAAGCTACCATCTGATTTAGGTGCGATAAAAGTAATCTTTCCTGTAAATTCCCTGTCAGCATAAACACTCACTCTAACCTTTACAACCTGTCCAACACGAAGGGTTGCAACATTCTTTTCATCCACATTCACACGCAATTTCAAGGTGCTAACATTGACGATATCAAATGCGGGAGTACCTGGGCTTACATATGCTCCGGGCTCAATCTTACGTGAATTCACGATACCTGCAACTGAGGTTTTGATCGTAACATCACCAGCAGTCAATTTTGCGCTTTTCAAGTTGTTTTTTGAACTTTCAAATTGCAGGCGCATTTGATCTACCTGTTGTTGCGTAACACCACCTGTAGTAAGTGCATTTTCATAACGTTGTAAGTTAGCTAGCGCATTATCGTAAGATGCCTGTGCGTTGGCCACATTTACATTCAACTTATCGCCTTCAACGATTGCCAAAGTTTGGCCTGCTGAAACTCTTGATCCTTCATCAACCATAACACGAACCACACGACCACCAGTTTCTGCTGCTACCGTTACTTCTTGTTTTGGCATAAAAGTACCATTCGCTAGGTATTCTAAGCTCATATCGCTATTCTCAGCAGTATCGATACGAACTGCCACTGCAGCGTTCTTCTCAGCTACTGCAGCTGTATCTGCATCATTTTTTGCTTTATTCTTTTGGAGGATAAAGTAAATACCTGCTCCAGCAGCAATGATAACAATTAGGGTAATTAATGTACGTTTCATTTATGTGGTTATATTATTCGTTTACTAATGATTTTAACTGTCCGTTTGCTTTGATCAATTGGACCTCGGCAATCTTATAATTCAATAAAGAGGTATTCAAGTTGTTCTCTGCCGTAGCCAATGCATTCTCAGCATCTAAAAGCTCGGTCAAGGTTGCCAAACCGTTACGGTAGTTGTTTTGGGTGTCTTCCAAAACCTCTTTCGACAACTGTACGTTTCTTCTGTTAGCATCAACGGTCAACAAACTGTTCTTGATCTGCGCTTTCGCATTTTCATTCGCCAAGTTCAGCCCTAAACGGGTGTCTTCCATATCAACCTCCAATTGCTTGATCTGTATGGTCGCTTGATTGATCTTCGCTTTGGTAGATCCACCATTGAAGATTGGAATAGAAAGGTTCAAGCCCAGTCCTGATGTTGGGAACCATTTGAAGTCATTGCTTCCCGGAATCCCTTGACCGAAACCTTGGTAACCGATATCACCACCAAATGATAGGGATGGATAATAAGCAGCTTTCATGCTTTTTCTATTTAATTCCAATAATTCAGCTTGTTTTTCCATCAATTTGATTTCAGTTCTTCCCGCTAAATCCATGGTTGTTGTTGCCAGCTCCAGGTTCACATCAAATGTTTCCTCTGGTAATTCGATATCAGTTTCAATTGGCATACCGATAGCAAACTTCAAGGCATTCTCCTTCAGCTCCAGTGCATTGACAACAATCTGTCTCTGTGCTACCAAATTGTTGATATTTACGATGATACGATCTAAATCGATCTGTCTAGCAATACCCGCAGTTACCAAACCTTCGATAACCGTTTTGGTCTTGTTTGTATTTTCCAAGTTATTGTCGATGGTTTCCAATTGCAATTGCGTTTGGAAAACATCATAATAGGCATTGGCAACTTTCTCGATCAAAGTTTCGTCGGTCAATTGTCTGTTGATCGTATAAAATTCGCGAGTAGTCCTTGCTGCTTTCAAACCAGTGAACAATGATTGGTTGAAGATCTGTTGGTTCACCGAAAGTCCAGCAGTGGAGTTCCAAGGCTGACCCATTTTAAGGTATTGGGTCTGTCCCCCCACCTCCAATGGCATACTTGGAATGATCGCATTGTATTTTACACTTGCCGAGCCGTTGATCTGTGGTAAAGCCCCTGCCCTAACCTCATCGATTTGGTACTCCGAGTTTTCTAGGTCGAGCATTGCCTTTTTGGCTTCAGCTTTATTTTCCAATGCAAATTTTACCGCTTCCTGCAAGGTCAAGGTCTCTTGTGCATGTAACAATGATCCAGATAGCATTCCAGCTACCATAAGGGCCATGAGTTTAGTTTTATTCATTCTATTTATTGCTAGCTATTCGTGCTTCGAAAATTAATTTTAGCGCTCTTTTTTGACTCTCGACGATCTTGTCTACATTCGACTCATTGGGAATGCCTGTGATGACATCCGAAATGGTATGGATGATCCCAAGTCCTTTCTGTACTTCGACCAGAGTCTGCGCACATCCTTCGATATCGTCCATGATCAATTCACCCGCATCTACAGATCGCTGGAATAGCATCTTGATCAAGGCTACCTCGCGTTTGTAGAAATCCTGCATCACTTCATTTAGATCTAGACCTTTGATCCAGTCCAGGTTCTCACAGATATGCAACACATAATATTTACGTGTATAGGCAGCCCTATAATCCAACACATCCGTCATCGTCTTCATGATATCTCCTGAATACGATTCTACAATTTCCTTCTCTCCTGCATACACATCATTTCCAATCTTTATCAATACATCTAAAATAAGAGTTGACTTATCTGGGTAATAGTAGTAAAGATTGGCTTTTGTAATTCGCAGATCATCAGCAATTTCATTCATTGTGGTTTTATGAAAACCAAAATGAGAGAAGCGTTTTAACGCTGCATCAATGATTTGATCCTTACGGTTCTCCATTTTATACCTTTTTTATTTTTGACTTTTTCTAAAAATTGTTCAAAAGTATAAAATTGACAGCAAATAATATCATCCCTTTGTCAAAAAAGTGACGATTAACACTTTTTTAACACAAGGACTACGTTTAGACAAAAATTTAAGGAAGATGTTTTTTAATCCTGGCTAAAGATTTTGTGGAATTTCTTTTTATCGAATGAATATAGTTTGGCAGCACGATAGGATACTCCTTTTTGGAATTCGTTCAATTCTTTGAGATAACCCAGATTATTGATTTTTTTCCTAAAGTTTCTTTTATCAAGTTGTTTATGGAGTAGTGCCTCATAAACCTGCTGCAATTGGGTCAGGGTAAATTTGGCTGGTAATAATTCATAGGGAGTAGTAGAAAAAGTAACTGTTTTCTTCAGTCGGTCCAAGCTTAGCTCAATAATATCCTTGTGGTCAAAGGCCAGGTCTGGCAATTCTGTTACAGGAAACCATTTCAACTGGCGCATATAAGTGCTGCCTGAAGAAATTTTATTCTTGACCTCTTCCATCTGGACCAAGGCCATGTAAGCGACCGTCAAGATCCGACCTTCGGGATGTCGTTTGACCCCGGCGAAGGCCGCCAATTGATCCATGTAAATATCCTTTAAGCCGGTCATCTCGAATAGGATACGAGCCACCGCATCGGCCATTTCCTCGTATTTATTCACAAAATAGCCCGGTAGAGCCCACCAATCCTTATAAGGATATTCATTTCTTTCCGCTAACAATACTTTTAGTTGGCCCTCATCAAATGTCAGAATGACACAATCTATGGTAAAATGTGTTTGCAAAATCTAAATTTATTTTAATTGATCAATTGTTTCCCCTAAAACCTCAACAATAATAAGAATTACACAAACAAATTACTAAAAAAATTTAATAGTGTAAGAAATACACATTATATTCGTATTTCTAAAAAATAAGAAAGACCTAATGAACAAGATACGAAGGATTGGCGTTTATACATCAGGAGGAGACGCTCCAGGCATGAATGCAGCCATTCGCGCAGTAGTTCGAACAGCACTTTTCAACGACCTCAAAGTAACAGGTATATTTAGGGGATACGAAGGTATGATCGAGGGAGATTTCACCGAAATGGTAAGTCGCTCGGTCAGTTCTATCCTTCAAAAAGGTGGAACGGTTCTGAAATCTGCTCGCTGCCCTGAATTTAGAACTCCCGAAGGACGTAAAAAAGCTTACGAAAATATCAAACGTGTGGGCATCGATGCCTTAGTGGCAATCGGTGGAGACGGAACCTTTACGGGTGCCGAAGTGTTCTCACAAGAATATGACATCCCAGTGATGTGTATCCCTGGAACGATCGACAACGATCTGTACGGTACTGACTATACCCTGGGCTTTGACACCGCAAACAATACTGTTATTGATGCCATTGACAAAATTAAGGACACTGCCGCATCACATAACCGTCTGTTTTTCGTTGAAGTAATGGGTAGAGACTCGGGATGTATCGCTCTGAATGCCGGTGTGGCTGGTGGCGCTGAAGCCATTATGCTCCCTGAAAAAGATACCGCCATCGACGAACTGATCGAGATGCTGGAAGTAGCAAAAGATAGAAATAAAACCTCCATGATCGTTATTATCGCCGAAGGTGATAAAAATGGCGGCGCCTATAATGTCGCTAAACGCGTGGAAGAAAAATTTGATTTTTATGACACAAAAGTTAGTATATTAGGACATTTACAGCGTGGAGGATCCCCAAGTAGTTTCGACAGAGTACTTGCAACCCGAATGGGATACTTCGCCGTCAATGAACTAATAAATGGCAATAGAAGCGCTACAGTAGGAATACGCGGTAGCAAAATGGTAAGCACCACGCTAGAGGAGGCTTTGCGGGGCAAAGAATTCAAACTGGACGAAGAACTTATCACTATTGCAGAAGTAATGAACATATAAACTTATGATTGCAGTCGTTTTTAGTGGATCAAGATATGCCGATTGGCGCCTTGCCGAAAAAGGCAGGATCCTGCATGGATTCCGCACTACCGGTATCAACCCGTATATCCAAGATGAAAGATTTATCTTTCAACTGCTCAATAAAAACACCCAACTGATCAACAATGCCGAACGGATCCGCAAGATCTATTTCTTCGGCGCCGGTGCATCTTCCAAAGAAAGACAGGAAAAGATCGAAAAGGTATTTTCCAATTTCTTCAAGAATGCCAAAGTCAAAGCCAGCCACGATATGTTGGCCTCGGCGATCTCCACCTTCGGAAACGAAAAGGGAATCATCGGCATCATCGGTAGTGGATCAAATGCTGCTTATTATAACGGACGTAAAGTCGTAGAGAACAATTTTGGCCTGGGCTACATCCTAGCGGATGAAGCTTCTACAAACTGGCAGGCCCGTCAGATCCTCAAGGATTTCCTGACCGAAGCCATGCCCCAGGGATTCCGCGAAAAACTATTGAACAAACACAATATCGATCGCAAGGTAATCCTGGACAAAACGTACAACAGCCCGAACCCAAATATCTTCCTGACCTCTTTCGCCGATTTCATCCTAGAAAACAAGGATGACCCCTACATGGAAGGAATCATCAAAAAAGGTCTTGAAACCTATGTGAAGACATATTTGATCCCTCTTTCTGAGACTTACCCTGATTCAACCTTGAATTTCACAGGTTCAGTTGCTAATAATTACGCCGATTGGTTGCGCGAAATCGCCAAAGAAAACCATTTGGCCGTGGGCACCATTATTAGAGAACCTGTACAAAACCTTGTTAAATATTTTATAAATAAAAATTAGTAAAAATGAAAATTGGAATTAACGGATTTGGCCGTATTGGCCGTTTAGCATTCAGAGCTGCAGTAAAACGCAGTGATATCGAAGTAGTAGGTATTAACGACTTAGTGGAACCTGATTACTTAGCTTACATGTTGAAATACGATTCAACACACGGTCAATTTGACGGTACTGTTGAAGTAAAAGACGGAAACTTAATCGTTAACGGAAAAACTATCCGCGTTACTGCTGAGAAAGATCCTGCTAACCTGAAATGGAATGAAGTAGGTGCTGAAGTGGTAATCGAATCTACAGGTTTCTTCTTGACTCAAGAATTAGCTCAAAAACATATCGAAGCTGGTGCTAAGAAAGTAATTATGTCTGCTCCTGCAAAAGACGACACACCTACTTTCGTAATGGGTGTAAACCATAAAGATCTTAAACCAGAATACAACATCGTTTCTAACGCTTCTTGTACTACAAACTGTTTAGCACCTATCGCTAAGGTATTGAACGATAAATTCGGTATCGTGGAAGGTCTGATGACTACAGTTCACGCGGTGACTGCTACTCAAAAAACAGTTGACGGTCCTTCAGTAAAAGACTGGAGAGGTGGACGTGGTGCTTACCAAAACATCATCCCTTCTTCTACTGGTGCTGCTAAAGCAGTTGGTCTTGTATTACCTGAATTGAAAGGTAAATTGACTGGTATGTCTTTACGTGTTCCTACTGCTGACGTTTCTGTTGTTGACTTAACAGTACGTCTAGAAAAAGGCGCTTCTTACGAAGAAATCAAAAAAGCAATGAAAGATGCTTCTGAAGGCGAATTGAAAGGAATCCTTGGATACACTGAAGATGATGTAGTTTCTACTGACTTCTTAGGTGATGCTCGTACTTCGATCTTCGACGCTAAAGCTGGTATCTCTTTGAACGACAACTTCGTGAAAGTGGTTTCATGGTACGATAATGAGTGGGGTTACTCTAACAAAATTATCGACCTAGCTCAAGAAGTAGGTAAATTATAAGGATAATAGGATTAGTTCCTGGAAACAGGAGTAATCTTTAAGATAGAAACAGTAGTGGCGGAAAGCTGCTACTGTTTTTTTTTGTGTTACTTTTCGAGGAAAAGTAACCAAAACCGCTGTTGAGTGTATGTTTGAACCAGGATTGGGTTCGACTCCCCTTCGACGCCGCTCAGGGTACGGGATGGGAGGATGGGCCAAGATTTTAATCAATTATTCGCTGGAAAGTCCCCAATACTGTAGGGGCGTATCGCATACGCCCGCCATATACAAACCTAAATTAATATCAATTTTGATTAAAGAAATTCCTAGATTTTCAAACTCTCTGCTGTACAAATCCACAACCCAAAACCTCATAGGTAACATCTTTTTAAAAAATCAAAATCGATCAACGGTCCACGGATACCTCACAGCGTGGGCGGAATATTTATCATCCATTTCCTCTGTTACTTTTGGAGCCCAAAAGTAACCAAAACCGCTGTTGAGCTTAGGTTTGAACCAAGATTGGGTTCGACTCCCCTTCGACGCCGCTCAGGGTACGGCTCACCCAACGAGGATGGGAGGATGGGCCAAGATTTTAATCAATTATTCGCTGGAAAGTCCCCAATATTGTAGGGGCGTATCGCATACGCCCGCCCCATACAAACCTAAATTACCATCAATTTTGATTAAAGAAATTCCTCGATTCTCAAACCCTCGCCTGTACAAATCCACAACACAAAACCTCATAGGTAACATCTTTTTAAAAAATGAAAATCGATCAACGGTCAACCCTCAGCGTGGGTGGAATATTTTTCACCAAAATCTCATCGTTACTTTTGAAGCGCAAAAGTAAGCAAAACGCTTCGGCCCATTTAAGGTGGCTTTTCGCACAATCATCCGCACATGGATAGAATGCCTTGTTGTCGGGAATATCTTTCAAAAGATCATCCCTTTTGATGGGATGATCTTTTGAAAGCATTCCAAGGCCAATCCCATCGCACAGGACATCGGCATTCTATCCATTTTTCCGCCACTGGAAATGTGCCGGAGGCTAAAGGACTTCCTTCGGAAGGATGATGTTTGTGGAAAACCCTAAGCGAGGGTGAAATCTTTTCTAAACCCTTTCGTGTCACCCTTCGGCTGCGCCGTCAGGTCTCGGAAATATTGCCCATATTTTTTTAAAACCCCCAGCGGGGGTGAAATCTTTATAGAATAACCAGCTCGATAAGCGGCGAACCCACAGCGTGGGTGAAATATTTTTCAACCGTTCTTTTTGTTGCTTTTCTCGGCACAAAAAAAAGAGCATTCATTTAGAATGCTCCTTTACCATTTTTGCCCATTGAATAATATTTCACTATTTCCCCCAAAAAGTATTTTCAGCTTCTTGATCACCTGAAAACAACCACACTTCGGTAATCTTTCCGTTTTCTACTTTGAACAAATCAATGCCATTCATATCCATTTTGCGGTCTTCTATTGTACCACTGAAACGCAAAGGCATAGCAACCAATTCGCCATTGACCATTAAATTGCCATTAGGCGTTAATGCAAAAGTTCCCTTGGAAACTTCCATCATTCCAGCAATCATTTTGCCGATTTCATTAGCACCATTTTTCAAACCCGAAAATTGATTGTCGCCTGGCTGATGCCATTTAACGTTATCTGAAAAATACGAAAATGCAGTTGGGATATCGCCTTTGCCAAGTGCTTCCCCATAAGCTATTACTACTTCTATTGCTGTCATAATAAATAATTTTATTTGTTTATTGTGCAAAATTAGGACATTACTTACCTTTGTACAAGTACTAACCTAATGGTACAGTACTTACCTATTTGTTAGAATTACTGATTATCAAATGGAAAAAACTAAAAAAATAATTAAGCAGTCAGACGAAAACTGTCCTGTACGGAAATCTTTGGGGTTATTGGGCGGTAAATGGACATTACTGATATTATTTCAGATAAACGAAAGAGTAATCCGCTATGGTGAACTCAAACGCTGCATTCCCAAAATCAGTGAAAAAATGCTGATTCAAGAACTGAACTCCTTGGTTGCAAACAAATTAGTTTCCAAAAAATCATATCCTGAAATTCCCCCGAGAGTTGAATACAGTTTAACCGAATTGGGTTTAAAAACTTTACCCATCGTAGATAAATTGGCTACTTTTGGATTGGAAAATTTGAAATAGGCAGTTCAGGTGAGAAAAAAAGACAAGCAACTTCCTAAGCAAATCATAAAACAAAAATTGAAAAAGATTTCACCCACACTGTGGGTTATCCTTTGATCAGCAGCAGGGTGCTACAAAGATGTCAGCCCCCTAGGGGTTTTCAAAATATTTAATCAGCAAATAATCCTGTGCCGGGTCTCGACTCCGCTCGACCGTCGGAATAGTTCTTGGTCCATCCGGTGGGTGAGCGGAGCCGCCCCCCCTCATCCCACGAATCCTGGTTCAACTTCCCTCAAATTTTCACTAATCCCCTTCCCCCATCTCCTCCTCACATTCCAAAAACCAAAACATTACCCTTTCACATCCCTTCCCCTCACCTTCCCTTAACCATCCCCAAACCCATCAATAAAAACTCAACCACATCCTCCCAGTCTCCTTTTACTCTCATTCGAGACATATTGCGAAAATTCCGAATATGTCTCGAATAAAACCAATCCCGTTTCCTACAAAAACCTAACAACCCCATCCAAACAAAATAGTTCCTAAAACAACAAAAGGCGATGTGCTGTACACATCGCCTTTTAGCTTTTCTATTGATTCACTTTTTTACAAAAGTGCTCTGGAATTATCTTTCTTCTTTCATCAAGAAACCACCACCGATCAAATCATCGCCTTCATAGAAAACAGCCGACTGACCTGGAGCAATCCCTTTTACATTATGCACAAAATCCACCTTCATGATATCCCCTTGTTGGGTCAAGGTCGAGATAGCACCTGAATCCTTGTAACGGATCTTGGTGATCGCTTCCATCGGTTCATCAAGGGATGCATACTTCACCAGATTGATGTTCTTGACAAATGCTTGGCTTCTTTCCAGCTCATGTTCCTCACCCAATACCACCGAATTGGATTCCGGTAAGATCTGGATCACGAACATTGGCTTACCTAGGGCAATTCCCAAGCCTCTACGCTGTCCGATCGTGAAATATGGATAACCAATATGCTGACCCACTACGGTACCGTCAGAAAGGATAAAATTACCCGGTCCGATCTCTTGGTCCAATGTAGGACGTTTATGTCTTAGGAAGGAGCGATAATCGTTGTCAGGAACAAAACAGATCTCGTAACTCTCCGATTTATTCGCCAATTCCTTTTGGTCCATATCTAGTGCCATCTGGCGGATTTCCTTTTTGGTAAAACTTCCCAAAGGGAATTGCGTCCTCGCCAAGTTCTCCTGGGAAACGCCCCAAAGCACATAAGACTGGTCTTTGTTTTCGTCCTTACCCTTGGAGATCACATATCTTCCATTGTCATGCATGCGGATATTCGCATAATGACCGGTTGCAATAAATTCACAATCCAATTTATCGGCACGCTTCATCAAGGCCTCCCATTTGATATGGGTATTGCACAGCACACATGGATTCGGAGTTCTTCCGGCAATATATTCATCAACAAAATTGTCAATCACATAATCTCCAAATTCTGAACGAATATCAAGGATGTAATGCGGGAAGCCATAGTTTACAGCCAATGTCCTTGCGTCATTGATACTGTCCAGACTACAACATCCTGTTTCCTTTGAAGAGCCGCCGGAACTAGCATAATCCCATGTTTTCATCGTGATCCCGATGACCTCATATCCTTGTTCGTGTAGCATGACTGCAGCCACGGAGCTATCTACCCCACCGCTCATTGCCACCAAAACTCTTCCTTTTTTACTCATAATATTTTATTGAAGTGCAAAGATACCGTTATTTGCCCATTCCCAATGTTTATTTCATGTAATTTTATCTCAATCAAAATCAAGACTTTGAATATTTCAACGAAAATATTTAAGGCAAAAGTTTTAGAATTCGAAAAAGGACGGTATATTTGCATCGCAAGTTCGGTAACGGACATGTCAAAAAAAAGGTGCCATAGCTCAGTTGGTAGAGCAAAGGACTGAAAATCCTTGTGTCGCTGGTTCGAATCCAGCTGGCACCACCAAAAATCTGACAAGTAACAGATTGTAAAAACAAAAACTTGAAGGTGCCATAGCTCAGTTGGTAGAGCAAAGGACTGAAAATCCTTGTGTCGCTGGTTCGAATCCAGCTGGCACCACAGAAAAAATCCTCAATGAAAATTGAGGATTTTTTGTATAACCAATTATCTCAAAAACAGAACAATCTTTACTCTTGATTTCAAATTAATTTTCGATATTTCTTATACTTTAACTATATAAATATTTTAAAAAAGATTGGATTGAATTCGGAGTTGTATTAAAAACAGAATTTAAAAATTTTAGTTCAAAAATATGATTGAAAAAGTCCTAAACCATGAATTAATCAAATTACTAAAATCTAAAATCAACAATTCAAAAAATAAAGATTTTAGCTTTATTAGTTTCTTAGAAGAAATCTCAAATAATATTTCAATTGAAATATCTCAAACTAATATAGATTTTCCAGAATACACTCCTCATGATGAGATAAATCACATTGCAAACCTCTTTGATTTGGCCATATTAGTAATAGATGAATCAAGCCTAAATCAAATGAATGAAGTTGAATTATTTTGTTTGATAGTTTCTTTATACGGACATGATTGGGGAATGGCAGTATCTAATCACGAAAAAGATTCAATCCTTAAAAAAGTGAAAAATTCAGATTATCCATTTATTGATGATGAGTTTTCAAAAATTCAAGAGCACATAGATAATAATAACATAACTAACAATGAGTTAACTCAAGAAATTTGGGCAGATTACATTCGAAAAACTCATGCAGAAAGAAGTGGAAAAAGAATCGAAAAATATTTTAATAATAAAAATAAATTACTTGGAAAAACCATATCAAAAATATGCATTGGTCATTGGTTGGATTTTAAAGACTTATCCAAATATAGCTCAAATGATTCTGTTTTATTTCAAGCTGTAGACACAAAAAGTTTATCTATTTATCTTCGACTCATTGATTTACTTGACATTTCCAATAAAAGAACACCATTTGCATTATGGAAATTTATTAATCCTAAAAACAAAATATCAGAAATTGAATGGCAAAAACACAACTCGATTAATTCTATTAGTGTATTCAAGGAACATGATCAAAAAATATTAAGAATTCAAGGTCAAACAAACTCTTCTGAAATTTACACAACATTAATAGATCTAAAAAAATACATAAAAAATCAATTAGATGAATGCATTAAATTAATGAGGGGCTACAAGCCAAATCATAAAATTAATTTCCATTCAATTGATTGGAGGATTGAAACAGATGGTTTTGAGCCACTTGAATATGAATTTAATTTTGATAGAGAAAAAGTTTTAAAAATATTGACAAGTGCAATTTATGATTCAAACCCATATATATTTATTAGAGAATTAATACAAAATTCAATTGATGCAATAAATCTAAAACTGTCAATTTATAAGACCCTTGGAAATTCATTTACACCATCTATCGAAGTAAATATAACTCAAGAAAATCTTCAACAATGTATTACTATTAAAGATAATGGCATAGGAATGGATGAATATGTAATAGAGAATTATTTTTTAAAAATTGGCAAAAGCTACTTTAATAGTAGTGAAAAAATCATAATTGATTCTAAAATAAAACAAATATCACAGTTTGGAATTGGTGTTTTAAGTTGTTTTATGAATGCTGAAAAAGTAGAAATCGAAACAACAATAGATCCATTTATTAAAGAATCTAAAAATATTGAAAAAATTAGTTTAACTATTAATAACTACAACAAATTTCTAACAGTAAAAAAATCACCAGCATCCGTAAAAAACACAGGAACATCAATAAAAATATATTTAAACGATGAAAATTCATTAAAAGAAAAATATATTTTAGATTTTATAAAAATATATTTCAATTTTTTAAAAAATATAAAATTAAATTTTAACTCTGAATACTTCAATGGGGGATTTAAACTCGATTCGAGCGATAAATCCAATTATCCAATTGAGAAAACTGTTAAGCCTTTTCAAAAAACTATTTTTAATAAATATTTTACGACACAATCATTTGCAATATCAAACAAAGTTGTTGAAGCTTATTTTAATTTTATTATCCCTAAAGATTCTAATTTCGATCTGCAAACACTAAACACTGATAATTTTAGTAATTTTTCCATAATTAATTATAATGATTTTTCAGAAAGATCAAGGATTAGTTTTAATTCCAATCCAAAAAACAATGAAACAGATCCTTACAATCAAATTGGGATAATAAACTTATTATATTGCCAAGGTATCCTTATTGAAGATTTCCAATTTGGTTATACATTCATTGATAACCATTATTATCCAATCGGAAAATATTCTCTTCTAAAAGATTTTTTAAATTATCAATCAATTGAAACTACATTTAAGCCAAATATTTTAATTAACATAAAGGATAAAACCAATATCAATATTTCTAGAAAAAATATTGATTTTAATGGCAAATACATTAACAAATACATCATTAAACCTTTAATAGCTAAAATAATTACATCTTTTAGTCAACCAGATTCTTTAAAAGAAAAATTTCTTAACTACGGTAGAATTATCACGTTTTATGGAGTACCCTATAATTTAATATTAGAACAAATTAATTCATTAAATGAAATAATATTTCCATCTATTAAGAATGGTGATTTTATTTACACGAGATTCGATGAAATTGAAGAATTAATAATTATTCCAGAATCTTCAAATGAAGAAATAAAAACAAGTATTTTTAATAATGTTTTTAAAAACTACAATACCAATCCCAGCGTAATAGATTTAATCAGCAAATCTGACAATTATAATGTTTTTCCTTATTTCCTATATACTCAATTTAGAGATAATATGCCTATTGCCCTAAACAATTCATTTTTATTTGTCAACTTATTATTTGAAAGCTGTTTTTGTTTAACAAGTTTAAACATCCTAGAATTTAATCAAGTACCAATCATTGTCGCACGCAAAAACAATTTATTTCTAAGCGCAATTGAAAAAGGAAAAGATGAAGAAGATTATTTAAATATTGAAGAATTTTTTAATGAATGGATCCCTGAAAAAATTCAAATTGCTAGGCTAATCTTAAGTCATAATTATGATGTTCTTCCTCTATTTGTACCATTTGAAAATCACGATAATATTATTGGTTACGGTTTTAATATTATGAATACAAATAATGATATTTCTAAATTTCTAATAACAATTTTATGGGAATGGAACAGAATTAATCTTGGTTATAATAACAATAAAATTATTAATGAAGATGAATTTGAGGATTTAATTAATACTCTTCCGTTAGTAAATGACATTGCAATATCTATTGAAGATTTAGAAACTAACATCAATAAGTTATTACAAATAGCAAAGTTAAACAATTTGAATTGCCACACAAATATTTCAAAATTTACTATTGAAGGCAATATGTTCTTGCTTGAAGATATTAAGGATCCATTAGGTAATATAGACTTTAGACCATATCAAAGTTATTTTTAATTTCAAACAAACAAAATATTCATGATAATGAAATACGATCAGCGCATTGTGTTATTCTTAGATATTTTAGGATTTAAGAAAATAGTTTTAGAGACTATTGAAAAGCAAGAGCCTAAAGGAAATTTTATAGACAGAAAGGAAAAAATCCTTGATCTACACAACACTTTATCTAAAATGGGGGAAATTGCTGGAAATCAATCAATTTTAAATAATATTAACGTAACTCAATTTTCTGATTCAATTGTTATTTCTTTTCTCGAAGAAAGTCCAAATAACGCTCCAAAAGTATTTAGAATCATATTAGAAATAATTATTAATTTAATTAAAAGAGGCATTATTTGTAGGGGAGCTATTTCATATGGGAAATTCATCCATTCTGAAAAAATATTATTTGGGCCTGCATTAATTGATGCATATGAAACGGAATCAAAAGCAGCTATGTACCCAAGAGTAATAATGGATAAAAGAATTTATGATTATTCAAATTCATCAAAAATAAAATCATCAAAAGTAAAAGATAATTCAATTTCTGGATATATTAAAGAAGATTTGGATGGAAAATTTTATATAGACTATATTTCTAACGCTCACTTAATAATACAAGATGAGTATGAATTAATTGAATTTTATAAATCATTAAGGAATATTATTGTTAATGGCAGAAGATACGACCAACCTGATTTAAAGGTAAAATATGGATGGCTTAAAAATAAATATGACAATTTTTTAAATAGCGACATTACCAAAAAGACCAAATCTATCATTTTAGAAGATTATTTTAGACAATTAAAGCCTTTAAAATAAAGTATGATTAATTTCACCTGTATAAAAATAGTATCCGCAATTGCCTCCATACATTTAATAAGACATTAATACTATTACTAGATAAAAAAATTATCAATCGAATTATGAAATAAAGTTTATAGGAATTACATCTTACAATAGGTAAATCAATTGATTGCTTTCCAAGATACTCAGAATAACACCAAAATCATTATTCACTAATCTAATAATAAAAAAATACAAAAATGAGAGATTGCCCTTATATCTTATTTTCATCCCACTCAAAGAAAACACACCACCATTTAAGAATTTAACTTTCTCATTTTCATAAATTTACCACAAATCAATACATCATAAAAAGCCAAAAATTCGAAATCCCCTAACCTATTCTAGACCGTATTTCTCCTAATCCCGCGTTACAAAGCCTCTTTATTTCCATAATTTCAACAATCCCACTCCCCTTTTATTAATTTTATAATATTAATACTCAATAAGTTAACATTTTAAAAACGTGATTACGTAAAATACCTAGCATTAGGTATTCATTTATTGGGTTTTATACGATATATTCGGAATACAGAGAATTGGAATTCTGATAATCTGGATTTCAAGATAAACCTTAAGACCGATAACTATTAATTGCAGCAGAGAAACAGAGAATTTCAAGAATTATTTTAAAAGTGGAAATCATGTGTTCCCTACACAATTTCTTATATAAGCCGTCCTGGCTATTATTGTTAAACAGAAAAATGGCTAGATATTCCGCATCTAGCCATATTTTTTTTAATTGATTTTCAAGATTCTATCCTGCTCCTACAAATAACCGAGCAAGTAATAGATTATGATAAAAACCACTATGGTTCCAAAACATCCGAGGCCCATTTTCTTGGCGCCCCAGCCTGCAATTAGTGCTCTAAAGAATTTGTTCATAAGTTGATCTAAATTGTTTACCAATCCTATCAACAATAATCTGGAATAAATGTTTGGCTATGAATATCTCGAATTGAAATATCTTTGGAAAAGTGCGCATGCAGGGCTCTGCCGTCGCCGTGCAGGGTCCAGATCGCTTTTGGTTTTACCTTGCCTACAAAGTACAGGATATCATTCCAGTCCACATGGTCGGACAGGAAAAGGCTGATATCGTTCTGCGCCTGCAAACGTTCCCATCCTGAGGCAAATGCCTTCATTACATTCTTTGCCCTACGGTAGCTGTTGAAGGTCAATGGCGGCACCAGATAGATCTTATTGTCTCCGGCTTCCTTCATCGACTTCCTGTTGTACTGCTCGTATTTCAAGGGCACATCGATAAATTGATCGTAGATGCGATGGATGGGCATGATCTGGTAATGCAGTAGAATCTCTTTATGGGGAAGATGCTCATTGAGTAAGGCGGTAATGCGCTGGGCTTTGCCTAAAGCATAGCAACCCAAGAGGATATTGCTCTTGACATCGAGTTTCATGATTTCAGAAACAGGATCTGGATGTTTGGTATCTGGATTGGCAAAGGTCGTTTCGGTAATCAGCACCTCTGCCTCTACAATCTGTATAGGCTCGCAGGTACGGTCCTCCTGTAGTTTATAGTCGCCTGTATAAAGATATCTCACCCCTTTGTAGATCATCATGATCTGTGCGCTGCCCAAGATATGGCCTGCGGGATAGAGATAGATATCGACCCCATTGATCTGGAAAAATTCAGAAAAGCCTTTGATATGGTAAGATTCCAAGGGCTGCTTGGGATAGCGGTATTGCATAATGGCTGCTGTTCCCGCAGTACAGTAGATATTTCTATGGCCAGGTGAAGCATGGTCCCCATGGGCATGGGATACGACGGCATGTTTGACCGGATAGAGAGGATCTATATAGAAATCCCCATAGGAACAGTAATATCCTTTATCTCTTTTAACTAGAAAGTCTTCAATAATTTGCATTAGCTTGTTTTTCCTTGAATAAATTTCTGATGCAGTTCCATCACTTGCTCTATCAGGCTATGCTCGTCATCGTTGTAAACGATGCAGTTGCTTAGCTTTTCCTTTTCCTCTTCGGGCATCTGTTTATTTATCCTTCTCAGGACCTCTTCCCTATCCACCTTATCGCGTTGCATGACCCGCTCGATCCGCAGCTCCAATGGAGAAACCACCAGGATCGTGAAATCTAATGCTTTATAGGATCCGCTTTCAAATAAGAGTGCGGCTTCTTTGACACTATATATGGAAGTCTGGGCTGCTGCCCAATCTTCGCCATCTTTGATCACTGCAGGATGAACGATGGCATTCAGTTTCTTCAGTTCTTCGGCATCGGCAAACACACGTTTTCCTAGCCATTCTCGGTTAAGGCTACCATCTTCAAAATAGACCTCCTGACCAAAGGTATCCACGAGGGATTGACGGACAGCATCGTTTTTGACCATGATATCCTTGGCTTCCTTATCGGCATCATAGGTAGGGATGCCTAATACCTTGAATATTTTGGTCACCACGCTCTTGCCGACCCCTATGCCTCCTGTAATCCCGATTTTCAAACTCATATTATCTCCTTACAAAAAAATCAACATTCTGAGGTTCTATGCTCAATACCTTGACATAATCTGGCATTTTGGTAATAATGACCGGGAGGCTGGAAACCTTATGGTCTTTCCAAGCATCCAAGTCCACGACGGCTTCAAAATCCCTAGAAGTATATTTATTATAGTCCTTTACCGCCAACAAGATGGTTGCACGGACCTTACTCGGCAATACGCGAACGGAGGTATAGCCTTTACTGTTCTCTACTTTGATCGGCAATTCGATCACCTTCTCAGTAATCTCCCCTACCGGAACGATCACCTCTGCAAAGGTCGGGTAAATGGTAATGTTTGTCCGTTGCTGTTTATTCAAATAGGCGACGGTACGTACATCTGTATTGACATCCTTGCCTTTGATGGTATCGGTCTCCAAGTATTCTATACTGGCCACATCTTCCAATGGGCCGGTAATGGTGACATATTCAGGGTTGGTACGGGTCTCGCCGATCACGCCATATTGCCTTTGGAAGGTCAGGCTTTCGACCGCCTTTACAGGAACCTTACGTTGGGTCTGTTTCGAGAAATCGAAGTATAGGGTGTCCGGTGAAACGGCTATAACCTGTTTGTCCGTTGGGAACTGCCTATTGATAAAACCGATCTGGTTTCCAAATACGATGAAGTTCCGGCTTTTAAGACCGGAAAGGTCTACCTGGATCTTGGCGGTATCGGGGTGCAATCTTTCCATGAAAACCTTCCAGCCGGACATCCTGATCCTGACCGAAACGGTATCTGATTGCAGGGGGTGGAAAGCCTTGTTTTCGGGCAAATTAACATAGGACATGCTTGCCTTTTTGGTGAAGGTATAATCACTGGAAATTGCAAACAAGGTCCAAGCTAAAAAAGAAATGATGATACAACGCAGGAAAATGGATAATTTTCGACGTTGAACTTTGTTAATCCGCCTTAAAGCCATTCTACAAATGTAATATTTTGTGAGCAAAAATCACATTTTGACAGTAGCATGAGCTATCCGGCTCAAAAAGCGGAATTTTAGCAAAAAGATGCCATTTTCAGCCGATTTATTCTTAAAATAATCCGTAACTTTGCAGAATAATTGAAGGACGTTCAAATTCACTTTAATAATGATTCATTTCTTCGTGAACCCATTGAACACAGTTTATGCTGTTCAAACCCAAAATGATTTATCTACTGAAGATATCTCCAAACTAAACTGGCTTTTCGGCAACTCTAAAAAACTCGACGAACAAACGCTTAACGACTACTACGTAGGTCCACGAGCTGCCATGGTTACGCCATGGAGCACCAACGCCGTAGAGATTACCCAAAACATGGGGATCAGCGGAATTATTCGCATCGAAGAGTTTCAAAAGGTGACGGAAGATTTCAAGGATTTCGATCCGATGATCTCCCAAAAGTTCAGTGCATTGACTCAGGACATGTTTACGATCAACATCAGCCCTGAACCAATCTTGGATATCGACGATATCGAGGCCTACAACCAGTCTGAAGGATTGGCATTGAGCCCTGAGGAGGTAGAATATCTAAACAAGCTAGCTGAAAAGATTGGCCGTAAGCTGACGGACTCTGAGGTTTTTGCGTTCTCGCAAGCGAACTCTGAGCACTGCCGTCACAAGATCTTCAACGGTACTTTCGTCATCGATGGTGAGGAACAGCCTACTTCCCTATTTAAATTAATCAAGAAAACATCAGCGACCAATCCGAACGAGATTGTTTCTGCCTATAAAGATAATGTGGCCTTTATCAAAGGTCCTAAAGTAACGCAGTTTGCTCCTAAGACAGCAGACAAACCAGATTTCTATGAAGAGAAGGAATTCGATTCTGTTATTTCATTGAAAGCTGAAACCCATAACTTCCCGACCACGGTTGAGCCATTCGCTGGAGCGGCAACAGGTTCGGGTGGTGAGATCCGTGACCGTCTAGCTGGTGGCCAAGGTGCTCTTCCGCTTGCTGGAACGGCAATCTATATGACTGCCTATTCCCGTTTGTTGGATGACCGTCCTTGGGAAAAAGGAATGGACGAGAGAAAATGGTTGTACCAAACGCCAATGGACATCTTGATCAAGGCGTCGAATGGTGCTTCAGATTTTGGAAACAAATTCGGTCAGCCATTGATCACTGGTTCTGTCCTTACCTTCGAGCATGAAGAAGATGGTCGTAAGTTGGGTTATGATAAAGTAATTATGCAAGCGGGTGGTATCGGTTATGGCAAGTTGAATCAGGCCAAGAAACATGAACCGCAAGCTGGAGATAAAATTGTGATCTTAGGTGGTGAGAACTACCGTATCGGTATGGGTGGTGCAGCGGTATCATCTGCAGATACAGGTGCTTTCGGTTCGGGTATCGAATTGAACGCTATCCAACGTTCTAACCCTGAAATGCAAAAGCGTGCAGCCAATGCTATCCGTGCTTTTGTGGAAAGTGATGTAAACCCTATCGTTTCCATCCATGACCATGGTGCTGGTGGCCACTTGAACTGTCTTTCTGAGTTGGTAGAAAATTCAGGTGGTTTGATCGACTTGGATAAACTGCCAGTTGGAGACCCTACCCTTTCGGCAAAAGAAATCATCGGTAATGAATCCCAAGAACGTATGGGCTTGGTGATTGCCGAAGAGGATATCGAGAAATTGAAAACCGTTGCTGATCGCGAGCGCTCGCCAATGTATACCGTTGGGGATGTGACTGCTGATCACCGTTTCACTTTCGAATCGAAGAAATCTGGTGAGAAGCCAATGGATTATGCCCTTGAGGATTTCTTTGGTTCTTCGCCGAAAACAATCATGAACGATAAAAAGGTTCAGCGCAACTATGCTGACCTAGCATATAATGTACAGGATGTTCCTAATTACCTGAACCAAGTCCTACAATTGGAAGCGGTAGCTGCCAAGGATTGGTTGACCAATAAGGTGGACCGTTGTGTGGGTGGCCGTGTTGCAAAACAGCAATGTGCTGGTCCTTTGCAATTGCCATTGAACAACGTTGGGGTAATGGCTCTGGATTATAAATCTAAAGAGGGTATCGCAACGACCGTTGGACATGCACCTTTGGTAGCATTGGTTGATCCAGTTGCTGGATCGAGAAATGCAATTGCTGAAGCACTTTCGAACTTGGTGTTCGCGCCTATCTATAATGGTTTGAAAGGAGTTTCTCTTTCAGCTAACTGGATGTGGGCTTGTAACAACGAAGGCGAAGATGCTAGATTGTACCAAGCTGTACAAGGATGTTCTGACTTTGCAATTGAATTAGGAATCAATATCCCTACTGGAAAGGATTCACTTTCCATGAAACAGAAATACCCGAATGGCGAGAATGTAATCGCGCCAGGTACGGTAATTATTTCTGCTGGTGGTAACTGTACCGACATCAATAAAGTAGTGGAGCCGGTTTTGAAGAAAAATGCAGGTTCTATCTATTATATCAACCTTTCACAGGATAGCTTCAAACTTGGTGGTTCTACCTTCGCACAGGTATTGAACAAAATTGGTACTGAGGTACCGACCATCCAAGATGCGCAATACTTCAAGAAAGCTTTTAATGCAGTTCAGGAATTGATCAACAATGGTCAGGTTGCTGCAGGTCATGACATCGGTTCTGGAGGTTTGGTCACTTCTTTATTGGAACTATGTTTTGCGGATGTTGATTTAGCTGCTGAATACGATCTATCTTGCTTGAACGAAGCGGATAGCGTAAAAGCATTGTTCAATGAAAATATCGGCTTGGTACTTCAGGCTAAAGAAGATTCTGCATTTGAAAAAGCATTGGCTGATGCCGGTGTGGAAGCTTTCAAAATCGGTAAAGCGATCAATGGCACTGCTGTAAGCATCAAAAACAATGCTGATACATTCAGTTTTGATGTGGCTGAAACCAGAGATACTTGGTTCAAGACTTCGTATTTATTAGATCAAAAGCAATCGAAAAACGGAACTGCTGACGAGCGTTTCAAAAACTATAAAAATCAGCCTTTGAGATTTGATTTCCCTGCTCAATTTGATGGTAAAAAGCCAGCTATTGACGGAAGCAAGGCTCGTCCTAAGGCAGCGATTATCCGGGAAAAAGGTTCGAACTCGGAAAGAGAAATGGCGAATGCCATGTACCTTGCAGGATTTGACGTGAAGGATGTGCACATGACGGATTTGATCTCAGGTCGCGAAACATTGGAAGACATACAGTTCATCGGAGCTGTGGGTGGTTTCTCTAACTCTGACGTATTGGGTTCGGCAAAAGGTTGGGCCGGTGCTTTCCTTTATAATGAAAAGGCTAAGACAGCTCTTGAAAAGTTCTTTGCTCGTCCTGATACTCTTTCTGTAGGTATCTGTAATGGATGTCAGTTGTTCATGGAGTTGGAAATGATCAACCCAGAGCATGAGGTTCATGGAAAGATGTTGCACAACACTTCCCAAAAACACGAATCAAACTTCGTATCGGTGAAGATCCAAGAAAACAATTCGGTAATGTTGTCTACCCTTGCGGGTTCTACATTAGGTGTTTGGATCTCGCATGGTGAAGGAAAATTCAATTTGCCAAACAAAGAGGATCAATATAACATCGTAGCAAAATATGCTTACGATCAATATCCACACAATCCAAACGGATCGGATTTCAATACAGCAATGATGAGTGACAAAACTGGTCGCCACTTGGTAACCATGCCACACATCGAGCGTTCAGTTTTCCAATGGAACTGGGCAAACTATCCTGATGGACGCAAAGACGAGGTTTCTCCTTGGTTAGAGGCTTTCGTTAATGCGCGTAAGTGGATTGACAACCAAAGCAAATAAGTTGGAATAACGTAATAGTTAAGAAAAATCCCGATGCAATCAGCATTGGGATTTTTTTGTTATCTTAAAATCTGAGGAATTATTTATGAAAGCAAGAGATGAAAAATTTGCAGCCATCAAGGCATGGACCAGGAGGAATGATGACATCCGTGTAGCATTGCTGACGAGCTCTTTGGTCAATCCATTGGCTCCTGTGGATGATTTCTCTGATTTGGATATCGAACTTGTTTTCCTTGATCCTACACCCTATCTGGACTCTAAGGATTGGATTAATCTTTTTGGAGACCCCCTGAATATTTACGAGGAAGGAACTGATGCTTTTGATGGGAAGCATGCCATGAAGATGGTGCAATATTGGGATGGGGTAAAAGTCGATTTCAAGATCTATAGCTTGGAGCAGTTTAAGGCTGAAGTATTGGCAGATGAACTTCCTGAGGATTGGGATATTGGTTTTGAAATCTTGATCGATAAGGATGACCTCTGTGGTAGTTTGCAATCTGCAAGCCATCAAGTAAGCATCATAAAGGCTCCTACTGAAGAAGAATTCCAAAAGATCGTTGCGGATTTCTTTTGGGATGTGACCTACCTTCCGAAGTGCCTGGTCCGCAAGGATCTCTTCTATCTTAAGTTTATGGTTGAAAAGATCATTCGGGTAGAATATTTTATTCCGATGATCGAATGGTTTATCGGCAGTAGAAACCAATGGGAGGTGACAACGAATAAGTACGGCCGGCTGTTCAAGAAATACCTGAGTTCTGCAGAATGGGAGGAATTGGAATCAACCTTTGCAGGTGCAGATATGGAAGAAAACTGGGTGGCCTGTGGCAATATGATCGATATCTTTGACAGAATGGCTCAAGCTGTTTCAAAGACCCGAGGATACTTCTATGATCTGGATAAAGCTAAGGCTACTAAAGAGTTTTTCAATATCCATAATCCAACAAAACTGTCCTAATAACTACTCTTATGTATCATAAGAGTAGTCATAGCCTATAACTTTCCATTTTCCATCTACCAATTCGAGAAAGTAAACAACGCCCTGCCCACACATTACTCCACAATAGTAATAACTGTTGATCAATGCTTTTTTCTTATCAGCGGTGAACAGTGGTTTATCGAACGAATAGAATTCTATGGGGACTTCAAATTTTCTATGGACAGTAAATTTTGCGGGTTTCACTTTCTTCGACAATTTGGAATAAATGGGGTAATCTTCAGTATGCAATAATTGGGTTTGATAGGCATTGAAATCTTTTATATCGTTGGACAGTTTTTCGGATGCCAACTCAAGAACAGATAGCTGAGACTCCAGATCAAATTCGCTGTCTAAGCTGGAATTGTAGTATCCTCTCCCAAACTTAGGATCATAGAATTTATGTTCTAAATCTCTATCAATAACATACCTTGCGGTATCAAATTCTACCACTGCATCCACAATCTTGGAGAATTCAGCTCCAATTGGGGAATAAGTCGGGAAGACCCTGTCCAAGAATTCTTTTCCTGAGATATAATTGGTTTCCTTTTTCTGCCTACATGCCATCATCATGATGATAACCAATGTGTAAATCCCTAGCCTTTTCATAATCTTGACCTTTTGTACTGATATGATGAAAAAGCAAACTAGATTGCATAAAGCAGATGAAAGATAAACTAAGACTATCCTTTTGGAATGAAATTCTCCCTTTCATTTACCTCCTATTCAGCCTCGATTCCTCTAAATCCAGGTTATGCTCCAAGGACCTCAAAATAGCATCGTCATAATTCTTTTCACTGACCAAGGTATAGATCACATCCCTCCTCACATTGATCAGGTCCTGCATCACCTGCTTATAGAGCCCTCGTTCATTGGCAATCTTGATCTTGGACTCACTGTTCAAGTTTGTAGCTGTAGATTCCAGGCTGCGTTTGAGGGATAGGTTAATAGCTTTTACGGTATTGCTCTCTTCAAGTTCCTTGGCATATTTGGTTTTCAGCAATTCCATTTCTTCCTTCACCAACCGGTACCTGATGGCCTCAATCTGCGCTTCTTCTGGAATCTCTGATGACTTACCATCTAGGTTCACTAGTTTGATCAACCAAGGCAAGCTCAATCCTTGTATGACCAAGGTGACCAGAATGACCACAAAGGTGATGAAGAGAATAAGGTTACGATGTGGAAAATGTTGCCCGCTGGAAACATAGATGGGAATCGCCAAGGCTGATGCCAAGGAAACCACTCCTCGCATTCCTGCCCAGCCAAGGATGAGCGGCATCTTCCAACCCGGTGAAGCTTCCTTTTTACGGACTTTCGGAAAGATCCTTGGGACATAATTCACAATGTAAATAAACGCGATCCGGATGACGATGATAACCAAAGTGATGATCAGCGCAATTTCAATCGCCCAGGATGTTGACACGCTTTCAATTCCGTCGATAATAATCGGTAGTTCTAAACCGATCAGGATAAATACAAATCCATTCAATAGGAAGCCAACGGTTTCCCAAACTTCACGCGTCTGGATCCGGGTATTATAGTCCATATAATCCTTGGAGCGATATGATAGGAACAGTCCTCCGGACACTACCGCAAGGACACCTGACCATTCAAAATGCTCTGCAACGATATACATAATATATGGAGCGATCAGAGTGATTGGCGTGGTGATACTGGATGCTTTGGCAATGTATTTCAAGAAATAGAAAAGGATATTTGCTATTACAAGTCCCACGCATACGCCCATAACGGCAAGTAAAAAAAATCCTACGACCGCTTCCTGCATGGTAAAAGCACCGGTCATAATGACCGCCAAGGCCATCCTGAATACCGTAAGGGAGGCAGCATCATTGACCAAGCTTTCGCCTTCTAACAAGGTAATCCCCCGTTTTGGCATAGTTACTCCTTTTAGGACCGAAGTAGCAGCCACTGCATCTGGAGGCGATATAATGCCCCCCAAAAGGAATCCTAATGCAAGCGTAAATCCTGGAATTAAATTAACAGATAAATAAGCTACAGCAATGGATGTAACGAAGACAAGCCCGAATCCCATGGTCAGGATAGACCTGCGATTGCTCCAGAAGCTATTCCATGAGGTATACCAAGCCGCTTCAAATAATAAGGGTGGCAGAAAAACCAAAAACACCACATCGGGGTTTATACTGAACTCTGGTAATCCTGGAATCAAGGAAATCGCTAATCCTCCGATTACCAATAAGATAGGATAAGAAATCTTAAAGCGCTGAGAAACGACAAATAACATGGACATGAAAAAGAAGAGAATCATGACCAATAATATATTGGATTCGATCATATTTACTTAATTAATAGATATCTTTGTGCACAGTAAAAATAATGGAAAAAAACTCAAAAAATCTACACCCCCGCAATAAGTTCAATCAGGAATATGACTTCAAGAAGCTGATCAAACATGTTCACCAACTGAAGAAACACATCGTTGTCCTACCTGATGGCCGTCAATCTCTAGACTTCAGAGATCCGGAATCTGTTTTCCTTTTGAACAAAGCTTTGTTGGAATCGGAATACAAAGTCAACAACTGGGACCTATTGAATGGCAGCCTATGTCCTTCCATTCCGGGAAGATTGAATTATATCCATTATTTAGCTGATCTCATCCAACCTAAAAACCCGAAGAAAGTCAATGTGCTGGATATCGGTACTGGCTCTAGCTTAATCTATCCCATTCTCGGCTTCTTAGAATACCATTGGAACTTTGTGGCATCGGATACCCATATCCCTTCCATACAACATGCTCACAAGATCTTGAACGACAATCCTTATCTAAAAAAAGGAATCAAGATAAGACAGCAAGAAAACAGTGACCATATCCTTAAAGGAATCATTCAACCCAACGAATATTTCGACGCCATACTTTGTAATCCCCCATTTTACAAATCGCGTGAAGACTACAGGCAAACGGTTCTGAAGAAAAATCAAAAACTACATCAAGAAGCTGAAAGCACGAAAACCAACTTTCAGGGTCTTTCGAATGAGCTTTGGTTCCCAGGTGGAGAAAAGAAATTCATCAGCAATATGATCTACGAAAGCTTTGACTTAAGAGATCAGATTGGCCTATGTTCTGTCCTGGTTTCCGATAAGGATAACCTGAAGCCTTTAAAAGCCATCTTGGAATACCACAAAACAGAAGATGTAAAAGTGACCCAAATGAATCAAGGCAACAAGATTAACAGAATACTTTCTTGGCGGTTGAATAAATAAGAGCAAAGTTTAGTAATACTCTTTTCGACTGTTACAATTTTCTAAGTCCACTTTAACGTTAAAGCAGATTTGGACAGGATTTGCTATTTTTTTTAAAAAAATTTGCTAAAACGTTTTTTATTTCTAAATTAGTCTTAACCATTAACATAAACTAATACTAACAGTCACATTATGAACTTATTTCTACCTACAAAAATCTGCAATTTATTTTCCGGCTAATTAAAGGAAATCATGTTTAATTTTTACCCAAACTAAACACAATTGACCGTTGATGTACCGATATCCTATTACCCAAAAACTTAAATTATGAACCAGAACAAATTGCATTTCAACTTTCAGAACAATTAACGGATCTAGAGCATAGACTTTTATTTCCCTTTATTGAACGGATGGCTTCCTTCTGGAATTGCTGTCTGAAACCTACTAGTATCTACTATTTTACTAACCGATAAACAGCACTACAAATATGAGTGTATTATGGAAGTTTAAATCGTTATTGATTTTAATGTCTATGTCCGTGGGGCATGCGCATAGTCATAACGTTGATTTTGCCAACCTATCCCTGCAGGACACCACCGGAACGGATTCCATTCCTGCTGTCGATACCTTGGCGGAGTTAAAGCCACTTTATGAACTAGACCTACCTAAGTTCAACACCCTTCGGAACATGAGAACTAATTCCCTGGTTACTGCCAATAGTTTGCAGCAGTATATCAAAGGTGAATTACCTGGCGTCTATGTCTCTGAATCAAGCGGTGAGCCTGGAAGCAATATCCAGATGTTCGTTCGCGGTATCAGTAAACCAATCCTGAACAATCGGGATATTTACAATACCCAACCCTTGGTCGTTCTAGATGGTGTTCCCTTAATCGGTGAACATCCCTTTGCATTTGATGTACAGAACTTTGACATCGAACGTATCGGAACTGAGAACAACCTGCTTGGCAATATTGATTTCGACAATATCCAAAGCATCAGGGTATTAAAAGACCTATCCGCAATCGCAACCTATGGCCCTTTAGCTGCCAATGGAGTGATCGAGATCACATCTAGGAAGGCTGAAGGCGATGGCGACAAAAGAATAGCAGTAAACAGCTATATCGGTATGTCACAACGCCCTTCGGTGACCACCATTAACGGAGCTTATGAAAATGCTTTTAGAAAGCAGTTTTATGATCTATACACCACCAATGGTAAATACAACCAGGATGATGTCTACCCAATCTATTTAAGTGACTCCTTAAATAATGATTACTATGGCCCATCAAACTGGTCTGACAGCTATTATTCCAATGGTTTGAACCATGGTATCAATGCCAATATCTCGGGTGGACAGCCTCGTGCTACTTTCCAGTTCTCGCTCGGAAATGTGAAGACCACCGGTGTAGCCGATGACACCAAATTCGACAAATACAATGCTCGTTTCTTCCTGAACCTGCGACCTTTCAAATGGCTAAACTTTGAAACGCTCTTCAACGCATCGAGATTGAACAGAGACCGCAACAGAAACTTGCGCAACAGATTTGCCATGATGGGATACCTTCCAGACTTAGGTGCACCTCTTGCCCCTAACAAAGAAGTCTATGATTTATATCTTAAGGAATTCGATAAGAGCTTTGACAATAACTTCAGCAATATCCTAGAAGGATTCTTCCGTCTACAAGTGAATGTTGGAGCCTTAAAGATCCGCAGTAAGTTCGCCGTTGATTACAACGAAGGTTACCGCGATCTGTTCTACCCAAGCACCATCTTGGAGAAAAGTAATTTCGCTTCCAACTACTATGGTTACAACCAACGCTTATTGGTGGATAACCAAGTTTCCTACGATATAGAAAACGATGCAAACTATTTCTATTTCGAAGCAGGTAACACCTTGATGTGGGATACCTATAAATACAACTACGCCTATGCCTACAAAGGTGTCAATGACTTTATCAAGCTTAACCTATTAGAGTCTGACCCAAATAGTGGCAACTACCTAAATCCTACTGCCTTCCCTAGACAATTGGTCTATAAGTTCTTGGACAGAACCAAGCACAACATGGTCAATTTCTATGGTAAAGCTTCTTACACCTACAACGAGGCCTATACTGCAGCCTTGACCCTTCGTTATGACGCATCATCGAATGCACAGCCGACCACGAGATGGTTCTTGTCTCCTATCCTAGCCTTAGGATGGAATGCAAAGAACGATTTCATGAAGGATAACGAATCGGTTAGCCTATTTAATATTAGAGCAAGCGTAGGCAGGATCGGTCATTACAACCTATACGATAATTACGGACAAGGGCCTAGCTATACAGCAGAAATTGGCTACACCGGTAATGCAATCGTTCCGGGATACAATGGTTTTGCGGCATTAGTTCGCCCTTACAACGTAGGATGGGTTGGTTATGACCTTCCTTGGAGCTATTCAGACAACCTGAACTTAGGCTTTGACCTAGGCTTCAAGAACCGCGATATCCAAGTATCCTTTGATGCTTACGTTCGCGACAGCAAAGATCAGTTGATCATGTTGCCGGGTAAGAAAGACTTCGGTTATGATTATCAATATGAAGCCGGAATGGATGTACGCAATATGGGTATCGATCTTTCCGCTTCGGGAAATGTAGTGCAAAATGACAAGATCACTTGGAACACTGGATTAGTCCTAGGTGTGAATACCAACAAGCTATTGGCCTTGCCAAATAACTTGGATGAAATCGAAGTGAACGACAGATTATTGAAAGTCGGTGAAAGAATCGATGCATTCTGGTTGTATGAAAACAATGGAATGTACCAAACTGACCAAGAGGTTCCGCAATCAGGCGGTCAACGCATGACCTACAATGGAATTATCTTGAAAGCTGGAGATCCAATCTGGTCTGATACCAATGGCGATAACCAAATCACCAAAGAAGACAAAGTCCTTCAAGGCAATATCATCCCTAAGCTTAGCGGCTCATGGAATAATATGGTTGCTTACAAAAACTTTGATCTGAACCTGAACTTCTACTTCAACTTGGGAAGAAAGATCGTCAACCAAGAGATGTCAAACCGATTCAACTTTATTGAAAACGAGAATGCCAGCAGTATAAATTCAATCAAAGAGATTACTTTTTGGGAGAAAAGAGGAGATTACGATAAATATCCACTGTACAACCCTTGGTCTTCCGTGGCTCCTTTCCAAACCAATCAATCCTTGTTCCTTGAGGATGGTTCCTTCTTAAAACTAAGAACAGTGACCTTAGGCTACAACTTCAAGGACATCATCGGAGACCGTCTAGGTAAAAAAGGAGATTTCTACGTCTACTTATCTGCCAACAACTTATTTACTGTCAGCAAATATTCTGGAAGGGATCCAGAACTGGTGAATTACATGGGTTACGACCAAGGTTATTCCCTTCCGATTCCAAGAACATTTGCCTTAGGATTCAAACTTAAACTGTAACCGATCATGAAAAGAATATTAATCATTTTAATCGTATTGAGCCAAGTTTTCGTGTCCTGCAAGAAAATGCTGGACATTAATTCCACTCGATTGGTTTCAGAAGAAAATATGTGGCTGAGCATGGAGGATTCCAGAGCGGCCCTAATGGGGATTTACGGATTGACCAAATCCGCCCTCAATGATAACAATGCACATTGGATCTACGGCGATGTACGTTCCGGAGAGTTCTCCGTGCCTATCCGCCAAGACTTGAAAGCTATTGCCAAACACGACCTGAATGCTTCTTTCGGTGTAATGAACGACCTAAAGAGCTGGAGACGCTGGTATGCAGTAGTGAATGCTGCCAATATCTTCCTAGAACGTATCCAGGAAGTTAAGGACAATGACCAACGCTATACCAACAACAACATGGTGGTGGATATCGCGCAAGCCCGTTTCCTACGTGCCTTTGCCTATTTCTATATGGTGCGCATTTGGGGAGATGTTCCATTGATCGTCGCTTCTAAGGAAGGAACTTTTGATGATCAACCGCGCGAAGATCAAAGCAAGGTGATGGCCTTTGTGGAGCAAGAACTGCAAAAGGCAGCCAATGACCTTCCATTCCTTTATAGTTCCAATGACCCTCAACAACAAGGTAACTACTATAACGAATATAACAGCAGATGGAATGGCGCATTAGCTCGTAAAACTACGGCTTATGCTATTTTAGCGCATGTTGCAGCTTGGCAAAGTAATTATCCTGATGCTGCGGCTTACGCCAAATTCGTTATCGACAACCAACAGAAAGGTAGCTTGGGTTTAATCCCTACCAATAACTTAACGGATCCCAATGGATTTTTCTACGACAAAAACCCGAACCAGTTATTAGGTTTCGGACATATTTACAACCACGTAGAAGGTTCCTTTACAGGGCATATTGAAGAGTTGACCTTGGCATCGCCAGTGGTAAACAAAAGCATCCCGGATATGTACATGTCCAAAGACAAGATCCTTTCCATCTTCAATGAGTCCACCGACGAACGTTTCTCTGCCGATACCTTAGGAAACCCAGTAACCGAAGTCTATTTCAAAAACTTCAATGGACAGTATCCTATCTTCAGCAAAGTGAAATGTATCATGGGTGGAGTAACTGACCCTACATTCAGGTTCTATTCCAGTGCTACCGTATTCACTCGTCTTGAAGATATGTATCTATTGCGTGCAGAAGCTTTAGCCGTTATCGGGGAACAAGCTGGTGCCATCGACCTATTGAATTCCATTCGTGAAAGAAGAGGGCTTACCAACTATTCAGCTGCTAAAAACGGTGAATTGATCGATGCCATCTTCCAAGAGAGAAATCGAGAGTTGATGGGTGAAGGGCATCGTTGGTATGATATGGTCAGACAGTACAAGATCAAGAATGATAATTCAGATCTGAGCAAACTGATCCGTTCCAAAGGACATTATTGGCCTATCTCGCCTCAAGTCTTGACCCAGAACAAATTATTAACCCAAAATGAATATTGGAAATAAACCGTATAACCATGAAAGTCAACAATCTATTTTATAGTTTACTCTCCTTGATTTTGGTTAGCGGATGCACCAAAGACAATGGATATTACAACGAGTCGGTAAATAAGGTGACTTATGATGGTACTATTTTGGAGTACCTTCAAAGCAAGCCCGGTGTTTTTGATTCTCTACTGAAAGTATTGGATCGCACAAAAATGCAAGCCGTTCTAGCTTCAAACGATAAATACACCTTCTTTGCGCCAACCAACCAGAGCTTTCAATTAGCAATCGAAAACTTGAACAATACCCGCAGAGAATCGGATAAACCTTTGGAATATCTAGCCAATGTGGACCTCCTTCAATTGGACACCATGATGGCGCAATACCTGATCAAAGGCTTCTACCCTAGTGATTCCATGATGATGAAAGATGGAATCCAGCTGCACGACTTCAAGTACAAAAGAACGATGAACGCTAAATTAACGACAGCGACCTCATCTGGATTTGAAAGCGGCGGCCCTAAGGTCATTGAATACTCGGACACCAAAAACAGCCAATTCACCAGAAACTGGATTACCGCAACGACTGCTTCCATCAATATCGAAGCAAAGAATGGGATGATCCACGTTGTTTCTCCGAACCATGTTTTCGGTTTTAACGACTTTGTGACCCGATTGACCTACATCCCACCTCCACCAAACTTATTCGTAACTGTTGGCGGTAAATTCTCGGTATCTCGCGAGAACGATGGTGGTATCAATGCTGTAGAAGCTTCGAAATATGTGTTTGATGGCAATCCAGAAACCAAGTACCTGTTAGGTAGTTTCGGTGGAAACTGGATGCAAGTGGAACTAAACGAACCAACTGCAGCAAATGCCTATACCCTAACCTCAGCGAACGACGCGGTTGAAAGGGATCCAATTGACTGGACCTTGACGGCATCTGATGATGGATCAAACTGGGTAACACTGGATTCTAAATCTGGAGAAGAATTTACATCTAGGTTCCAACAACGTGTCTTCTGGATCAGTAACACCAAAGCATACAAGTATTACAGGTTAAATGTACAACGTGTTCGCTCTGGAAATCTATTCCAATTGGCCGATTGGAGCGTAAATAAAGGAACTAAATAATCTATTAACCTTAATTGAAGAAAAATGAAAATCAAAAATAGTATCCGATTGCTCTGTCTCTTTATAGGGAGTTATGGATTATTTACCGCCTGTTCAAAAATGTACGACCTTCCTGAAGACAGGGATTTTATAAGCGAAAACATCAATTATATTATCAAGGTCATCGAACCTACCCTAGGCAGGACGAATGTCTTTACTTCCCTTTCGGAGGATAACTCTACCCTACCGATGAAGTTTGAAATTGTCAATGCTAGGTATGGTGACGGTCGCCCTGTTACGGACTTATTTACCAATGTTAAAACCTATGAATGGATCCAGGAATACGATGGAAAGGAAAAATCATTGGCAGAGATCGAAGCGAAGAGAAAATTGGTGGAAAAACCAGCATTCGAAGTTGATAGCAATGGTCGATTGATCTTATGGGCAGGAGCAACAAACGCGGTCATCAAACCAAGGCCTGTCGATACAGTCTTGAAAACACAAGATATCCGTTTCTTTGACCTGAAGGTTCAGAACTCGGGAGGTACCCAGATCATCAAGGACTTCCAATTTATTCCTTGGCGTGAGATCCCTTATTACCCAGCGACGGACATCAACCCTTATACCGGGGGGAAAGCTCCAGATCCGCAGCGTCCTAAGGATACCACCAGACAGGATTATATCATCCCAAGTTTCTTAAGCAATGTAATTGGCGAAAGGACCCAATTGCCTTTGGTTAACAATAACATCCAGAAAGATGTCGTGGTTTACATCCGACCATTTTCTGGAGGCAAAGGCAACAGCTTACGTTTCAAGTTCATGGGTGCTGACGGTAAGTTTATCAATCCCGTGAAATTCAATGAAACCCGATGGGACTTCCTAGTCCATGGATTCAGTAAAGTGACGACTACAGAATATGTGCAATATGATGTGGCCTATCCGATTCCATTAACCTCGTTCCGCACAGACTTTTCTTCTGGTGGAACGGCCAGTGTGTCTTTTGCCTATTCCAGGATTGGATTTGGAGGAGACCGTACAGTGGGTCAATTTGGACTGAACTTCGCGATCTATAAAAAGGGAGATTGGGAAATCGTTTTCCATTTCCGTAATCAGAACCCAAAATTCGAGGATGAATAAACCTTAGCCTTATGAAATTACAGAAACTAATCATATTAATCTTAAGCATTTTTAGCCTACAATTTGCTTATGCTCAGAACCAAAACCTGCGTGGTCGAGTGGTTGATGAGTCTAATAACGGTATTGCCGGCGTAACAGTGATAAATGCGGCGACCAATAGGGCTATTACGGCAACTGACGACAATGGTAACTTTGGCGTGAGTATAGCCCCAAATACAGCTTTAATTTTTAAAGCTGTAGGTTTTAATCAAAGAAGAGTAACGGTGAGAGCCAACCAAACGACCTTAACGGTTCAAATGAGCTCCACTCAAGATCAGGTAGAAGAAGTCGTAGTCCGTGGATATGTTGCCCGTAAAAAGGAAAATACCACAGGATCTTCTTTCACACTTGGAGAAAAGGATATCCGTGACGTCCCAACTGCCAACCTAGAGCAATTGATGCAAGGTAAGGTACCGGGATTAAACGTACAGGTAAATACCGGTGCACCAGGTTTTAGGGGCTCAACTCAAATCCGTGGTCTTTCTACCCTTTCCACCACAGGTTCAGGTAGCGAGTCCATCTTGATGCCTACATCTCCCCTATATGTAATCGATGGGGTTCCGATGGATGCAGATAGAGCTTCAGAATTCGGTCTACAACAACAAGGACCGGGAATCTCGCCACTTTCCTTGATCCCACCTGAGGATGTGCAGAGCATCGAAATCTTGAAAGATGCCCAAGCGACATCACTTTACGGTTCTCAGGGAGCCTACGGGGTAATCATTATTACCACAAAACGTGGAAATTCTCCAGTGCCTAGAATCAACTATACACACAGTACCTTCTTGAAGACTCCACCAAAATTGAGAGAGACTTTAGGAGGTAACTTAGAACGCCAAATCAAAATCTGGCAGATTATCAATAACGCGAGAACACAGGCCGAAATTGACAGAATCATGCAAACCCCGATGCTTGCAGATAGTTTGAATGCATTCTTCAATAACTCTACAAACTGGCAATCGCTTTATTACCAAAACACATTCAACCAAAACCATAACTTAAGTTTGGATGGTGGTAATGAAATCCTTTCCTATAAATCCAATTTGGGTTATTATGGGGAAACCGGAGTAATCAAGAATACAGGCTTCAACCGTTATTCAGCCAACTTGAGAATGGATTACCGTCCTACGAAGCGCTTTGAATTTACAGGACAGGTATTTGCTCAGTTAGGTAAACAGAATAAAGGAGATGGTACAGGTATCCTTCAAACTGGGGTATCAACAGGCGGTATGAACTCTACCCTATTGCCTCCTCCGGGATTCTTCTCGGCAGACAACGATTATATCTCTGCCATTAGAACCAAAAATGATAACAGTTCCAAATTGATCCGTCCGTATGTGGAAGGTAAATTTGAGATCATCCCAGGTCTGAGATTACAGTCGGCTATGAGTTATGAATTTGCTTCAAACAATGAAGACAAATTTACTCCGGCTGCAGCTGCGGGTCAGTTCTCTGAAGTCTATTCATTTGCTGGTCGCGAATCAAACCTATACAACAGAAATATCCTGAACTATACCAAGGATATCAATGAAGACCACAACATCTTTATCAACTTGTTCAATGAGGTAAGACATAACCAACGTCAGAATACCATCACCAAACAAGCGAGAACACCAAATGACCAATTCGAAGGTCCATTAGGTTTCGATGGTTATTTCTCTAGAGGTGGTGGTGTATTGTCCAACTTCAGAAATGAGAAAGCGCTATCATTTGCCCTTGCGACTACCTATAGTTACAAAAGCAAATATATCCTAGATCTATCCTATCGTTTGGATGGTTCCTCTGCCAATGGTTTCAAGAACCTATATACCAAGAATCCAGCTGTCGGAGTTCGTTGGAATGCACACCATGAAGAATGGATCAAAACCCTTCCTTGGATCAACCTTGCATCCCTACGCTTTACATGGGGTGTAAACGTAATGCCAACCAGTACCTTGGAACGTATCTATGGTAAATATGATATTTCTGGTCTTTACAATCAGATCAATGGTATCGGTATCAATTACGAATTTATTCCAAATCCAAACTTGTTGCCAGTTACCTCCATGCAGTATAACTTAGGGGTAGACCTTACCTTCCTGAACAACAAAATTGAGATTATTTACGATACTTATTACAAAAGGGTAGAAAACCTATTGTTTGAGTCTTTCTTGAACAATACTTCCGGATTTGACAAACTTCACTCCAATGATGCTGGACTAGCAAACTATGGGCATGAGATTGCGTTGAACTTCCGCCCTCTTTCGGTCAACAGTCCGTTCAACTGGACCCTGTCTATCAATGGTGCTTACAACCAAGACGTCCTATTGCAATTGCCTGACAACTTTAGAGGACAATTCATCAAATGGGATGGTCAAGCAGATAGATTGCACATGGTAAACCGCGTAGGTACCTCGGCTTTATCAAATTACTTGTTAGAAAATATCGGTGTATATGCGACGGATGCCGATGTACCAGTGGATCCGGCTACCGGCCTTCGCTACCGTACTTCGGATGGAACTTTCTTCCAAGCTGGGGACCCAATCTACGTAGATAGAAATGGAGATTATATTTTAGACAACCGTGACTATGCACGTGCTGGTAATACGCAACCATTATGGACTGGTGGGGTTCAAAACACCTTGAACTACAAAAACTTCCAGTTATCGATCTATGCCTCTTACACAGCCAAGAGAACCATCTTGAACTATGCCTTAGCACAACGTCTAAACCTGTATAGAGATCCTTTTGGAGGTGGTTTAGTCGGAGGCAAAAGTGATGGAGCCACTGCCATTGTCCCTATTGAAAACTTAGATATCTGGTTGAAGGACGGTGATATTGCCAAGTATCCTTATCCATACGATTTCTCTAGAAATGGCAGTGTTCAACCATTCCGTTATGATCAGACCTTATGGGAAGAAAACGGTAGTTATTTCAAAATCAACAACATCATCTTCGCTTATGTTTTCGATCGTGATATGTTGAGGAGATTTAAACTAGATCGCTTCCGTATCTATGCTTCAATGGACAATGTATACTCCTTCTCTTCGTATTCTGGGCCAAACCCTGAAAACGTAACGAGCTTAGGCCGTGATGCATCAAACGGATATCCAGTACCAAGAACTTACACCCTAGGCTTCAACCTTTCATTCTAATGACTATGAAAAATTTGATAAAAAATAAATTAGCTGTAATTGGACTTGGGATTGCCTTAGGGTTCAGTGCGACCAGCTGTAATAAATATCTAACCGTAGAGCCTATTGACCGATTGACAGGTAATAACTATTACCTATCCCAACAGGATGTTGAATCCAATATGGCCTTTATGTACGCTAGGTTCTTTGAAAAGATCAATGAAACCTGGGTAATGGGCGCAATTGGAGAAGCTAGATCCGGGGAAATATTTGTTTCTGATGGCGCTAATAGCTACAGCCAAAGAAAGGTAATCGAGGTCTTAGGCAAAAACCAACTACCTGTCGCCATGTATTCTTCGCAGTTCGACTGGTATAGATTATATGTGATCAGCGATTGGAAAAAGTACTATCAAGTCATCCAAAGTGCCAACATTTTAATTGAAAAATTAGAAGAAGGTATCCCTGGGGTTACTGGTTCTGATCAGAGCAGGTACATAGCCGAAGCAAAATTCATCCGCTCATTTACCTACTTCTGGATGGTCAGGTTATATGGTGATGTACCGTATTATACCGACCCATACCATACTGACCCACTTCCTCGTGAAAACATGGTTTCAGTGTTGAATAAATGTATTGCAGATCTGACTCCACAAAAAGATCTAATGCCTTGGTCATTGAATGATCCAGGACTTAGAGGGGCAAGACCTGCAAAAGGTGCCATTATCGCCTTGTTGATGCACATGAACATGTGGAATTCAAGTTTCGATCCGGGCAACAAACAAAAGTACTTGACAGAAGCAGCGGCCCTTGGCAAGCAATTGATCGACAGCAAGCAACATAAACTGGTTGCTCCGTTCACTGACCAAAACTGGGCAGTTGTCACAAAAGGTAGAAGTGAAGAATCCCTTTTTGAGTTCTACAAGAGTATCAACTACGGAGACAATGTAGCCGCTTTAGCGCCATTCTGGGATCACTTCTTGCGTTGGCCATATAAATTCCCTCGTTTCAACAACCAGTTGAGCCACTGTTATTTTATCTCTTCCTACATGAACCAGATCTTCCCAGAAGGTGATGCAGACAAGAGAAGAGAAATGTGGTTTGAAGATATTACTTCAGACAATGGAAGGTTTGTGTTGAGAAAGTTCGGTACCAACGTGTATGCTTCTGGAAACGAAGATAAAAACCCTGACAATACCTTCAGTATTTTCCGCTATGCAGATGCTATCCTGCTTTACGCTGAGGCCTGTGCCGAATTAGGTAAAGATGCAGAAGCAACAGCCGCAGTGAACTTGGTTCGTGATCGTGCTCAAGCTTCCCGTTATAGCGGTGGCGGTGGTGCTGATTTGAAGAACTTTATATTCCTAGAAAGAGAAAGGGAATTGATCGGTGAGGGCCATCGTTATTTTGACCTGATCCGTACCCGTAGGATCCTGAGCTCAGAATGGACCATGTCCCCGCTTACACTGGATCAATACAACCGTGGCGGTTGGACTTGGCCTATCGACCCGTCGGCCTTGAACAACAACCCGCACATGAAATTAAATGAATACTGGACTACAATTGGACGATAAGATGAAAAAGATATTTAAACCCCTGCACATCGCTCTTTTCCTTTTCGGAATCCTGTTTATAAGCAGCTGTAATAAAGATGATTATTATGAGGATGGTGGATTGGCAAATGCTGAATTTAACGGTACTATTTTGGAATACCTGGAATCGAAACCGGTATTATTTGATTCCTTAGTCCAAGTCATCAAACTTGCTGGCCTAGAAAATGAATTCAAGACCAAAGAGTTTACCTTTTTTGCACCATCGGATCCGGATATCAAGCAATTGATCGGAACCATTAGGACTGGCAATTCACTCAACACCTATCTCTACAACCGAGGATTGGATACCATTCAAAAACTGAGTGATATTGACTCGGCAATCTGGAGAAAAAACTTGTTGCGCTATATGTTTAATGGAAAGAATAAACTGGCAGATTATCCACAGATCGACTTCTCGTTGATGGGAACCTATCCAGGACAAAACTACATTTCTCAATCGGGGTATGTATCCAATATTGGTGTAGTTTTCAATGATATTGTTCAGATGAGTGGTGCAACAGAAGTATCAAGATTGAAATACAAAGGCTACAGACAATTGCACCTGTCCTTTTTCCCAGATGCTTCCAATCCAGATTGGTATGTCAGTTACCCAATAGGTACGTCAGACATACAACCCAACAACGGTATAATCCATGTATTGGACTACACCAAAAGTGTATTTGGACTGTACCCAGGTTCGGAAGAATTTATCCTAGATGTTGCTCAAAGTAAACGATAAAATTATGAACAAGTTAGCTAAATATTATATATTCATTTTTGCGGTCTTCGGATTGTTCTCTTGTTCCAAAGAAATGGATTACCATGCTGAACCTTATCAGGAAGGTAAAGAAGCTTTGGGCATTGTACTGGAACGTACGCAAAAACCCGCACCTGAAACAGGTGGTCCAGGTACCCAAGTGAAATTCAAGGTGTCTGGTCTGGCGGCCCATAAAGACAAAGCCATTTTCAACTTCAATGGCCAAAAGGCAGAAATAGTATCCATTACCGATTCTGAGATCACCGTTAAGGTGCCGGAATTCGCCAGTACCGGTATTACCAGTATCCTGATTGATGATATCATTTTTTACGGTCCAAATTTCTTTGTTCAAGGAAAGGTGAAAATAGACCCTTCTTGGCAAGCGACCTATGGTGCCTCAGGTGGTGGTATCTATGACATCTTACAAACCGTAGAGGAGAAAAACATCCTAATCGGATCTTTTACCAATTATGAAAATAAAGGTAATATCAAACCGACCAATAGAATTGTCAGGACCTTTAAAAATGGACAGTTTGATGCTAGTTTCCGTCCTGGAAATGGTGTACAAGGTTTCTTGAGTAATATTGTCCAAATCCAAAACGCGTACTACATCGCGGGAAATTTCTCTGGTTATGATCAGCGAACTGACAATATCTCCAATTTGACCCGTATCAACTTAGTGGGACAGATCGATACCATGGCCGTAAAACCATATCGCCCGCCACACTTACCGGATACCATCAAATACTACCCTAAATTCAATGGTGGATTCAATAGCATGATCCATACTATCAATGAACACAATGGAAAAATATTAGCCGTTGGAGATTTTAGATATCATATCCATAGAACTTACGGTAAACCAAACTACCTAGAGACCAGAGATTCGGTAATCCTAGACAGTACCGAGATCCGCTCAGTAGCCTTATTGAACCTCGATGGAAGCCTAGACAAGACTTTCCGTTTTTCAGGAGGCAAAGCACTTGCAGGTGCTAATGGCCCTACCAAAGGCTTCTACCACAAAACCGGCAGTTTAAAAGGTAAAACTGTTATCTATGGTTCCTTCACCAGTTTTGACTCGGAAGCACATGGATATATCGTCCGCCTAAATGCTGACGGAACGGTAGACAAGACCTTCAACGTCGGAAAAGGTGCCAGCTATAAAGTGGAAAGTGTGACTTATAACGAGAAGACTGGAAAATATATGTTGACCGGAGATTTCAAGACCTTTAACGGCGTAAATACACCAAAATTGGTGATGCTGAATTCCAACGGAACTATTGACAATACCTTTAAGGTTAAAGCATTCAATGAAGGTTCCAATACTAGGTATGCACTACAGTTGGAAGATGGTCTCATTGCGGTGTCTGGTTATTTCCTTTCTTACAATGGAATAGCAAGGACTAACTTTATGATCATCGACGCGAAAGGTGACCTAGTGAAAGGCATGAACAATACCGGTTTAGTAGGCGGATTGATTTCGAAAATGTATGAAACCAAGTCTGATGATGGTAAACGAGCCATCCTATTGTTGGGTGATTTCTTCAAATTCGACAACATAGATGCTAGAGGTATTACTAGAATAACCATTGAATAAACTCCTAATTATGAAGAAACGTATTTTAAACTCCATTTCAGCCATTATGCTGATAATTCTGGGCCTTAATATCACTTCCTGTCAGGAGGAATTCTCTAAGGTTATTCCAGAAAACGACACGGATACCGTAGATGTGATCTACGGTACTCCAAAAGTATTGTTATTGATAGCCGATGGTGCCCGCGGCGAGTCCGTACGCACCTCCAATGTGACGACGATCAATGCCCTTCTTCCCCACTCTATCTATTCATGGGTTTCACTAAGTGAAGAAAATGCTGCAGGTATTTCTTCCAACTGGGCCAATTTGTTCACCGGTGTAAACTATACCAAACATGGCGTGCGGGAAAATGACCTAGAGGCCAATAAATTTGATGCTTATCCTCTTTTGGCTGCCAGGATCAAAGAATCATCTGGTGATTCCATCAAGATGAGCACTATCAGTCCGAATGCTACCTTCCTTAAATATTTTGGTGCCAATACCAAAGCTCAGGCTGCCCAAAACGATGAGGATGTAACCACTAAAGTAATCAATGACTTGAAAGACGAAAAGCTCTCTTTCATTACAGGTCATTTTACAGCGATCGATGCTGCTGGAAAAACCGCAGGCTACGATGTCTCTAAACCAGCATATAAGGCTGCTATCGAAAAGTTTGATGGACAGGTTGGTCAGATCATCAAAGCCTTGGAAGCAAGACCGAATTACGCTAAGGAAAATTGGATGGTGATCATCACTTCGAGTCAAGGTGGCGAATATGAAATTCCACCTGCACAAAATGACAATACCATCTTTAGTAATGCGGCACTGAATACCTTTACTATTATCTATTCGCCAAAATATGCAACCAAATTTATCGGTAAGCCATTTATTGGAAATAAGTTCATCGGTGATTTTATGCGCTTCAATGCAGAGAACTATGCTCAATTGGATGTTGGTGACAACAGTATTTTCAATCTTGATAACACTGACTTCACGATCGAACTGAAAATCAAAAAGAACAAAGGTCGCGACAATAACTATGCCTTTTGGTATCCTTCCATTATCGGCAAGAGACAACATTGGCAAGGCGGTTGGGGCGAAGATCCAAGCGGCATCGGTTGGGTAATCCACTTAGATGGGGAGTCCTGGATTTTCAATGCCCGCGGGGATAAAGGTACCGGTGAAGTGAAAGCTGACCGCAACATGAACCGTGGTACTTGGAACTCGATCGCTGTCACAGGACAGATGGTAGATGGCAAGAGAACCGTTAGGTTGTTTACCAATGGCGAACAAACCAAAGAAGCTGATATTACAGGCTGGGGTTCCATTACATCGGATGCCAAATTCCGCATCGGTTTCTTGGAGACTCGTGAAGGCTGGCGTTCCGATGCCTACATAGCCGATGTGAAATTCTGGAAAGAGGCTCTTTCTCCAGAAACCATCAAACAATACAGTTGTGATGTAGGTATTGTATCAAACCATCCGAACATTAATTTCTTGGCTGCCTATTGGCCAATGAATTCAAAGGATGCAACAACCATCGTGGATGAAGGTCCATTAGGTGCAAACCTGAAAACAAACGGAACTTATCCGATTACCACATTGAACGATTTCATTTGTGCGCCTACTTCGTCAACATTGAGTTCAATGGTACCTAGAAATATCGATATCTCCACGCAAATTATCAGTTGGTTGAAAGTACCAAGACAATTGAGCTGGGGTCTTGATGGTCGTGTTTGGATTGATAAATAAACCTATAGATTATGAAAACCATATTGAAATTATTCAAAAATATATACCTGCCGATCCTTTGTATTTCCGTTTTGTTCGGATGTAAGGATACAGCCTTGGAGGATTTCTCCCTCAAACCGGGCTCTGCTACGACGGTGGGTTCGGGGGACATCGCTGGTGGCATTACGAAAACCAATGAACAGATCACCGTTCCGGTAAGTATCAAACTGAGCACGCCTGCTTCTAAAGCTTTTGATGTAAACCTAGCGGTGAATCAGAAAGCTGCAGCGGACCATATCAAAAACAAGAACCTAGGCAGTAATTACATTGCTATCAAGCCAGAATCTATCTTTTTACCAAACAGTACCAAGGTAAATTTCGGAGCAGATTCTGCAGTGTTCAATGTTACGATAACCCGTACCGAGGTGGAAAAATATTTCGGAAAGAACATTGTCATTGGCTATAGCATTACCAATGCTGGAAAAGGAAACAACATTGATAAAAACAATGCTACGGGGGTACTAATCCTGAAAGTTAATGACCTGATCACAGAATCAGACATACATTTCATTTCCTTAACCAATGGTGCAGGTGCGGTCTTAGAAGCTAAAAACCAAGTTAATTATGTCAGCTCATCCTCTGGGATGACCATACCATTGGGCATTAGCTTGGCAAGTTTCCCTGGTTCTGCTTTCACGGTGGAGGTGGTTACTTCGACGGATACCATCGCCCAATTGATTAAAGCTGGAACATTACCAGCAAATACTATCGGGCTAACACCGGAGCAATATACTATCCCTAGTAAGGTATTGGTTCCAAGCAATGCCAAATCAGCAGGTCTTGAAATCAACGTTCCTTGGTCGGTAGTCAATGCTAATCTGGACAAAAAACTGGCTGTATTGGTAAAACTAAGCTCTTCTACCCTACATGTGCTCAATCCACAGAAAAACTATAGCATCATCTTGATCGATTCTGAAAACGTGGTTGAGGTGGATGTAACGAATCAAGGCGAATATTTCTACAGTAGAGATAATGGAAACCAAAATGAAAATGCTGTCAAATTGATTGACAACAACTACAACAGTAAGTTCCTATTGTTCGATTTCGTAGACCTAGAGCTGAAACTGGTATATGATGAGCCACAGAAGATCGGGGCTTATACCTTCACTTCAGGAAATGATGCCCAAGAAAGAGATCCAGCAGAATGGGTGCTTTATGGATCCGATGATGGAACCACTTGGGAAGCCTTGGATACACGCAGAACAGAAGTTTTCAATAACCGTACAGAAACTAAACGCTTTAACATTCAATTCCCTAAAGCGTACAAACAGTTCAAGCTACATATTGAAAGAACGAGAAGCAGTAGTTTATTCCAGATGGCGGAATGGAGAATGGTTAGAATTCCTTAACAATTACAATGATCAGAATGATGAAAATAATGAAATATGCATTTTACTGCTTGATCTTGGCTTCGATCAGCAGCGCATGTACAAAGGATGAACAGGGGGTTCCTGAAATCATAGAAAAAGAGCCGAAGCCAACGGCAGCTTTTACCTATGCATTGGCAAATGCAAACGACCCCTTTACTTATAAATTCGACAATAAGGGAACTAATTTCAAGGAAACCCGCTGGTCCTTCGGTGATGATAGTACATCGTCTATTGCAGCACCATCCCATACCTTCTTGAATACAGGCACCTATGTCGTAAAAATGGTAGCATTAAATGGAGAAGGCTATTGGGCACAGCGGGAGGAAACGATCCGCATCTCTGCAGCCAATTTGATCAAGGTAAATACCAAAACCGTTGGAGCAGGTAAACTGAACTTGTCTTTCACGACCAATATGGCCGTGAGCAAAACAGAATGGCGTGATGGCTATAAAACTTCTGGAGCGATCCTCAGTACCGACAAAACCATTGATCTGACCTTTGACCCGGGAACCTTTAAAGAGATCCAGTTAAAGCTGACGACCGCAAAAGGATCGGTAGCGATGATGAACCTTTTTGTATCCGAATTGGGACTAATCAAAGATGTGACTACCTTTGAGAACATGTTCTCGGTATCCCATGAAAATGGTGGTGGTCCAGATGGTGGAGAAGGATCCAAGAAGATGATCGACGGTGATATCACTACCAAGATATTTGTGGGTGGTGTGGGACCAAATATGAGCTGGCAGTTCCTATTTGACTCGCCACAAGTGGTGAATGGCTATAGCTTGACTTCTGGTAATGATGCGCCAGACCGTGACCCAAGGAGATGGAAAGTGGAAGGCTCCATTGATGGTAAAACATGGGTAGTGGTTGATGAAAGAGGTCCTGAATACTTCACAGAAAGAAGACAGTCTAGAACCTTTAATTTCACCAATAAAACCGCCTATAACTATTATAAATTCTCCATTACTGAATTGAATGGTGGAAGTAACTTCCAGATTTCGGAAGTCCGAATCCTTGAATTCCCTCAATAGAAATTCCACATAAGAATTTAATACGTTAGTAAAATCCTGGTTGCTGATTCTGTTTACAGAAAAGGCAATCAGGATTTTTTTTACCCTTCCCTTTTAAGAGTAATATTTTAAGTTTGACCTTATTCGAGACACATTGCTAAAACTCGCAAAATGACCCAATAAATTCCAAAGGAATTCCCGACTCATTTCCGAAGGTTTCCCGAACATGTCTCGAATATGCCTCGAATGAAACCAAAAAAAATCTCGCTGCATCTTTTGAAATGCAGCGAGATTTTTTTTGAAGTATTTAGTAGTTAGTATTTAGACACCTATATAGGCTTCAAAAGAACCTAGTGGGATCCATTGTACGCCAATACAAAGTCTAAATACTAAATACTTTCTACTAAATACTACTTAGCTTCAGTATTCAAAGCTTTAGAAGCTTCTAGAGAGATAGCCGTTTTGTCAAAGCGGATTTTAACACCATTACCTACGTCTACTAAGAAAGTTTTATCACTTACTTCAACGATACGGCCGTGGATTCCAGCAGTAGTCACTACTCTAGAGTTTACACCAATTTCTTCGATATATTTTTTGTGTTCTTTTTGCTTTTTCATTTGTGGTCTAATCATAAAGAAATAGAAAACCACAATGATTAATACCATAGGAATTAACTGTGTAAAGCCACTTCCTCCTACTTGTAATAAAATTGTTGAAATCATTTGTATATTATAGTTTATAGTTACTTATTAGATTGCCTCTACTTCACCTTTCAATTGAACGGTGCTGATGTTTGCCTCAGCATTGGAAGCAATGGTGATTATTTTCTGTTGTTGTCCGACTTGGCCACTGCTGTTGAACTCTACAGCGATTTCACCCACTTTCCCTGGTAATACCGGAGTCGTAGTAAATGTTGGCGTGGTACAGCCACAGCTTGCTGAAACTTGGGAAAGGATTACAGGGCTAGTGCCTGTATTCTCAAACTTGAAAACATGCTTAACGACTTCGCCTTCTTTGATCTTTCCGAAATTATAAACGGTTTCCTCGAATTCCATTTTTCCGATTCCATCGTTCCCTTCAGTAGTTGCTGATTCGGTTGTATTTTGTGCATCAGCATCTGCTTTCTTGCCTTCTTGGTTACAAGAAGCAAACAGGACTGTTGCAGCAACAAATGATAAAATAAGTTTTTTCATGTTAATATGATTTAAGCGATCAATCCCCTACCTTCTTTTTTGATACGTCTTTGCGCATTCAGGTCGGCAAGGATTTTATCTAAGATACCATTGATAAAGGTACTACTTTTCAAGGTACTGAATGATTTCGATAGTTCGATATATTCGTTTATGGTTACTTTGACAGGAATAGTTGGGAAATTGATCAACTCTGTGATTGCCATACGCATCAATAGGTTGTCTACCAAAGCGATACGGTCAGATTCCCAGTTCTTGGTCTTCGCCGCGATCATATCTTGATACTCATCTGCATATTTGATAGTCATCTTCAATAGATCGATAATGAAATCCTTGTCCTCTAACCAGCTCGGAGTCAAATCAGCTAATTTGTTTTTAGCAGGAACTTCAGAACTGAAATTCTTGAAGGTCTTGGCAATCATAGCCTGAAGCACTTCCTTGTCCACTTGCCAATTGATGAAACGCTCGTCTAATGCCTGCTCGATATCTGGTGATTTCAAGATGATCTTTTTGAAGATATACTTAATGATATCTTTTTCGGCTGAAATAGAGCGGTCTTCAAGATTTAGGTATTCCAGGTAGGCTTCTGAATCTTTTAGTTGGGAAAAGATAGAACGAACAATTTCCGGATCGTAATTCCAATCAACTTTATAGCGCTTTACCTTCTCTAGGTATTCCCTGTTTTGTCTCAAGGAATCGATGAAGGTATTGCTGTTTAATTTGGTAGAAGTAAAGGTCTTATCCTTATCTGATGGAATCCACTTATTGGCGATTCCCTCCACATCGACTAGGACATACTCAGCCACTTCATCTAGGAGATTCAGTGTCCAGATGTACATTTCATCGACTTCCTCCACACTTTTGAGCAGACTTTTCTCAAAATTGACGATGTTCTTGTCTTCCGACAAGCTGTAGGCATACAATGTCTGCATGACCTTTACCCTAAGGTGTCTTCTATTTAGCATAATTTATTGAAAGAACGAATATTTAATAAAGAACGATATTATACTATATTATTTTAACTTTCTCATGTCCTGAATACGCTTTTCAGCTAATTCTTTAGCGGCCTGATAAGTAGAGATATTTTCTTCTTTTGATTTTTGGATTACGTGTCTGGTTGCGGTGTAAATGTAACGGATCAGGTGATCAGTGCGATCAGCACCATAACCTTCTAATTCCGAGAAACAGCTGATCAATGCACCAGCATTGATTAAGAAATCTGGAGTATAAAGGATGTTGTTATCCTTCAATAATTGAACGGTTTTTTCCTCCTCCAAGAGTTGGTTGTTCGCAGAACCAGCGATAATCTTGCAACGCATACGTGGAACTGTATCTGGATTCACTGTACCGCCTAATGCACATGGTGCATAAACATCAGCATCCAATTCAAAGCTAGTTGAGTAAGTTATAGGTTCAGCTTTATATTTCGCTGCAATTTTCATCTTACGCTCTTCAGTCATGTCAGAAACATAAACCCTAGCATTTTCAGCACGTAATAGAGATACTAAATGCTCTCCTACGCTACCTACACCCTGTACAGCGATCTTTCTTCCGGCAAGGTTATCATCGCCATAAAGCTCTTTGATAGCCGCTTTGATACCGTAATAAACGCCTTTGGCAGCAAATACGGTAGTATCACCAGAACCATTCAATGAAGTTGGCAAGCCAGCAACATAGTTAGTTTCTGCATGAATGTATTCTAAGTCTTTTTGGGTGGTACCCACATCGATGGAAGCGATAAAGTTTCCATTCAATCCGTTGATAAACCGTCCAAAACGACGCATTAAGACTTCTGATTTTTCGGTTCTGTTGTTACCAATGATAATGGCACTACCTCCACCTAGGTTAAGACCAGCAAGGGAAGCTTTATAGGTGATGGCTTTCGATAGACGCAAAGCATCTTCGATAGCTTCGGCTTCTGTAGCATACGGCAACATTCGGACCCCACCGATGGCAGGTCCTAGCGTGGTGTCATGGATAGCTACAATAGCTTTCAAACCAACTTCCTTATCATTACAAATGAAAATATTTTGATGGTCTGAAACACGCATCAAATCAAATAACGAGGTAGAATCTTTTTGCATAAACAAACAAAATTAACAGGTACAAAATTAGCAAATTATTTAGTTCTTTAGCCAAAAGCCTTAAAATATTCGATTTAGGGCAAACTATTGACATTATCACAACTTTACTGCATAGTTTATTGAAAATTATCCATTATTTTTGTTCAAATGAAGGAACTATCATACCTCAATAAATTTTTCTATAAATATCGTTGGCGCGTCATCCCAGGTGTGATATTCGTAATTATATCCAATTACTTCGGAATTCTGCCTGCGCAGGTCATCCGTGAAGCCTTTGACTTGGTCAAGGAAAACATCGACCTGTACCGATTGTACGACGGCTTTGATAGGCAATCCATCATTTATGAGGTATTCAGTAAATCCCTTCTTTTCTTTGGTATCGTGGTATTGGTTCTGGCCCTATTGCGCGGGATATTCCTTTTTATGATGCGCCAGACCTTGATCTTGACCTCAAGACATATTGAATATGATATCAAAAATGAAATCTATCAGCATTATCAGCAATTAGATTTCGCCTTCTACCGCAGGAATAATACGGGTGACCTGATGAACCGTGCGACAGAAGATGTCAATCAGGTGCGTAACTATTTAGGTCCAGCCATCATGTATGCGATCAATACCGTGGTATTGTCAATCATGATCATCTATGCCATGTACAATGTCAATGCGACATTGGCTACCTATTCCCTGCTTCCTATTCCGATTATTTCGGTGATTATCTTATTTGTAAACAAGGTTATCAATAGACGCAGTGAGCGGATCCAGCGGCAATTGTCGCAGTTATCTTCTTTTGTCCAAGAAACATTTTCAGGTATCCGGGTCATCAAGACCTATACCCGTGAACAGGACAAGATGGATAATTTCAAGGTGGAAAGTGACCGCTATAAGGATATCAATCTGAACTTGGTGAAGGTGCAGGCTATCTTTTTCCCTTTGATTATTTTCTTGATTGGTTTCAGTACCATCATTACGGTTTATATCGGTGGATTGGAAGTGAATGCAGGTAATATCACGGCGGGTAATATTGCCGAGTTTATTATCTATGTCAACCAATTGACCTTCCCTGCGATGTCATTGGCTTGGGTAACTTCCTTAGTCCAACGAGCTGCGGCATCCCAAAAACGGATCAATGAATTCTTGGATACCAAATCTGAAATTATTGGAGGTCAACTGACCCAGGAATTGAATGGCGATATCCAATTGAAGAATGTTTCCTTCACCTATCCGGAGACAGGTATCAAAGCGATTGACAATGTCAGTTTCCATATCCCTGCGGGGAAAACCATGGCTATCATAGGTCGGACAGGATCTGGTAAATCCACCCTGGCGAACCTGCTGATGCGCATGTTTGATGCTGACCAAGGTGAAATCCTGTATGACCGCCGCAACATCAAGGACTTTGAGCTGAAATCAGTTCGGGAGCAGATTGGTTTTGTGCCGCAACAGGTCTTCCTTTTCTCGGATACCATCGCCCGCAACATTGCTTTTGGTCTTGATCAAGTCGATACTCCTAAAGTGGAGCAAGCCGCGAAGGATGCTGTTGTTTATGATAATATCATAGGTTTTGATGAAGGCTTTGAAACCCATATCGGTGAACGTGGAATTACCCTGTCCGGTGGTCAAAAGCAAAGGGTCTCCATAGCTAGAGCTTTGGTAAAGGATCCTAAAATCCTGATGTTTGATGATTGTCTTTCGGCAGTGGATACCAAGACCGAGGAAGAAATCCTGCATAACCTAGGTAAAATCATGGATGGAAGGACTTCTATCATCATTGCCCACCGTATTTCGACCATTAAAAATGCCGACCATATCATTGTCCTGGAAGATGGAAAAATCATCGAAGAAGGAACCCACTTAGAGCTCCTAAATATGGACGGAGAATACGCCTCCCTTTACGAAAAACAATTGTTGGAGGCTTAAAAATTGTCCTTAAAAAATATTTTCAAATAATTCTTCTTCCCCAGCATTAAATCAGATGTAAATTATTTACATTTGACTATAATTATTACCAAATCATTATGAAATCTATGTTTTTAGGCCTCTGCATGCTATTTGTATGCCTATTGGGGAATGCGCAAGACAATCCTTTACCGAAATTGGACTTGGCATTATTCTCTACTGACCACAAGCAGAACGACACTTCTGCACATGCAATTGTATTATTTGAACATGGAAGAACTGAACTGGAATTCAGCGAAAGTGACCGCGCCTTAATGGTCGTTCATAATGTACATGTTCGGATCAAGATCCTGGACAAAGACGGTGCTAGCTCTGCCAATATCAGCATCCCGCTTTACAAGTATGGTTCGGACATGGAATATGTGCGCGACATAAAAGGCAGGACGCATAATTTTGAAAATGGTAAACTCGTTACGGATGACCTGAAGAAAGAAGCAATCTTTACCGATAAGACTTCCCAATACAGACATGAATTAAAGTTCACCCTCCCTAATATTAAAGACAATTCTATCATCGAATACTCTTACAGATTATTATCGCCGGGAGTCAGAAACTTTAGAACCTGGTACTTCCAATCGGATCTACCTAAGTTGCACAGCGAATATGTAGCGGTAATTCCAGCTACTTTTGTGTATAACACCAACTTGAAGGGCTACCTAGGATTAACGGATCAGAAATCTACGGTTTTAAACAAACATTTCCTTTTGGGAGGTGATAGACAGGACTGTTCAAAAATGACTTATATCATCGAGGACGTTCCGGCATTTAAGGAAGAGGATTTCATGCTAGCTCCCATCAATTATATTTCTTCGATCAATTATGAACTCAGGACCTATCTTGACCCACATGGACCGCATACCAATTACGCGAAAAATTGGTCCGATATCGATCAAGACCTGATGGCGTCGAAAGAATTTGGTGGACAGGTAAAAAACAAAGGGGCATTTAAGGATTTGCTGCCTACTATCCTGGCTGGGAAAGAAAGTAAATTAGACAAGGCCAAGGCCATTTACTATTATATCCAGAAAAACATCAGCCATAATAATGTCTTGGGAAAATATGCTGAAATAGGAATAAAGAAAGCCTTGGAAACCAAAAAAGGAAACATTGCGGATATTAATCTTGGCTTGGTTGCCGGATTGAATGCTGCGGACATTGAGGCTTATCCTGTCATCATTTCCACCCGTAACAATGGTATCCCAAACTTTTTGTTTCCAGCGATGACGGATTTCAATGCAGTTATCTGTATGGCTAAAATCGATGGAAAAGACTATCTATTGGATGCCTCAGAGAAATTCCTTCCTTTTGGAGAGCTTTCTATATCTTCGATTAATGATCGCGGTAGGGTGATCTTTTCTAGAGACCGTTCGGATTGGGTGCCTTTAAAGAATGAGGTCTCCTCTAAAAGATTGTATAATATCCTTGGAAAATTAGATAGTACCGGTAAGATCACAGGTACCATCAGGGTGCAATATACAGGGCTGGATGCGATCGCTAAAAGAAACGAGATAGACGGATTCAATAGCTTCGAAGAGTATGAGGAAAAACAGATGGAACATGTGACATCCATGAGGCTATTGAGCTCGAAGGTGGAAAACATTGACGATATGGAAAAACCTCTCGTGGAGCAATTGGAATTTGAAATGGAACTGAGAGAAAATTTTAGACCTGATGGTATCCTGCTGAACCCTATTATTTATGAAAGGACGACTAAAAATCCATTCAAACTAGAGGAAAGGAATTATCATGTGGACCTTGGTGCCCCAAGGGGTGAGACCTATAACATCAATATCAGCATTCCTAATGGTTATACCATTTCAAACAAACCCAAGGATTCGGCGATGACTTTGCCAGAAAGCACTGCAAAATATACGTTCAGGTCCATATATGACAACAACATTTTGATGCTGCAACAAACGACTTTCCTGAACAAAGCTATTTTCACTCCTGAGGAATATTTTCACTTGAAAGAATTCTTTTCCAGGATCATCCAACAACAAATGACTGACTTTCAATTCAAGAAGATATGATGAGAAAAATAGGTTTTATTCTGGCTTTCCTCCTATTGGGACAACTTGATTCTTTTGCCCAATATGAGGTTTCCAATATCCCAAAGGAATTGCTGAGTCGTGCCTCGGCAACAATTCGGGAGGAACATACCACTTACGACATCAAAAGCCCAAGTGAGATGATCGAAACTGGCCGTCGGGTAATTACCATCCACAACAGTGCTGGTGAGGAATACAACAGTATCACGATGTCGTATGACAAGTCTAAACAGATCAAGAATATCAAAGTGGAAGTCTTAGATCCTGATGGAAAGGCTGTCAAGAAATATTCCATGAAGGATTTTAAGGACTACAGCGCCTCTGATGAGGGAACCATGTTCACAAATACCAGACTCAAGCACTTAGCGCCTTCATTGCCTTCTTTTCCCTATACAGTGGTCACTGAGTATGAGGTAAGACACAACCAAACACTGGCCATCAGTTCATGGCGACCTGACTTCTCCTTGGATATCTCAGTGCAAAAGAGCAGCTATGAGATATTGGCTGATCCCAATTACAAACTGAGAATCCTGAAAAAGAACCTCAAAAAAGAGGGTAGGGAAGAAATGAAAGGAAAGCAGAAATCCTATTATTGGGATATTGAGAATATAAATGCTGTCCGTTCAGAACCCTATAGCCCGAATAGGCATGAGACTGGAATGCGCGTTTTTGTAGTCCCTGAATCTTTTGAATATTACAAACATGCGGGAACGGCCAACGATTGGAAATCCTATGGCGACTGGATGAACAGCGCATTGCTGAAGGATAAAAGAGACTTGCCTGCAGCAACCGCCGCAAAGGTTAAGGAAATCTGCAAGGACCTGAAAACCGATCAAGAAAAAGCCAAGGCTCTCTATGAGTACTTACAGAAAAAGACGAGGTATATCTCTGTACAGGTGGGTATCGGTGGACAGGAGCCTTTTCCAGCATCAGATGTAGACCGCTTAGGCTACGGCGATTGTAAGGCTTTGGTCAACTATATGCAATCCCTATTGGATGTGGTCAATATCCCCTCCTACTATTGTATCGTAGAAGCGGGCAATCGTAAGATGAATATTGAACCTCAATTTGCCAACTTGATCGATGGTAACCATGTTATTCTTTGCTTACCATTCCAAAATGACACTACTTGGCTGGAATGCACAAGTCAGGACTTCCCTTATGGCTATTTGGGAGACTTTACAGATGATAGGTTGGTATTGGCGATGACTGAAAATGGTGGTAAGATTTTAAGGACGGTCAGCTACCCTTATGATCAGAGCATACAACATAGAAAGGGTTCATTTAAGCTGAATACCGATGGGAAAATCAGCGGAGTGATCACGACTGAGTTTTCAGGCTTCCAGTTTGAAAATCACTTCCCGAATGTTAAGAAGATCAAAGATGAGCAGATCAAATCCCTTGCTAGGCTATATGACATCAATCGTATCCAATTCAAGGACATCAAGTATACCATTAACAGCAATGACAAGCTTTCGCTTACCGAGGACCTGAATATCGAAGCTGAGAACTTCGCAATCAAGAACAATGACAATGTCACGGTCTTTCCTAATTTCCTGAACCGAAGCGCTTCAATACCCGATATCCGCAACAGAATAAATGTTGTCCGGATCTCTAGAGGATATACCGACATTGACGAGACTGAAATCGAATTACCCGAGAATCTTTCAAACAATATCATCCCAATTAACAAGAAGCTAGAGGTCCCTATGGGTACCTACGAGTTCCGTGTAGAGATCAAGGATGGAAAGATGATCTGCTACAGAAAGCTGCAACTCCGTGAAGGTGAATACCCTGTATCCAGCTATGCTGATTTCAGCAAGTTCATGTTGGATGTATCCATCACGGATGGCACAAAATATAATTTAGCATTGAAATAGGAAATATCGGAAATTCCAGTATATTTGCTGCGCTAAGGGGGATTAGCTCAGCTGGCTAGAGCGCTTGCCTGGCAGGCAAGAGGCCACCGGTTCGAATCCGGTATTCTCCACATTTTAACGAAAAAGGCAGGATTAATGATGATCCTGCCTTTTTCGTTAGACATCAGACCATAGTCACAAGACATTAGACCTTTCCATTCGCTCTCTTATATCATTAAATCAATTAGCTACATATCTATAACTTGACTATTTAGGTCTGGTTAGTGACTTTCATCCATACACGGCCAGAATAGCAAACACTTTGTATAGATTACGTTGGAATAGCCAATAGAACTTTCTTGGTCTCAAGTCTCATATCTCATATCTCATATCTAAAACAAAGAAGGTCTGTTTGGAATACCAAACAGACCTTCTTGTGTTTTATTAACTAACCTTAGTTGTTTTCATCTACTGGAAGAACTGAAACGTAAGATTTGTTGTTAGCTTTTTTACGGAATACTACTGTACCGTCGATTAGAGCGTATAAGGTATGATCTTTACCGATACCAACATTAGCATCAGCATTGTGCTGAGTACCACGTTGACGTACGATGATGTTACCAGCGATAGCTTGTTGACCACCGAAAATTTTGATACCTAATCTCTTACTGTGTGACTCACGGCCGTTCTTGGAACTACCCGCACCTTTTTTGTGTGCCATTTCTTTATTCTAATTTATGACTTGCGTCAGATTAAAAATTCGATTATAAACTGATACCAGTGATCTGGATTTTAGTGAATTGTTGACGGTGACCGTTTTTCTTTTTGTAGCCTTTACGACGTTTTTTCTTGAAAACGATAACTTTTTCACCTTTCAAATGTGACAAAATAGTAGCTGAAACTTTAGCACCTGAGATACTTGGAGTACCTACAGTAAACTTACCACCGTCTTCTGCTAACAATACATTGTCAAATTCAATACTAGCGCCCTCGTCCCCTTGTAAACGGTGTACAAAAAGGTACTGGTCTTTTGCAACCTTAAATTGCTGTCCTGCTATATTTACTATTGCGTACATTGTTATTTATTAAAATTGTTAATATTTAATGAGTCGCAAAGATAGAATATATTTTTCATTTCAACAAAACTATTTCATCTATTTTAATGCAGTTCTGTTAATCTACCTCAAGCAAACTATTCCCCCGGCTTCAATAAATCCAAGGTCTGCTTTATTTGATTCAAATAGCTCCCGTACATCCTTTGGATCATCCAACGGAACAAGAATGTACCACCAACAATCAAGAGCATTTATATTTTAGGATAGAAAAAGCATTCCAAGAAAAGTAAGACAAAGGCTGTCTCCAACAATTCCTTTTCTTTAATTTTCAAAGCCAATAGTTTAGCAATTCTATAAGTTAGAATAGATTATGTTAATACGTTACAGAAAGAATAAAAAAGAGGAGAATCGGTAGGTTATAATACTTTGATTTCACCTTTGATAGGTACCTGTTGCTTCCAACGGCCTTTCAGGGTGCTCAAATATCCAGTGTCTTTGTTCTTGATCTTGAAGGTAAATTCACATTCACGGCTCACCATCGTTACTTCAGCATACACTGTTTTCTTGCTGTTCGCAGGAACAATGATATCAACTGGCTGAGTAGCATTAGCCATATAAGGAGAAGATTGAGCTCCTCTTACATATTTTACTTTTGCATCCCAATATTTAACGCCTTCATGCTCTAATGGGATCATGCTGATCAAACTATCAGGAGCTGGAGTCCAATCAAAAACACTGAAAAGGTTTGCACTGAACTCTGAAACAAAGCTAGCGGTCTTGTAATATTCCTTAATCGGGGTTTTAATGGTCATCGCATTGCTTGCCTGATTATCAACTGTAGTACTGTTCAGCCTAAGAACAGTCACTTTACGAGCAGTAGGATTTTCAGTGATGATCTTATCAACCAGCTCATAGTTACCACCCCTTTCTTGGATGATCTCAATTTCTTTGGTAGACTCTTGATCCTTTATCCCGATCAGTAACCTTCTCGGTTCTGCGCTGAAGTTCTCAGTCATGGAAATAAATAACTTCCTAGGGTCATTCCCTTTCTTCTCCAAAGCGATAATTCCTGTAGAATTTTCCACACGGCCTACCCCACCCAATCGCATGATTTGCAAACGGGAATCCAAGAGATACTTGGTAGGATTAATATTTCTAACATGAACAACCTCCCAGGTGTCGGAGGTCATCGGAACTTCTTTGTCTACAAATCCGGTATTAACCTGGATATTAGCCTTTTCCTCTTTAATAAGAGGCTTATGAAAATCTGGTGCTTTCTCGCAAGATGAAAGACACAAAACAGACAACAAAAATACTGCACTTAACAAACGATATTGAGTCTTCACTGGCGATAATGTTTTTAATCTATCGCCAAATTTATTAAATAGTATAATATGTTGTAGACATTTAGCTATAAAAACAAAAAAAATTACTGAAAATAAATACTACATATTGATTTTGGCATGGTAAAGTACCTTTTTTTCAATCAAATTGTAGTCCTCATCATAAACTGGCTCATAGACAACAACATACACTGGTCTTACCATATCTTCCATCTTGAAGGACTCACCGAACTCAGTCAGATAAAAAGAATTGACGGTCCGTTCCGCTAACCATTCATTCTGTGTTCCATACGGATTTTTGTCAAAGCGGTGATCATCAATGGCTGTATAGTACCAATAGCTCGGCGCTTCATCCGAAATCATCGTCGTTTTATCCTCATTGAAACGACCTTCTGCCATTCCTGTATTCTCAAACCACATCACTTCCATATCAGCTTCACCGATCGCAGAACGATAAATGTCTTCATTTTGGGTAAAACCAATACAAAAGCCGTCCGTATTCCTTACATGGAATACTAACTTGAACGGCTTTTTCTGGATATGGAAGACCCCATCCTTAGCCGTCAAAGTCTGAAAATCCTGCTTGATTTTGATATTGACAAACTCCTGCGCATGTAGCCCCAGAAAACCAAAAATGAATAAGAATAGAAGAATCGGCTTGATGTTTTTCATACTGCAAATAAACAGAAATCCCCCAATACAATAAATAACTGTTTTGGGGGATTTTATATCGTTCCTAAAGATCTTTATCCAACGATCTCTTGGATTTCATTCATTATTTTTTGTGCGATTGCCTCTGCAGCTTCCGCTGTAGGTCCTTCCGAATAGATACGGATGATAGGCTCTGTATTCGATTTACGAAGATGCACCCATTCATTCGGGAAATCAATCTTCAAACCATCAATGGTAGAATGCTGCTCATGAGCATATTTCGCTTGCATTTTCGCCAATAGATTATCGATATCCAGTTCAGGAGTTAGTGTAATCTTATTTTTGGACATAAAGTATTGCGGAAGTTCAGCACGGTATTCTGTTACCTTCTTACCTAACTTCGCTAAATGCGTCAAGAACAGAGCAACCCCAACCAAGGAGTCACGTCCATAGTGAGAAGCCGGATAGATCACTCCACCATTTCCTTCACCACCGATTACTGCATCCACCTCTTTCATCTTAGTCACCACATTCACCTCACCTACCGCAGCAGCAAAATATTGCCCACCATGTTTTTCAGTCACATCTCTAAGGGCACGCGTAGAGGAAAGGTTAGAAACTGTATTTCCTTTTTTCTGTCCCAAAATAAAATCTGAAACCGCTACCAATGTATATTCTTCGCCGAACAGCTCACCATTTTCCATCATGAACACCAAACGGTCAACATCTGGATCCACAGCAATACCTAGATCAGCCTTATTGTCAAGCACTGCTTGGGAAAGATCTGTTAAGTGTTCCTTTAGAGGTTCTGGGTTATGTGGGAAATGCCCATTAGGCTCACAATGGATCTTATAAACCGTCTCCACACCTAAAGCTTTCAACAACTCAGGGATAAATGTACCCCCAGTACTGTTCACTGCATCAACAGCAACTTTAAAATTGGCTTTCTTGATCGCTTCCACATCCACGAATTCCAATGCCAATACATCATCAATATGTTTTTGTAAAAATGAATCATCTTTTGTAACAGAGCCCAATTGATCGACCTCTGCAAAATCAAAGTTCAAGCTCTCACCAAGCTCTAAAACCTCTTTCCCTTTGGCATCATCAATAAATTCGCCCTTTTCGTTCAAAAGTTTCAGTGCATTCCATTGTCCTGGATTATGGGAAGCAGTCAAGATGATCCCACCGGCAGCCTTTAACTTAGGCACTGCAATCTCAACAGTAGGCGTAGTGGACAAACCTAGGTCAATTACATTTACCCCTATGCTCTGCAAGGTCCCGATCACTAAATTAGAAACCATCTCGCCAGAGATACGAGCATCCCGGCCTACTACGATAGTCTTGTTTTCTGCATTTTCTGTAATGATTTTTCCATAAGCAGCAGTAAATTTCACAATATCCACAGGTGTTAAGTTATCACCAGGTCTACCGCCTATAGTTCCCCTAATTCCTGAAATAGATTTAATTAAAGCCATAAGTATACATGTTATTAATGCTCGTAAAAATAACGGAATAAAATAATTATTAATGTTTTTTATTCTTTTTTTCCTTCTTATGTATATCTTTGTTGCAACTTAGTTTCGTTTACTATAATAAGTAAGGTATTACATCTTATTTTTTTAGATTTGGTTTAATTATTGAAAATTGACCATTCTACAACAAAAATATGTTAGAGAAAATAATCCATTTCGATCAAGATTTATTTCTATTAATCAACCAGGGCTTAAGCAATATTGTTTTTGACTGGTTACTACCTATCTTACGTAATCCTTACACTTGGTCCCCGCTTTATTTATTTTTGATCATCTTTTTCATCAAGCACTACGGAAAGACCGGCATTTTAATCGTTGCCTGTACCTTTGCAACCTTCGGGCTCTCGGATGCGGCTTCCTCCCATTTGATAAAGAAATCGGTGAAACGCGTTAGACCTTGTAATGATGTAGTTTTCAAGAACCAAGTTAATTTACGTGCTCGCTGTGGTTCTGGATTTAGTTTCACTTCATCCCATGCAACCAACCACTTTGCGATGGCGTTCTTCTGGATTGTATTATTTCGTCGCAAATGGAAACACACCCTTTGGCTGTGTATTCTTTGGGCGGCTTCCATATCCTTTTCTCAGATCTATGTCGGAGTACACTATCCCTTGGATATCCTCTGTGGGGCCATCTTGGGGACACTCATAGGTTTAGGGACTGGTTATTTATTCAAAAGGTTTTATCCTCAGTTTTTTGAACCCAAACCCATTCCAACAACAACAGCTGCATGAGTAGTTTCTTGATCGTATCCATCCTATTTTTCTCCGCATTACTAAGTGGTATTGCTGTATTTTTTGTCAAAAGAGATAATACCCAATTACTGAAATTGGTGCTTTCTTTCAGTGGTGCCTACCTATTTGCCATCACCGTTTTGCACTTGATTCCAGAAGTTTACCACAGTAACCAAACCCCAGGAGAGATCATCGGGCTCTATATTTTAGGTGGTTTCCTGTTTCAGTTAGTGCTGGAACATTTTTCCCAAGGTATAGAACACGGTCATATACACAGCAGCCACGATGGCCATAGCCATCAGGCATTTCCTATCGCTATCCTGATCAGTCTTTGTTTACATGCCTTCTTAGAGGGGTTCCCATTGGCATCTGGACACCGCAATGAATTGGTCTTTGGTATTGCCATCCACCATATCCCTGCTGCTTTTGCTTTGGGAAGCTTATTGATCGGAACCCGATTGAAGAAACCTACCATTATCGTGTTTATCGCTATTTTCGCTGCCATGACACCCCTAGGATTCGTGACCAGCAAAGGGATCAGCGCAGGAGAGATCGGTAACATCTCACAGTATTTCGATAAGATTATGGCGGTGGTAATTGGTATTTTCTTGCACATCTCGACTACGATCCTCTTCGAGTCAGGATCGGCAGATCATCATACCTTCAACAAGAAAAAAATGCTGGCGGTCTTGTTAGGCGTTTTGGTTTCAATGGCCAACTTCTTATTTGAAGGTCATGATCATTCACATCATAACCATGGAACTACAGATCAAACTGAAGAAACCCATGACCATGATCATCATGACCATGACCATTCTGATCATGAACATTAGTTAGTACTCCACCCCATTAAGGCCTCTGAACTTATCTAATAATTCACTTAGCTTCAAGCAATCGTCACTGGAAATGTTTTCTGGAAGTACATCATCCAGCATCATGTCCGTTTCGATTTCTTCAAGCAGATCCAAGCCTTTGTCGGTGATCAATAGATCGACGGCGCGCTTGTCTACGCTGTTCTTTTCCCTAGAAACTAGGCCTTTACTTACAATGCGATCAACTAACCTACTGATATCAGGCGTTTTGGTTAGCAGCCTCTCCTTCAACAAATTATTGGTAACAGGATTGGGGTACTGACCGCGTAAGACGCGCAACACATTAAACTGTTGCAAGGTGATTTGTTTGGCATTCGCTCTCTTTTCCAGCATCACGTTCAACCAGTTGTTAGTGTAAATAATATTGATCGTTGCGCGATGCCAAGGACTTGCGAATTGCTTTACTTTAACCAATTCTTCGATCTTCGGCATATTTAATAATACATTAGTGTGACTTAATCCGCAATTTAAAAGATTTTAATTATTTATCTTTGCTATTGTTGATTTTTATTCAAAAAACATAAAAAATTGTCGTCGAATGCCGCAACATATTAGCCTTGATAAATTGAAAATAGGAGATCTCGCTAAAATTAATGCAATCCAATCCACAGAAATACCTGCAAAATTCTATGAACTAGGCTTTTACCCAGGTTCAGTTGTTGAAATAAAACATAAAGCCCCCCTAAGTGGACCTATCTGTGTGAACGTCATTGAAAGCAATGCCTTAATCGCAATCCGTAAATCCGAAGCTAAACTTATCACTGCAGAATTAATCTAATGAAAGATCCTAATATTGTCCTTCTGGGGAACCCCAATGTTGGTAAAACCTCTTTGTTCAATAGACTTACTAAGCTTAACCAAAAGGTTGGTAACTATCCTGGAATTACCGTAGAAAAAAGAGAAGGAAAATTAAAAGCAAATAACAAAACTTACCACATCATTGACCTCCCTGGGACTTACACCCTATTTCCTAACTCTTTAGATGAGGAAATTGTTTTCAAAATTTTAAGCCAGCGAGAAAATAAACTCAGCCCCGACCTAACCGTCGTGGTCGCAGAACCATCAACCCTCAAAAGAGGGATCATCCTGTACCAACAGGCACGTGAACTGGGACTTCCCGCCATTTTTGTGATCAATATGATCGATGAAGTGGAAAGCAAGGGCGTACAGATCGACTTCCATAAGCTGGAAGCCTATCTGAAAACCAAAGTCTACCAAACGAATGCAAGGACCGGAAAGGGATTGGATAAACTGATCAATTCCTTGGATGAAAAACCATCTTTCTACCTTGGCACCTTCCAAATTCCAGAAAAATACACTCAAGCCCTATCGGAAGCTAAAAAACTGTTCCCTTTAGAAACTGAATACCTTACTTGGCAATATCTGGCGCAAGAAAACGTAAGTTACCTTCCGTTGGAAAAACAACAAGAATTAGCTAGCATCCGTGCAAAATACCAATTGGATCCGCACGAAATGCAAAAGACTGAATCACTCTTGAGACAAGACCAAATCAGTCTGGAGCTTGACAAAATATTGGTCAAATCTAAAAACCAAACCCTAGACACCACATCCAAAATCGATAAGATCTTATTGCATCCAGTCTTAGGGTATATAATCTTTTTCGGACTATTGTTGTTGATTTTCCAAGCCATATTCAGTTGGTCTGGTCCATTAATGGATTGGATCGATGGTAGCTTCGGCGATTTAACAGCATACCTATCTACCGTCCTTCCCGAAGGACCACTCTCTTCTTTATTCATTGAAGGGATTGTAGCCGGTATTGGTGGTATTGTCATTTTCGTACCGCAGATCGTTATCCTATTCCTGTTTCTTTCCTTAATGGAGGAATCAGGCTATATGAGCCGTGTGGTATTCATTATGGACCGTTGGTTAAGACCTTTCGGATTGAACGGTAAATCGGTCATCCCATTGATGTCTGGAGCAGCCTGTGCTATTCCAGCAGTTATGTCTGCCCGTAATATAGAAAATCCAAAAGAAAGATTACTGACCATCTTGGTTACCCCATTCATGACCTGTTCGGCACGTCTACCGATCTATATCGTAATCATCGGTTTGATCATCCCAGAAACCACCTATATGGGCTTTAACCTGCAAGGTATCACCTTATTCTTCATGTATATCTTAGGAATAGTAGGAGCTTTGGGTTCTGCATGGATCCTCAACAAAGTCATCAAGAGCGTACGTTCTTCTTTCTTGATCTTTGAATTGCCAACCTACAAATTTCCTGACTGGAAGAATGTAATAACCAATGTTTGGGATAAGGCTTCTGGTTTCTTGATCGATGCCGGTAAGATCATCTTGATGATCTCCATCGTATTATGGGTTTTCGGAAATTTCGGTCCAAACCAAAAATTCTACAATGCTGAAGAAATCGTGCAACAGAACAACCCTAATCTATCTGGGGATGATTTGGAACAAGAAGTTGGATCATATAAACTGGAACACTCTTTCTTAGGTTATATCGGAATGGGAATCGAACCTATCGTAAGGCCATTAGGCTACGACTGGAAAATGGGAATCGGTCTGATTTCTTCCTTCGCCGCTCGTGAAGTCTTTGTCGGAACCATGGCAGTTGTATACAGCATGGGACCCGATGTTGATATCGAAGACGAAGCCCAAAAGGGATCGCTGTTGAGCCGAATGCGCGCTGAGGTCAATAGCAACACTGGAAAACCTGCATACAATTTTGCATCAGGAATTTCGTTATTATTATTTTACGCATTTGCAATGCAATGTATGGCAACCATTGGTGTAGTTCGTAAAGAAACAGGTTCATGGAAATGGACCATGATCCAAACGCTATTCATGACAGGCTTAGCCTACGTTGCGGCGCTGATTGCTTATCAAATCTTAAAGTAATGAGCTTAATTATTCAATACATCATCATCTTTATCCTTTTCATCTACGCTTTGTACGTGATCTTTAAACCCTTTTTCTCTAAGAAAAAAGGAAACTCAGGATGTAGCAAAGGTTGTTGTACGGTAGAAGTAAAGCCAAAGAGCTAATAAAAAATCTTAAATAAAATGGAAAGGCACCTGAGATAGGTGCCTTTTTTCTTTGGCGAGATAGGTATGCCGGGGGATGGGGAGAGTTGTATTTGCCCTGCATTTGAACCAGGATTGGGTTCGACTCCCCTTCGGCTCCGCTCAGGGTACGGCTCACCCAACGAGGTTGAGAGGATGGACCAAGATCATAACCGAAATACCTTTCTTGAAAAAAAACATCATCCCCCTTCCCTCAAAAACCCACTTCTTCCCATTTCCTACTTAACATAAAAAAAATTATTTTACATGTATGCCGCTAATAAAACACTCTTTATTTTATTTGATGCACAAAAATTAAAATGAAAAATTTATCTTGTGGCTTTTATCGGTCCTCAGGCCGATGGAGAATAATAACTAGGAACATAATCAGGAATTAACCTTCTTCAGAGTGCAAGAAAACAACGAAAAAGAACTAAAAAGAGGCCTTAGTAACAGACATATTCAGTTAATTGCCTTAGGTGGAGCTATTGGTACAGGTTTATTTTTAGGGGTTGGGCAGGCTGCTATTTTAGCTGGTCCGTCCGTTATATTGGGATATGCCATTGCAGGGCTTGTCGCCTTCTTCATCATGCGCCAGCTCGGCGAAATGGTTGTTGAAGAACCGATCTCAGGTAGCTTCAGCTCCTTCGCCAATAAATATTGGGGACCATTCGCAGGCTATGCCTCCGGCTGGAACTATTGGTTGCTGTATATCTTGGTCAGCATGGCCGAATTGACCGCAATCGGCAAATATGTGCAGTTCTGGTGGCCAGAGATACCGCTCTGGGCTTCTTCCCTATTCTTCTTCCTGGTCATCAATGTGATCAATCTTGCTTCGGTAAAGGTATATGGTGAAACCGAATTCTGGTTTTCCATCATCAAGGTTGTGGCTATTATCGCCATGATCATCTTTGGTGTCTACCTATTGGTTTCAGGAAATGGAGGTGAAAGAGCAACCGTTGCCAATCTCTATAATGATGGCGGTTTCTTCCCCCATGGCTGGCTCAACGGAAATGGCGATATTGGATATACAGGATTACTGGCCGCACTCGTCATAATCATGTTCTCCTTTGGAGGTTTGGAATTGGTAGGTATTACGGCAGCAGAAGCTGAAAACCCTGAAAAAAACATCCCAAAAGCAACCAACCAGGTTTTATGGAGAATCTTGGTGTTCTATGTAGGAGCGCTTTTTATCCTATTCTCATTAATGCCTTGGAGAACCATTACCGCAGATACCAGTCCATTCGTGGAAGTATTTGCAACCCTAAAAGGTTTCCAATTTGAACTGTTCGGAAAGACTTTCTTCTTTACGAGCATCATCGCCAATGCCTTGAACGTCATCGTACTGACCGCAGCCCTATCGGTTTACAATAGCTGTGTGTACAGTAATTCAAGAATGCTATACGGTTTGGCTGAACAAGGCAATGCACCGAAATTCCTAAAGAAATTAAACTCCAACCACTCCCCTGTCAATGCCATCTTGGTTTCTGCAGGGATTGTGGCAATAACAGTTTTGATCAATAAAGTGATCCCTAAGGAAGCTTTGGGAATCTTGATGTCCCTAGTAGTATCTGCATTGATCATCAATTGGATCATGATTACTTTGACGCACATGTTTTTCAGGAAACAAAAGGATAAACAAGGAATCAAGACCAAATTCCCAACCATCCTCTATCCGATCAGCAATTATTTCAGCCTCTTGTTTTTGTTAGGCGTATTGTTGATGATGTGGTTTACTGGCCTAAAAATCTCAGTGGAATTGATCCCAATCTGGGTACTGCTACTTTGGATCAGTTATATCTTGGTGAAAAGGAACAAAGAAAAACAACTAAAAAATACGGATAATTAGATCCCATAAAATGAAGCAGTACAAATTACATATCGCATTCTTGTTCCTTGCACTGCTTCATTTATATGCTGTTTACGCCAATTTGCCCAATCTCAGGTTCTTTAGCAAACCTTTGATCTGTATCTCGCTTATCTTTATCCTGTATAAGGAAACTGGATTAAAAAAGAACATTGAAAAATTAGTCGCTGTAGGCCTATTTTTTGGTTGCCTCGGCGATATTTTCCTGATGCTGAACGAAAATATGTTCGTTGCCGGTTTAGCATCCTTTTTGATCGGCCATATCCTCTATGTCATTGCCTTTAGCAAGCAAACAAGCGCCAAGGCCCTGAGCAAACATAAAAGCTATATCCTCATCGCGGGTATACTGGCCAGCTTTTCCTATTACCTGTATAGCATTCTGAAACCCAGCTTAGGACCATTAAAGATCCCGGTCATCCTATATATCATTGTCATCGCCGCTATGGCATTCTTTGCTTATACCAGGAGGTACCAAACCAATACCCTAAGTTTTATCATTTGCTTGATCGGCGCCCTATTATTCATTTTCTCAGACTCCATATTGGCCTTGAATAAATTTGTTGCCTATCTAGCCAACTCTGGACTTTACATAATGTCCAGCTATATCCTCGCCCAATATTTTATTACCCTCGGTATCATATTAGACAAAAAAACCAGGCCGTAAATAATTACAGCCCGGCATTAATACAAGTTGATATGATATGATTTAAACTATGTCAATAATTCTTCTTGTGTTTTTTTTCCATAACTTTCAAGATGGACATTGGCAACTGCCCTACCCGAAGGATCGTTTAGGTTCTGGAAGGAAGCATCCCAAGCCAAAGCCTCAGGGGTGCTACAAGCAACCGATTTAACAGAAGGAACAGTCTTCGCTGCTGCATCCGATGGGAAATGTGTTTCAAAGATGCTCCTGTACAGATATTCCTCTTTATTTTTTGGAGTATTGATCGGGAAACGTTGCGCTGCAGCTTCAAATTCCGTATCCGAGACTTTCTCCTCAGCTTGTGCCTTTAGGGTATCGATCCAAGAATAGCCTACGCCATCTGAAAATTGTTCCTTTTGTCTCCAAGCAATCGACTCGGGCAAATAATCCTCAAAAGCCTTTCTCACCACCCATTTTTCCATTCTGCCATCCTTGATCATCTTATCCTCTGGGTTGATGCACATGGCGATATCCATAAACTCCTTGTCCAAAAATGGGACCCGCCCTTCAACTCCCCAAGCAGCCAAAGATTTGTTAGCCCTTAAGCAATCATATAAATAAAGTTTTTTGAGTTTTCTTACCGTTTCCTCATGGAATTCCTTCGCATTAGGTGCCTTGTGGAAATAAAGGTATCCTCCAAATAATTCATCTGAACCCTCGCCAGACAAGACCATTTTTATTCCCATGGACTTAATTACCCTAGCCAACAGATACATTGGAGTCGAGGCACGAATGGTCGTCACATCATAAGTTTCCAAATGATAGATTACATCCCTGATTGCATCTAAACCTTCCTGTATCGTGAAATTGACCTCATGGTGGATGGTTCCAATATGGTCTGCTGCTTTCTGCGCAGCGATCAGATCCGGAGAGCCTTGTAAACCTACTGCAAATGAATGCAATTGTGGGTACCAAGCCTCTTCCTCATCATTGCTCTCAATCCTTCTGGAAGCAAACTTTTTGGTTATGGCAGCGATCACAGAAGAGTCTAATCCACCAGATAAAAGAACACCATAAGGCACATCCGACATCAATTGATGATAGACCGCATCTTCCAAACCTTTTCTCAATTTGGCAATATCCGTTTCACTGTCCTGAACCGTATCATAGGATTCCCAATCGCGGGAATACCAACGTTTAGGCTCCAATCCTTCTTTGCTATATAGATAATGTCCCGGAGGAAACTGCTCGATCTCCGTACAGAAATCCTCCAAGGATTTTAATTCCGATGCCACAAACACCTGTCCATACTCATCTTTACCATAATACAATGGAATAATCCCCATATGGTCCCTAGCAATAAAGAATGAATCATCACGAGAATCATACAAGGCAAATCCAAAGATCCCATTGAGTTCCTCAACAAATGCCGGTCCTTTTTCCAAATACAGAGCCAAAACAACCTCTGAATCGGACTGGGTAGAGAATTGATAATTTGGCAATGAATTTCGCAACTCCTTATGATTGTAGATCTCACCATTGACAGCAAGGACTACTTGTCCATCAGGACTGTATAAGGGTTGACTCCCAGATTTAGGGTCAACAATAGCCAAACGCTCATGAGCTAACAATGCTTTGGCTGAACTATAGATCCCCGACCAATCTGGTCCTCTATGACGAATTCTTTTCGACATTTCCAAGACCTGCGGCCTTAAGGATTCTAGGGGTTGTTTCAATTCAAATGCTCCGACAATTCCGCACATACGATTGTTGTTTTGTTAATGATTTAATTGTTTTTATGAATTAATGACACAAAGTAAAGTATTAAAAAACAATTTTCATAATCTTTTTTAATTTTTATTAAATATTTATTAAATATTTTAAACTTTTATTGAGTTATTTATACTCAATTGGAGTATTTATTGAAAATCACATCAAAAATATATTTTCAACAATTCTGGTTGACAGGCTAAAATAAATTTGGATTTTCATTCGGCTGTCCAGCTGAAAAGGCTTCGACTCTCAGTTTGACCTTATTCGAGACATATTCGGAAAATTCGGAACGTGGCTCGAATAAGGTCGAAACCAAACGCACAAAAAAAGAAGAATGAGATTTTTTAGGGGAGGCAAGAATTATGGCTTGCTATAGAAAGCAAAACAAGGCTGCCTGATGGGGCAACCTTGTTTATAATATTTGATTATTTCTTTTAGTATATACCGTGCAGTGATCCACCTTTCGCGGCCAGTTGATCTACCCTTTTCTCTACCGCCGGGTCTTTGATCAGATCAGGGGCATGATGAGGTTTTCTTCTCGCATCAATGATCACAGGGCCATGACAGCCCCAGTGTTTATGGCTGATAAAACTATCAATACCATAAATATCGTAGGAAGGATTGGATTTAGTGAATGTAACCCAAACAAAATTATTTTCATTCTCTGCAGTAAATGCGGCATCATCTGCCAAGACAATGAGCTGGATTCCTTCCCAGTTTTTATCTTTTGCCGCTGCACACCAATCTTCCAGCACTTTGGCTTCTTCTTCATAGCTGGTAAAGTCCTTCCCGTCTACAACAAGAATCCCCGGCAAAGCTAATTTTCCTTGGTTGAAAGGTCTTGGCAGTTCCAATGCACTTGGATATTCCGTAATTAATTTTCTTTTTACATCCCCAACAGCTGCAAAGGTCACTTTTGATCCCGCATTTAAACCATCACCGGTATAATCCAGGGTATCGATGGTTGTATTGGTCTGAAAGTGCAAATCCCTGCTTAGATCAATCCTTTCAAAGATATGCGTAAAGAAATCTTTGATGCTATGGATATCCAGCTGAGGGTTATCCTCAAAGGCGGATATAAATAGATATTTTGCCAGACTAAGTTGATTGGTTCCTAGAATCTGGTTGGCAATGGTCAACACTTCCTGTGGGCGATCCACTTTTTGATAAGGCGTATATCGTTCACTTCCTATAGCGAACAACAGCGGGTGCACACCTGCTGGGTCCACTGCATGCACTGCATGAAGGCCACCAATCTGTTGTGGAATGGCATTGCCTGTGATTTCATGGATCAAAGCGCCAAAGCTGGTATCCTCTTGCGGAGGTCTTCCCACTACGGTAAAAGACCAGATAGGATTCTTCCGGTGATACACTTTATGGACCTTCATCAATGGGAATGGGTGCAGCAAGGAATAATAACCGATATGATCACCAAATGGACCTTCAGGTTTATTATCATTTGGATATACCGTACCTGTAATAACAAAATCTGCATCAGCAGAGATACAGAATCCTTCCTCATCATAGAAATAGCGGAAGCGACGGTTTCCAAGAGCACCGGCAAAGATCATTTCAGAAAGGCCTTCTGGAAGAGGCATCACCGCAGAAAGCGGATGTGAGGGAGGACCCCCAACGAAAATACTTACTTTCAGCGGTTTCCCTAATGCATTAGCTTTGGTTTGATGGATTCCAATCCCACGATGCAACTGATAATGCAGCCCAATTTCTTGGTCTTGAATATAGTCATTGCCCCCCAGTTGTATCCTGTACATCCCTAAGTTGGCATTCATGATGCCAGGTTTGCTGATATCTTCTGTATAAACCTGTGGCATGGTCACAAAAGGACCACCATCCATAGGCCAGTTCACGATCTGTGGTAGTTCGGATATTTTGGTCTGTCCGTATAGAATAGGCGCTGAAGATTTCTTTTTCCAAGGCAATGCACCCAAGGCGACCATGGAAGAACCTGCATAAGAAAAAGGATTCTTCAAAACCGATATTGGGTTCATCTTAACATCCACCAATTTCTTGACATGGTCCAAGGTATCCCTGAACATGAATCGCGATCGTTCTAGGGTTCCAAAGAGGTTTGATACTGCAGGAAATTTAGATCCTTTGACATTCTCAAAATATAAGGCCGGACCTTGGGCATCATAAACGCGCATCTGGATAGAGGCCATTTCCAGGTATGGATCGACTTCTTCTTTGATACGAATTAAATGACCATGGTTTTCTAGGTCGGCAACACATTCTTGTAAACTTTTGTATCCCATATTTAATAGCTCGCTTAGCTACAAATGTAAGCTAATAGCGGCAATATAAGAAGGTTTAAGAATTTATTGGTCGAGCTTAATGACTTGATCGATGGGGGTAAAGGAGAATAGCATTTCGTTTTTCCAGGAAGTATTGTCAATCGGATATTCGCGCTCCATTAAACGCTTGAATTCGATAAGGTCTTCCTTATGGATATGGTAGGCTTTTTTAAAGACCAAACTCATAATGAAATGAGGCACTAAAATACTCTTAACCTCTGCATTTGGATACAAGGTTTTTTTATACAAGCGATAGATTTCCTGGACCGTAATGGTACTTGGCCCACCTATCTCGATGGTTTCATTGATGAAACATTTTTCCCAATCCACATTATAGACCCAACGCAAGAGGTCCAAAGATGAAATAGGGTTGAATTTAACGTGCGCAAAGGTATTGTCATAAGGAAGATACTTTCCGTTGATCAAGATATGCATGTATTTGTCCAGGACACTACCCTTTCCTATCGCCAGGTTCTTGAGCACGATGGTATAGGCGATATTGGATGCCTTCAAGAGGGCTTCAATATCCCTAATAAAGGGTTTGTCCATTAGCCTGGCTATATAGACGATTCGGTTCCCTCCATTTAACTTGGTCAGTTCAATGAAGTTTTTCAATGTAATAAGTTCTAAATTAAGGTTAACAAGTTCACCCAAGGTTGGAACATGCGTAATATATATGGCAAGGCCGACTCCTGATTCGATTTTGTAGGCTTCAAATTCTTTGCCTCTCCGCAGTAAATCGACCTTATCAAGAGTTGCCGTCACCGTCTCAAAAACCTTGGATTTGAACAAATCCAAGTCTCTGACGATCCCATGTACATTATAATCTTCCCTACTCAGGTTACTCATGGCTCGTTTTCCCAAATAAGAATTCAAACCTGACAATAACACTTCCATTTTCCCTCCACTTATTTGTATAAGATTTATTTAATGCTAACAGAATTGAACTGTGAAAGTTTAAAGTTTCTAAAAATTTTACAAATCAAATAAATTTTAACAATAAATCACATTGTCTTTGACATGTAAAAATTCGGGTCAGGGATGCCCCCACTCACTTATAATAGACTATATTTGTTAAGTAACGCATTTCGGGGTATAATATGAGTAAAAGAGTAGTTCTTGTTTGGTTTAGGAATGATTTAAGAATGCATGACAATGAGGTTTTAATTGAAGCTATAAACAAATCAGACTTAATCATCCCAGTTTACTGTTTCGACCCTCGTTATTTCCACAAAAACAAATTCCAACAGAACAATACCGGCATCAAAAGGGCACAATTCCTACTGGAGTCTGTGGCACAATTAAAGTCGAAACTTCAAGGAATGGACAGCGATCTGATGACTTTTGTCGGCAAGCCCGAGGATATCCTTCCTGTACTATGTGCAAAATATGAGGTTGGAGAAGTGTTCCACCATCGGGAAGTTGCATCTCGGGAGACCAAGATCTCGGAGGCCGTGGAAGCGGAATTATGGGAAAACAAAATTAACCTGCGGCATTTTATCGGCCATACCCTTTTTCACAAAGAAGACCTTCCCTTTCCTATCAAGGACATCCCTGATAAGTTCAATATTTTCAGAAAGAAGATTGAACGGGAAAGTACAGTCCGCACCCCCCTTGATGCCCCAAGCAACATCCTAAGTCCGCAGCACTTGGAAAACACCGCTATCCCAAGCTTGAAAGAGTTGGGCTATTCGGATGTGGAAATAGCATCTCTAGGTGATCAAGGCTTTGAAGGAGGTGAAGATATAGGTATAGAAAAACTAAAAAATTTATTGGATCCCAATTATGAAGGACTGAACAATTTTTCATTGGTCTCTCCTTATATTGCTATTGGTGCCCTGTCCCCTATTTACGTGTATCATCAGATGCAAAATTCATCTTTAAGCCAAAATAAAAAAAGATATGAGCGCTTGATGACCATGCTCTTATGGAGAGACTATTTCCGCTTTATGCTCAAAAAATATCCCAATGTATTTTTTAAGCTCAACGGCATCGAAGCTGAGGAAAAAAATACGGAACAGATCGATGAGGAATTGGTATCAAACTGGAAAACGGCCAATACTGGCCAAGAAGCAGTCGATGAAACCATCCAAACATTATTGAGCACAGGAAATATCACTTATGCGGAGCGAAGATTGATTTCAAAATATTTTACACAAGAGCTAGACTCCAACTGGCTTGCAGGTGCTAGCTTCTTTGAAGAACACCTTTTAGATTTTGCGCCTGCTACCACCTATGGTTTTTGGTCGCACATGGCTTCTGTAGGGACCAGTCCTAAGGAAAATACTTGTGCTGACTGGCAAGTTCTTGCCAAGAGATTGTATGTTTCGAAATAAACAAAATCATTTTCTCAACGTTAAATTATTATGGAAAAAACAATAATAAACTCAAAGTTTATCAAAAATCGACTATTATTTATTTCTTAAACAGAATACACGAAAAAACATGCTAAAACATTGTATTTTATATCGATTAAATGCGGAAAAGTATGTTTATTATTTATAAATTTGGCAAAATTTTATCACCCCAATCCACATGGACAAATTGACATTTTTGAGTAATGCTGATTCGAGTTACATCGACGGTTTATATCAAGCATACAAAGCTGACCCAAATTCAGTAGATTTTGGTTGGCAAAAGTTTTTTGAAGGATTTGACTTTGGTCAAACATCAGAAGGTGGTTCGGTTGAATCAGTTGAAGGTGTTTCTGATCACGCATTAAAAGAAATCAACGTATTAAACATGATCCATGGTTATAGAGACCGTGGTCACCTATTTACCCAAACCAACCCTGTTCGCGAGCGCCGCAAATACTACCCTGGCAAAGAATTAGAGACCTTTGGCCTATCAGAATCTGATATGGACACGGTTTTCAATGCTGGTGTGGAAGTTGGTTTAGGCCCTGCCAAATTAAGAGATATCCGCCAGCTTATCGAGGACACCTACTGTCGTTCGATTGGTGCTGAATTCAAATATATCCGTAACCCTGAAAAAATCAAATGGTTGCAAGACCATATGGAAGCGGATAGAAACCAACCTCATTACGATGTTGACCAAAAGAAACGCATTTTCAGAAAATTGAACCGTGCGGTTATTTTCGAAAGTTTCTTGGGAACAAAATTCTTGGGACAAAAACGTTTCTCCCTTGAAGGTGCAGAAAGCTTAATCCCTGCATTGGATTCCATCATTGAAAAAGGTGCAAGTTTAGGTATCCAAGAATTTATGATTGGTATGGCACACCGTGGTCGTTTGAACGTATTGGCAAACATCATGGGAAAACCTTACAAAACCATTTTCTCGGAATTCGAAGGCAAAATGTATGCGGAAGAAGATCCAGAATTACAATTTGGTGGTGACGTAAAATATCACTTGGGTTATTCATCCGATGTGACTACAGAGGATGGCAAATCCATCCACCTTTCCCTAGCACCTAACCCTTCGCACTTAGAAACCGTTGACCCAATCGTTGAAGGTATCACGCGTTCGAAAATCGACATGAAATACAATGGCGATTCTTCGAAAATTGCGCCGATCTTGATTCATGGGGATGCTGCTATTGCTGGTCAAGGTGTGGTATACGAGGTAACTCAGATGTCTAAACTTGAAGGATACCGCACCGGTGGTACCATTCATATCGTGATCAACAACCAAGTTGGTTTTACAACTAACTACAAAGATGCACGTTCAGGAACTTACTGTACTGACGTCGCAAAAATCTCTTCTTCACCTGTATTCCATGTAAACGGTGATGATGCAGAAGCAGTAGTATACGCGATTAATTTAGCGGTAGAATACCGTCAAAAATATAAAACTGACGTTTACATCGACCTATTATGTTACCGTCGTTACGGACATAACGAGGCTGATGAGCCTAAATTTACCCAACCATTGCTGTACAAGGCAATTGAAAAACACCCTAATCCAAAAGATGTATATGCTAATAAATTAGTGGATGAGAAATCAATTGACCAGAGCTATGTGAAGAACACCGAGAAGGAGTTTAAGGATTACCTTCAAGAGCAATTGGACATCGCTAAGAAAACGGACAAACTGGACGAAGAAGTTCCAATGTTCGGTGGAGCGTGGAAAGGATTACATGCTGCTAAAAAAGCAGATAACTATGAAGAGGTTGACACCAAGGTTCCAGCTAAGGAATTCTTGAAATTAGCCAATGAGATCACTACTTTGCCGAAAGACAAGAAATTCTTCCGTAAGATTTCTAAATTGTTTGAAGATCGTGCTGCCATGGTTAAAAATGACAACTACGATTGGGCAATGGGTGAGTTGATGGCTTATGCGACCTTATTGGATGAAGGCAATCGCGTTCGTATTTCAGGACAGGATGTTCAACGTGGTACATTCTCCCATAGACATGCGGTCCTTACTTTGGAAGATTCTGAAGAGAAATACATTCCATTGGCAAATGTAAATGGTGGCGAGCGTTTCAACATCTACAACTCTTTACTTTCTGAGTATGCAGTTTTAGGTTTTGAATATGGCTATGCGTTGGCAAACCCACAAGCACTGACCGTTTGGGAAGCACAGTTTGGTGACTTCTACAATGGTGCACAGATCATCGTTGACCAATATTTGTCAAGTGCAGAAACTAAATGGAAAAGATCGAACGGATTGGTCATGATGTTACCTCATGGTATGGAAGGTCAAGGACCAGAGCACTCTTCAGGACGTATCGAGCGTTTCTTGGAATTATGTGCTAATGATAACCTGATCATTGCAAACTGTACTACTCCAGCGAACTATTTCCACTTATTGCGTCGTCAATTGGTAAGAGACTTCCGTAAACCATTGGTTGTCTTTACTCCAAAAAGTTTATTACGCCATCCAAAAGTGGTTTCTAAACTGGATAACTTTACCAAAGAGAACTTCCAAGAGGTAATCGATGATAACTACGCAAAAGCAACGACAGTAAAACGTGTATTATTCTGTTCAGGAAAGATCTACTACGATTTATTGGAGAAACAACAAGCAGACAAACGTACCGATGTAGCTATCGTAAGGGTTGAGCAATTGTACCCTGCTCCTGCTGAGCAATTCAAGGCGATCCGTGCGAAATACAAAAAAGCGACGGAATTCATCTGGGTTCAGGAAGAAAATGAGAACATGGGTGCATGGCCTTATTACTGCCGTATTTTCCGCAAGACAGATCTTGATTTCACGGATTATATTGCACGTACCGAGAGCGGAAGTCCTGCAACGGGTTACATGAAAAAACATGTGGCACAACAAGAAGCAATAATTAATAAATCATTCGAATAAACAAAATGTTTAACCGTCCGTTGTAATATTATAGTATATTTAATGGAGGTTTAAAAGAAGTAAATATGAGCTTAGAAATCAAAGTCCCTTCGGTTGGTGAATCAATTACCGAAGTAACCTTGGCCCAATGGCTAAAACAAGATGGTGATTACGTCGAAATGGACGAGAACATTGCCGAATTAGAATCTGATAAAGCAACGTTTGAATTACCGGCAGAAAAAGCGGGTATCCTACGTATTATTGCGCAAGAGGGTGATACCCTGGAAATCGGCGCAGTAGTATGTACTATTGAAGACGGAGATGCTCCTGCAGGATCTGGCGACGCTCCAGCGAAAAAAGAGGAAGCTCCAGCTGCTCAAGCGGAGTCAAAACCTGCTCAAGCTGAAGCGGATGAAAGTCCTGAAACTTATGCTGCTGGCACGGCATCACCTGCTGCTGCTAAAATCTTAAGAGAAAAAGGAATTGACCCATCTACGATCAAAGGAACAGGTAAAGACGGAAGAATCACCAAAGAGGACGCTGAAAAAGCTCAATCAACTCCAGCGAAAGCGGAATCTAAACCAGCTGCTCCTGCTGCTGCAGTAACAGCTACTGCTCCAGTAAGTGCTGGCGACCGTGTAGAACGTCGTGAGAAAATGAGCTCATTGCGTAAAACAATCGCAAAGCGTTTGGTAGCCGTTAAAAATGATACCGCTATGTTAACTACTTTCAACGAAGTTAACATGCAACCTATCATGGACCTACGTGCTAAATACAAAGATACCTTCAAAGAGAAACATGGTATCGGCCTAGGCTTTATGTCATTCTTCACTAAAGCAGTGACCACTGCATTGAAAGAATGGCCTGCGGTAAATGCTCGTATCGAAGAAAACGAATTAGTATATTCTGACTTTGCTGATATTTCAATTGCAGTTTCTGCTCCAAAAGGATTAGTGGTTCCTGTGATCAGAAATGCAGAATCTATGGCACTATACCAAATCGAGAAAGCAATTGCTGAGTTAGCTACTAAAGCTCGCGACAACAAATTGACAATCGATGAAATGACTGGTGGTACATTTACCATTACCAATGGTGGTGTATTTGGTTCAATGATGTCTACTCCTATTATCAATGCGCCTCAATCGGCAATCTTAGGTATGCACAACATTATCCAAAGACCAATCGCTGAAAACGGTCAAGTGGTTATCCGTCCGATGATGTATATCGCTCTTTCTTATGACCACCGTATTATTGATGGTCGTGAATCTGTAAGCTTCTTGGTACGCGTTAAGCAATTGCTAGAAGATCCAGCTAGATTATTATTGGAAGTATAATTCCAAAAACAGATAATTCTCAAAAGGTCGCTTAAAATAATTAAGCGACCTTTTGTATTTTTGACAGATTCTTTATAAGTTGACCTCCAAATTATTCTATGCACCATTTCCGCGTATCCATGTCAAGATTACTCCTTACAGCTTTGCTTTTCCTCATTAGCTTCTCCACATTTGCTCAAAAGATTGGCCTAGATATTGATTTCTTCGGATATGCAGACAATCGGGAATATGGAGCACAATACACGATCCCAAAAACCTTTTTTGGGGCGACTATCTCCCCTAACCTTTATTTTGAGATTGAGAAAAACCATAGGTTATACGGAGGTGCCCATTTTAACCAGGAGTTTGGCATCAATTCGGAAAATAAAAGTCGATGGAACCCTATCGCATATTATAACTATAAGACGGAAAAATTTGATTTTGCTTTGGGATTTATGCCTAGGCATGAACGATTGAAAGATATCCCCCGAATGGTTTTAGCGGATACCTTGATGTATGACCGCCCCAATATCGAAGGGATGTATTTCAACTATAAGAACCGCAATTTCCAACAATCAGTCTTCATTGATTGGATGAGCAAACAAGGTTATCAGAATAGGGAACAATTTGTAGCTGGAATCTCAGGTAAATATGCTATCGGAAGCTTCTATATCCGCAATGATGGGATGATGTACCATAATGCCCTCACGAGCAATGATAGCATTGAGGAACATATACAGGACAATGCGGTGATCATGCTTAGGTTAGGTGTAGACCTAAGCCACAAGACCGTTTTTGACTCCTTGACCATTGATGCTGGCGCAGCTATGGGTTTTGACCGTGTCAGATCGGTCTATGACATGCAAAAAGCCAATGGCTTTATCTCCAATATCCATGTAGGCTATAAGCGATTCTTTCTTGCCAACACTTTATATCTTGGGGAACCCATGAACTTACCGAATGGCGATTCCTTTTACCATCGTAAAACTTATGATCGATTAGATTTAGGCTGGATGCCATTTAAATCAGACAAAATAGAAGGGAAATTTACAGCTTCTTTCCATTTTTCCCCCGGAAAAGTGGACAATCAGCAAGTCTTTACCCTACGTTATAAGTTTGGAAAAACAATCGTGGATTAATTCTCTGCTACCAATTTATTGTGGATCATTCGATTGTTATACTGCTGCATAAAGGATTCGAGATGTTTCATCAGGGAGTCCTGAACTTGGAGGTCCTTTCCCTTAAGATCATGTTCTAAAAACTTATCGGCTTTAAGATTATAGACCGATTTCACTTCCTTATCTCCATAGGTCATAAAATAATCACCCATAAAAAAGTTATAGATATTGCCAATATTGCTGACCACGAAATTATTCCGATCTGGAGCAAAAGCATCAAATCCAAAAGAGAAATAGGGCTTATCATATTGCAGATAGTTTAGCACGGTGGGCATAATATCAATCTGTTGTACAAGTTTATCAGAAACCCCTTTTAATTCCCCTCCTGGATAGTAGAATACAATCGGGATGGCAAATGAATTAGGCATGGTATTGTACTCTTTGAAATGGCTCATACTGGCATGATCAGCACAGATCACGAACAGCGTATTATTGTACCAAGGGCTCTTAGAAGCGGTCTGGAAAAATTCCTTTAAGGCATGGTCGGCATAGCCCAATGGCTCATGCAATGGCAGGGTTCCTTTCGGGAATTTGCCAGCGTATTTCTCAGGAACCTTAAATGGATGATGGGAAGACAAGGAAAAAAAGCTACTGAAAAAAGGCTCTTTCATCTGGTCCATTTGTTTGGCCATATATTGCATAAAGGGTTCATCCCAGATACCCCAAATACCATCAAAATCTGCATCATTATTGTATTCATTTTTACCATAATAATGCTTGATTCCGGCTAATTGCATATAAGCGGAAAAGCCCATACTTCCATTCGGTGCACCATGGAAAAAGGAAGTTTCATATCCTTCATCTGAAAGCAGCTTGGCCAAACTAGTAGTCTTGTTCCCAGAATATATCGAAAGGACAAAAGGCTCTCCAATAGAAGGAATTCCTGTGATCACAGAAGGCAGCGCATCGATGGATTTACGACCGTTGGCATAAGATCTGGTAAAAGTATAGGATTGTTCAATCAAAGAGTCTAAGAAAGGCGTATAGCCTTTGTAAGTTCCATTTTCCAGGTCCCTATTGAAGAAGCCTATATGCTCTTTTCCAAAGCTCTCCAATATCAACATTACTACATTCAATTTTTTAAACTGTGCTGAATCCTTTGGTTGATGGACCACCGGATACATGGCATTAAGCTCTTGGTCAGAAAAGAAATGTTCTTCCTTGAGACTTACAGCCTTTAAGGTCTTAAGAATCGAAAAAGGAGTATTGAGCACAATATTCATTTCTTCAGGAGACTTCACATAATCTCCAGCATTGCTCAAAGTGATCGGTCGAGTGCTATGTGCCCAGCCACCACGGACACCGCCCACAAACAGGAAGGCTACCGTCAAGAGCAGCAGCAGCTGTACCGAATAGAACTTCCAATTGAAGACCGCCGGTTTTTCAACTTGGACTAGGTCATAAAGTTTGATCAGTCCCCAAACAATCAGAACAAAGAAAAACACCAGGTACCAGTATTCCAGACCAAAGTCCAAGAACAACTTTCCAAGATTTTCCTCATGGGCGAATTGACCGAAAACAGTACCTGTAGTCCGTTTTAAGGTAAATGGATAATAGGCGAAATCCACCAAGTTAAGAGCAATTCCAATGCTATTAGAAACGACAAAGACCCATTTGCTAATTTTAGAAAATAGAGGATTGTATTTAAAAGGAACCGGAAAAGAAACTAGCAGGATATAAAGGATATTGATGTATAGCAGGGCGACAATATCAAATTTCACCCCTCCAGCCATCATATACATCAATTCAGAAAAGGATACTTGAGGAAATTGGGCCATATTGAACCCATAGAACCCGAGCCTAAGGATTCCATAGAGCAAGAGCATCAAAACAAGTCGTATTGCCAATGCCAAATAAGGTCCAAACCATCCTTTTAACTTGATCATATTAGTATTTCATAAAGTCTTCATATACCTCTTGGTAGTATGCCTTTGCCATATTCAATAGGCTATCAGCTTTTTCCTTCGGATATTGTTCGTTGGAATTAAAGTTTATTCTATTTCCTACACGGTCGTAGGAGATAACTTCATCTTTGTTGATCACGCCAAAAGCATCTTTTGAATTATAAAATGCAATCTCCGGAAAACTACTGTTGAATAGATCGCGGCTCCAACGATAACGATCAGTAGGCAGATTTAATTGATTTAACAGGGATTTGGCAAGATCGGTTTGATTTCCAATCTTGTTTATTTTTTTTCCTCGGTATTCCGCTTTAATAGGTTCACCGAAAAACAAGAGCGGGATATGAAAACGCTGGGGTCTACTTATGTCCCATTTTTCAGTTGGCAATCGGTGGCCATGGTCGGCAACCAGGACAAACAAGGTGTTTTTGTACCAATCTTTGGTTTTTGCAGCTTCCAAAAATTCATGGATGGCCTGATCGGTATAATATGCGGTACTCTTGAATTTGTTTACATTATTGTCCTTCCCGAATTTATATTCATCATATAGTTCGAAAGGTTCATGGTTGACCAAAGTAAAAATACTGGAAAAGAAAGGCTGATCTACATCATCCAGATCTTCTATCATTCTTTCAAATACAACATGGTCATAAACTCCCCAAGAAGTTCTAGGCAATAAGGGGTTGAAGTTCATGATATCAACAACCTTATCAATACCATGGGCTAACATATAGGACTTAAAATTGTAGAACTCACTCTGTCCACCATGGTAAAAAGACGTCTTATAACCTGCATTATGAAACTCTTGGCCTATTGCAGGCATATTTTCATGCTTATCGATGTATTTTATAATGCTTTCGGGACCTTGTGCCGGAAACCCACTGAAAATACCCACGATACCTTTATCAGATCGATCAGATGCCGAATAGATCTGATCAAAAAATAGACCTTGGGAAATCAATTCTTCAAAATGGGGTGTAATACCTTTTTCACCACCCATAGAATGGATCAGATCAGCGACAAAACTTTCCAAGACAAGGACGACCACATTAGGCTTTTTAGTTTTCAAGATATTGAAACTTGAATCTGCCACTTCAGTAAAAGCTGGAGCTATCAGAGCTTTGGCTTCTGCATTGCTTGGGAAATATTTATAAGGCGAACGCATACGTTGGTTCCTCGTAAAATACTCACGCAACAAGGCGTAATGTGTATTGACCGCAGCATGGTTATAGAAAGTGTTAGAAGAAAAATAAGCTTTACTAGGGTTCAATGGAGCTCTTCCAAATCCACCACGGATAAATCCGAATAGGAACAGTCCTCCGATGAAAAATTGGATTCCCAATTTCCACCACACTAATTTCTTGGGAAAATGAACGGACTTGAATAGCCTGAGGTAAAGCCAATACCCTCCGGCAGTCAATAGGACGATACCCAAAACAGGGATTAAGATGGGTGTTGATTCCGCGGAGGCCGCTGCTCCTGCAGCATCTTCGGCAATGGCATCAATAGCCCTTTTTGAAATCTTATCCCCCCATTCCCTATAGATATTGACATTGGCAAAGGTGATGATCTGATAAAAGATCAAAACGACAAAGGTATAGGCATTGAGCAGTTTTCTCTTTAAGATTTCATTGGAATAGTGGTTTAAAACGAGGTACCCTAAAAAAGGAAGTACACAGATATAAGAGACCACAGAAAAATCAAGTGGCAATCCATGGTAGAAAATTCTCAATACATCCTTAAAATTGGAAAAATTGACTTTATCGTTGAACGAAACTAGGAAAATAAGGCGATCCAAGAAGCTCATCAACAGCCAATAGCCAAAATAGAAGAAGAAACCCCTTAAATCTTTAATAACATTCTTCATGTCATAAAAAAAATTCAATCGCCAAATTTACATTTAATTAGAGATAGTAACAGTTAATTAACATTAATTTTTCAATTAGTAAACACAGCATATTTATTTACGGTTAGCAAGTGGGAAATAAGGCATTAAATGCGTATTTTTGTAACCTTTTAGAACATTAAGAATATAATGAGCATAGCAAAAACGTACAATCCAAAAGAAGCTGAAGAGAAGTGGTATTCCTACTGGATGTCAAATGGATTTTTCCGTTCGGTACCAGATGAGCGTGAGCCATACACCATTGTCATGCCCCCTCCAAACGTCACTGGGGTCCTTCACATGGGCCATATGTTGAACAACACCATTCAGGATGTGTTGATCCGTCGTGCACGTATGCAAGGCAAAAATGCCTGTTGGGTTCCGGGAACGGACCATGCATCCATTGCTACTGAGGCGAAAGTCGTTGCTATGTTGAAAGAAAAAGGCATTGAGAAAACATCCATCAGCCGTGATGAATTCTTGAAATATGCTTGGGAATGGAAAGAAAAATACGGTGGTATCATCTTGAAGCAATTGGAAAAGCTGGGAGCTTCATGTGATTGGGAAAGGACCAAATTCACAATGGACCCTGATCTTTCTGAAGCGGTGATCGATACCTTCATCAAATTTTACAAAGAAGGCTATATCTACCGTGGTATCCGTATGGTAAACTGGGATCCAGAAGGAAAAACAGCCCTTTCTGATGAAGAAGTAATCCGTAAAGAGGTCAACCAAAAGCTTTATTACGTTCGTTATAAAATCAAGGATTCAGATGAACATGTGATTATTGCCACAACGCGTCCGGAGACCATTATGGCGGATACAGCAATCTGTATCAATCCATTGGACGAGCGCTATAAACATCTGCAAGGAAAAACGGTATTGGTTCCATTGATCAACCGTGAAATTCCGATCATCCAAGATGAATATGTGGAGATGGAATTTGGTACAGGATGTCTGAAGGTTACTCCTGCCCATGATTTGAATGACTATGAATTAGGCCAGAAACATAATCTGGAGGTCATCGATATCTTGAATGATAACGGTACATTAAATGAGAAAGCTCAAATCTTGGTTGGTGAGGATCGTTTTATCGCCCGTAAAAAGGTAGCAACCTTATTAGAAGAAGCAGGCCAGATCGAAAAGATCGAGGATTATAAATCGCAAGTAGGTTTCTCGGAACGTACAAATGCAGCCATTGAACCAAAGCTATCGATGCAATGGTTCTTGAAGATGGACAAACTTGCTAAACCAGCCTTGGAATATGTTGAGGATGGCACCATTAAATTAATTCCTGAGAAATTCTTTGCTTCCTACAAGCATTGGATGGAAAATGTGAAAGATTGGTGTATCTCCCGTCAATTATGGTGGGGGCAGCGCATTCCAGCATGGTTCAATGAGAAGAATGAATGGGTAATTGCAAAAACGGAGGCAGAAGCCATCGCTGAATTTGAAAATACTGGAAAATCTACTGCGGGTATCCGTCAGGAAGATGATGTATTAGACACTTGGTTTTCATCCGGTCTATGGCCGATGTCGGTTTTTGATGGTGTGAGAAACCCAGAAAACCCTGACTTTAAATATTATTACCCAACGAATGATCTAGTGACAGCTCCGGAAATCTTGTTTTTCTGGGTTGCCCGCATGATCATTATGGGTCATGATTATACGCAGAAACCTCCATTCCGTAATGTATATCTTACAGGTATCGTGAGGGATAAATTGGGGCGCAAGATGTCGAAATCATTAGGAAACTCGCCTGATCCAATCGAATTGATGGAACAATATGGTACCGATGGGGTTCGTGTAGGGATGCTCCTATCCTCCCCTGCTGGAAATGACCTAATGTTTGATGTTTCATATTGTGAACAGGGAAGAAATTTCGCTAATAAGATCTGGAATGCCTTCCGATTGGTAAAAGGTTGGGAAGTGGTAGATCAGGAAGCAACAGCATCGCAAAAGATGTCTGCGAAATGGTTTGAATCTCGCTTTAACCAAGCATTGGTAGAAATAGAGGAACATTTTGCGAATTACAGACTTTCAGATGCCTTGATGGCAACTTATAAGTTGATCTGGGATGATTTCTGTTCATGGTACCTTGAACTGGTAAAACCAGCTTATCAGGCTCCAATTGAAAAAGAAACTTACGAAACTGTTAAAGGTCTATTCCAAAAGGTCCTAAAATTAGCTCATCCATTTATGCCTTTCATTACGGAAGAGTTATGGCATGACGAGATCTTTGGAACCCGTACGGATAAGGACTGCATCATCGTAGCTGATTTCCCTAAGGTTCAGGCATTCGACGAGAACATCATCAAAGAATTTGCAATCGTTCAGCAGATCATCTCTGAGGTACGTAATATCAGGAATTCTAAAGGTTTATCGCCTAAGATTGCTCTTCCATTAGCGATCAATGCGACAAATATTGATTACAGTCGATACCAAGACAGCATCAAAAAACTAGCGAACATTGAAGAGTTAAGCTTTGTAAAAGAAAAAGTAAGTGGAGCGGTGAGCTTCCTTGCAGGAAAAGACGAATGTTATGTTGCCTTGGAAAACAACATCGATGTTGATGCAGAAAAAGAAAGGATCAGTAAAGAGATCGAATACTTAAAAGGATTCTTGATTTCCGTTGACAAGAAATTATCGAATGAACGATTTGTGCAGAATGCAAAGCCTGAAATCGTGGAGAACGAGAAAAACAAAAAGGCAGATGCAGAAGCTAAAATCCAGATATTGGAAGAAAGCTTGAAAAGCTTAGGCTAAGAACCTCAGATATTAAAATAAAGAAGCCCTCGCACAATTTGTACGGGGGCTTTATTATTAGACTAAAACTTCTATTTATCGACTCTCAAGAATTTTCCATCGAGATCAAATACTAAATCGGTATCATTTTTCAACTCTACTGCCATTACATCGATTTCCTTATCGATTGATTTAATGGTCTGCCCAGCATAATTGGCATTGATATATTCCTGTACAGATGAAGGTAATACCGCCATAGGTACCACTACATCCCCTTTAGTACTGATTTCTCTCCATTCCCCGTCTTTATCAAAATCAATTTCTGTGTTATCTGAAAGATCCACATCAAAAACGGTCCCATCAGTTACTGGACTTTGTTTATTTTCAACATGCTGAATGCTGGCATTAGGGAAATGGTCCTCGATAAACTGCTTGGCAGTATGAGGTAAAACATCTGCAGGGTTATTTGCTGGAATTGGACCTTGAGTGGAACCATCTGCCACAGCACTGTCCCCACTGTTTGCATTTTGTTTGTTCTGATTATTGCAGGCCAACATTAACAGGGCCGAACCTAATATCAATAGTTTTTTCATGTTTACTCCTTTTAAACATAAACAGCCACAACCATTATTTGTTTGAAAAGAAAATTCGTTAACCTCTTTTTAGATTGCGGATAGCTAATAAATGACACTCGTCATAAATGTTTATAAATAGAGAAAACTTAATGAAATTTGAGTTGTATTAGGATATATTAATAAATCCGGATTATCATGCTACGTAACTTATAAATCATGGAAAACTTTCTTAAAACCATTAGAACTGCCGTAAAACAATGGTATCTCCCATTGATCGTAGGGATCCTACTTGTTATTTTAGGATTTTATGTGCTTGCTACCCCTGTTACTTCTTATTTAGCTTTATCATTCGTGTTCAGCATTTCTTTTTTATTTTCTGGTGTGATGGAAATTATATTCTCCCTAAACAACAAGAATGAAATTGAAGGATGGGGATGGTATTTGGCGGGTGGAATTTTGAACACTTTGTTTGGTCTGCTATTATTGAGCAATCCTGCTATCTCATTAGCCACCCTACCCTTTGTAATCGGGTTCTTCGTGATGTTTAAATCAGTGCAGTACCTTTCGGTTGCTCTGGACCTGAAACAATATGGAGTCAAGAATTGGGGCTGGATCTTATTATTCTCCATATTGGGGGTGATATTTAGCTTTATCCTATTATGGAATCCTGTATTTGCGGGCTTGACCATCGTGATTTGGACAGGGATGGCCATTATTTCCGCGGGATTTGCTTCCTGTATCCTAGCCTTCCAATTGAAGAAACTGAAGAATATATCTGAACGTACTCCAGAGGATTGGAAAAGAAGATATGAAGAATTGAGAGAAGAATACCATCGATATAAATCGAATAACTAAATTACAATTAGCAAAAGTAAAGGCTGGTCGGTATTAGATATTGGCCAGCCTTTCGATTTTTTATGAATGTTGTTCTTTTGCTTCTTCTATTTCAATCTTCGGTGGAATCAATTTGTAGATCACCGGCGTTACGATTCTTGATAGCAGGGTCGAACTGATCAAACCTCCGATCATTACGGTTGCCAATGGGGAAATCAAAGGGTTGGAAGACCATGCAATTGGTAGTAAGCCTCCAATGGCTGTCAAAGTTGTCAGGATAATAGGCAAGAATCTGATCTCTCCTGCTTTTTCAATTGCTTCGTTGAGCTCCATGCCTTCCCTTCTCAATTGATTGGTAAAGTCTACTAACAGGATGGTATTCTTGACCTCAATACCTGCAAGGGCAACAATCCCTATGGTTGCCACAAAGGACAATGTATTTCCCGTGGCCAATAAAGCTAAAACAGCACCTACTACACCCAATGGAATTACAGAAAGGACGATCAAGGTACTCTTGAAGGTTTTGAATTCCAAGATCAATACCGCGATAAACATAAAAATGGTAATCAAGATAATGGTTCCGAAACCGCCGAAGGCCATCTCACGGCTTTCGACCTCGCCGCCCATCTCATAGAAATATCCGGTTGGGAAAGGGAACTTATCCATCTGCTCAATAACTGAATTGATGACTTCATCGTTTCCATATCCTTTTTTAACAAAAGAATTGACCGCAACGGTCCTGATTTTATTCTGGTGATAGATATTGGATGGAGACTCCTCAAATTCCAGTGTTGCTAATTGTGTCAATGGAATGGATGTACCGGCCATATTATCAATAAAGATCCCTTCTAGGGTCTCTATGGTTGCTTCTCCGTCTCGTGGGACACTGACTAAGATATCATAGTCGTTATCATCGGAATTTGGATCGGAATAGGTACCTACGCTATATCCTGATAAAGCAATCCGGATAGTCTGATCGATAGATGAGGTCGGTACGCCCAGCGCCATGGCTTTCTCTCTATTGATATTGACCTTGATATCCGTTTTATTGTTTTTTATCGGGTTATTGACGTATTCTGAGCCTTCTGTTTTTTTCAATAGCTCCTCTACTTGATACGACAGGGCTTGAAGGGTATCGAGGTTTTCGCCAAAGACACGGACTTCAACCGGAGAGATGATGGGTACCCCTTGTTCAAAATCACGAACTTCCACTTTTGCGCCAAGATATGGGGTCCATTTGGCTCTGAGTTTTTCGATCAGGGCAACCTTGTCCTTGGACTTGACATCATCGTGCAATTGCACGAAGATATCTGCATAAGAAACGTCTTCCCTAGCCTGTTGCATATTGTAGTAAACCCTTGGGTTTCCTTTTCCAATATTGGAGGTAAAGTATTTGACATCCGGGATCTGCTTCAATTCATTTTCTATGGCTTTGGTTATGCTATCCGTATGTTGAAAATTGGATTGCAAGGCCGATTTGACATGGATCATAAATTGCGGTTTCTCTGATGCTGGGAATAAACTGAATCCGACGATCGGGATCAAGGCCAGTGAACCTAAGAAAATAGCCAAAGCAATGATTGCGGTACGTCCGGGATGCTTCAAGGCTTTGTCCAAGAACACACCATATGATTTATGAATAACCTTTTGCATGCCTCTAAGGATGGCATTCCCACCTTCTTCCTCATGAGGTTTCAGAATTTTGCTGGAAAGGAACGGCACCACCAATAAGGCAATAAACATAGAGCCAATCACCGATGAAATAACCGCAATAGGCATACTCCGGATAAACTCACCTGCCATCTCCGGCATAAACACCAAAGGCATAAAGGCGATCACCAAAGTGACCGTACAGCCCAAGACCGCCAAGGCTATCTGTTCTGTTCCTTTGATCGCAGCTTCAATTTTGCTATATCCTTCACGCATCCAGCGCTCGATGTTCTCCACGACAACTATACTATCATCCACCACCAGGCCTAAGGCGACCACGAAACCGACAATACTCAATTGGTTCAATGAATAGCCAAAGGAATTCATCGCGATAAGGCCAATCCCTAAGGATAATGGAATTGCAATCATCACTACCAAAGATGCACGTGTGCCTAATGGCAATAAAGTGAAAAGAACCAAGAATATGGCTATCCCGAAATCAACAGCCAGACCACCTAAACGTTTGTTAACATTATTAGCCTGGTCGAAATTGAGCACAAGGTCAATATTGTCTGGTAGTCCCGCTTTAAATTCTTCGAGGACCTTCTTGTATTCCTTTTGGGTATCTGAAATATTCATCCCCTCTTTCTGCGCAGCATTGATAAGGATACATTTATAACCATTCAGACGGGTCATGTGACTGCTTACGCCAAAGGCAGGATAGACATCGGCTACATCCTTCAATAGTATATTGCGTCCTTGGGCACTTGAAATAATGGTATTTTGGATATCGGCAATGCTCTGGTAATTTCCAGAACTCTTGACACTGAAAGATTGGCTGCCGGCATTGATACTTCCAGCAGGGATGTTTTGATTTTCACTTTGAACCGCTTGTATGATTCGGTTCATTGGGATATTCAACTCAGCAAGCTTGGCCTGGTTCAGGTCAATGCGCACCTGCTGGTCAGGAAGGCCAGAGATCTCTACAGCCTTTAAGGCTTTTACCTTTTCAAGCTCTTGCTTCAGTTTATCGCTATATTTCTTCATGCTGCTCTCTGAGGCATTCTCGGAAATCAAAGCAGCTTGGATAACACTTACGTTGGTAGGGTCGATTTTCAGGACCTCCATGCTGTAAATATTATCAGGGAGTTCGGATCTCGCAGCATTCAGTTCGCGGACCAGCTCCTGATATTTATCATCGTAATCTTGGCCATATTCAAATTCAACGAAGAAGAAAGCAACGCTGTTATTGATGGTCGTTTTGATGGTCTTGATATGGTCCAGGGCATAAAACCTTGCTTCCAAGGGTTTCACGATCAACTGTTCCATATCCTTGGGACTGGTTCCGGGATGCACCACCAATACCGGGAATGAGACTCCTTTCATATCAGGGTCTTCTGCCCTAGGCATCGTCAGCATGGATGTAATAGCAACCACCAAAATCATCAATACCATGATCATGGTAAATTGGTAGTTCTTAATTGGATATTTAATTAAGCTCATGATTTCAGGTGTTTGATGTTATTTTTTAACGACGATTGCTGATCCATCCACCAAATAAGGGCTTCCGGAAATAATGATGGATTGCGCTTGTTCGAGACCAGCTTCTACCAGCACATCATCATTTTCTATTTTGGCAACCTTGATCTTTTGTTTCTTGGCTGTTTTACCATCTTGCGTAATGAAAACATAGCCTTCACGCCCATTGCCGTCCAATAGTGCTGAGAATGGGATTCGCCATTGGTTCCCTACTTTTGTTCCTGCACTCATGATGATGGATTTACCAAAAATCCCTGAAGCCAGTTTATAGCTTGGTTTTTCCTTTAATTCCAAAAAGATGGTGAAGGTACCGGTCTGCGGGTCTAGGCCTTCTGATTTCTTCGAAACCACTGCATCTAAAGTATCGGAAGGCATGGCATCGGTGCTGATCTTGGCTAGGTCCCCGACCTTGATTTGGGTCCATTGCTGATCCCCTACACCGACTTTAAGTTTCCAATTGGCATTGCTGGCGCCATTGACTTGCAGGATGGGGGTTCCAGGGCCTACAACTTGGCCTTCATTGGCCATTTTTGCAAGCACATAACCCGAAACTGGTGAATAGATATTGGAATATTGTTGGTTGAAACTAACGGACTTCAGGTCTTGCTGCGCAACATCAAGTGCTGTTTTTGCATTCTGCATTTGCTCCAAGGTCGCTACGCTATCTCGGAACAATTTACTGGCCCGTTCGAAATCGCGTCTTGCCTTTTCTACGGCTAGCTTAGCTTGGCCTGCTTTTGCATCCACCTCGGAGCTCAGAACGGAAGCCAAAAGTTGCCCTTTGCGGACCGCATCACCCTCTTTTACTGTAATCTTAGAAATGACTCCACCGTTTTTAAAGCTTAAAACTGTTTCATCATCTGTTGTAAACACACCTGTTGCTTCGATCCCAGAATCCCCTGAACCTACATTGATCGGCATCAATTTAACGGGAATGGTATCTTGAACCGATATTTCGGTTTTACGCTCTGCTTGGTTACAGCTTGAAATAGAGATTGCTATTCCGGCGAACAAAATGGTTATATATGCTAGTTTCATGGTTTTTATTTTAGTTGGTATGATGCGTTTTCTCGTTCTAATTTTGCGATTGCAGACAATAATTTGAAGGCTGCAATATTATTGGCCATCTGCGAATTGGTGTATTGGGACCTTGCGTCAATGGTTTCGATATAGGTATTTACACCTTCATTGAATCCACGTAATATCAGGCGTTGGTAGGTTGAGGCTGCTTCCATTTGGATTTTCGAAGATTCATAGTTCTTTTGCATAGCAATCAATTCATTCTTAGCTACCTCAGCAGAAAGTTCCAATTGTTGTTTGGCTTGATCTAATTTGTTCTGCGCCTCAGCCACAGCAATCTGGTTTTCCTGAATCTTTAAACGATTTCTATTCCCTTGGAAAATAGGGAAGCTCAATTGTGCACCCACCATGAAATATTGGGATTGACGGCTGACCCGCAAACCTTCCGCTTGGGAACCTAAATCCAAAAAAGCACTGACCTTTGGCACAAAGGCCTGCTTACTCATCTCCACCAAGGATTCCTGAATGGCTATATTCCCTTCTAAAGACCTTAATTCTTCCCGACCATCAATGTTTACGGATAGTTCAGGAGTCTTGAGTTCTTTACCATTATTGATAGTTTGAACATAATGGATTTCAGCATCTGCACTTCTATTCAGTAGTGAATTGAAGTAATATTTAGCATTCTTGATTTGTTGTTCCGCTTCTGCAATTTTAGATTCCTGTTGAGCAATTTCAGCATCTGATCTGATCACATAAGCCGGCAAACCTTTTCCAGCCTCCAATAGCTTCTGATTTACACGTCTACCTTCCTTAGCTAAGTTCAAGGCATTGAGATAAATTTCTTTCGCCTGTACCGCACTCAAATAATTGAAATAGGCAATCTTGATATCCTTTACTAATTCTCTTTTGTAGGTTTCTGTTTCGGTTTTGCTCAGCTCAACCATTTTTTCACGAACAACCTTATTATGCTTGATATCGGTATTGACGATTGGCACCGAAGTCCGGACCTTGGCATCGTAATAGTTCTTTGGAAGAAAGGTGATCTGTTCGTTATCAATCTGTGGAAAGTTGTTGCTTTGGGTCAATTGATTCAGGGTGGTATAAACTGGGTTCAACATATCTCCAATGGGTAGGTCGATTGAACGGCCTCCTTCTGCATGGGAATAGGTCAAGTCGAAGGTGATATTCGGGAGGTACATGCTTCGAGCTACCTCCAGTCCATTCATCGCCTTTTTCATGGATAGATCTTTTTGGATCAATACCAGATTGCTATCCAAGCCCTGTTGTACATACTGTTCTAATTGATGGTCTTGCGCGTAACTGATTCCACATATTCCAGCGAAAATGGTAACCAGCCTTGTTAGTGATTTGTATAAGCTCATTATTAACAGTGTTAACTATATATTCAAAAAAAACTATTTGGTTGCCTGGATCAATCCAACAAGGATTTGGAATGAAGAAAAAACATGTTCTTCCAAATTTCCAGTTTTACCAAACAACTCATGTAAACAATCTAAATGCTGCGTAATATGCAAGGAAACCAAACCATGCACAGAACTCCAGGCTTGAATGGTCACAAATACTGGATCCATTCCTTTGAAGTAACCGACCTCTTGGCAATCGATTATGGTTTTCTTTAACAACTCGATAACCAATTCTCCCTCTACCCAAGAACTATCTTCTATCTGTGAATTCAGGAAGGACAAAGGCTCCTTCATCATAAACATAACTTGATAATATTCAGGATGCATAAAGGCAAATTGAATATAGTTCCTACCTACAGCTTTCAATCTTTCAAAGGGATCTTCTACAGCCATCAATGGGAGAAATTGATCTTTCAACATCCCAAAGCCTACCTGATGTAAAGCATAAACGATATCGCTCTTATCCTTATAGTATAGATAGATCGTAGTAGGGCTAAAGCCTATTTCCTTTGCAATCTTTCTAATGGAGGTTGCCTCATACCCTTCCTGCACAAACAGCTTTTTAGCTGCTTCTAAAATCACTGTCCGTAGGTCTTCCTTTTGCTTGATTTTCTTTTCCACTTTGTATTCTTTACAAAAACAAAACTACTTAACGGTGTTAAGTAGTTGTTATTTATTTTTCTAAAAAGACAATTAAATGACAATACAACAAAAAAGGAGCTGCCCAACGGACAGCTCCTCATTCAACTAACCACAATTAAACTTACTTCACTTCAATTAGTCTCTTTGCTACAATTGCTTCTTCTTTTTTACCGATCTTAATATTCAACACGCCATTTTCATAGGCAGCATCGATATTTGAATAATCCACTACTTCAGGAAGTGTGAAAGATCTGGAGAACGAAGTGTAGCTAAATTCTTTTTTGCTATAAACTTTACCCTCTTCAACTTTTTCTTCTTGTTTCTCAACCGAAATATTGATAACGTTTTTATCAACATTGATCTTGAAATCTGATTTCTGTAAACCAGGAGCAGCCACTTCAATAGTAAAAGCTTCTGCTGATTCAGTGATATTTACTGCAGGTACACGTGTTACTAAACGGTCCGTTAAAAATGAATCATTGAATAAATTGTCAAATACATTGTTTACAAATGGATTCACTGCATCTGTATTGTAAGATTTTCCTGGTAATTTTATTAATGCCATGTTTAATTCCTCCTTATTTTTTAGTTTTTTATTTTCTGTTTTATAACATCCTATAATCAACTAACGTACCAAGGGCATGCAAACTTATTTACAAGACAATTTGTCTTGCATCAAGCAAAAACAACAGTCAAAATGACTGATTAAGAAAAATGAAACGTGATTTTTAGACAGTTAATCCTTTGTATAATAAAGCGATACAACGGAATTAGCTACATCTCCTCCGAAGGGTGGATTAATCTTACGAATGGATACTTCGATTTGTTGAATATGGGCATATTCTTCCACAATCCTATTCAAAATATCTTCAGCAGCCGATTCAAGTAATTTCCTTCGAGGACTCATAACCTCTACCAAGATAGCATATAGCTCCTCATAGTTCACCGTGTTTCCGATTTCTTCAGAGTCTGGGTTTTTGAAGGGAAAACTTACAGAAACACTTACCATGAACTCATTCCCTAAAACCTGCTCTTCTTCATAGAAACCAATCGGTGAATAAAAACGAACATCTTCTAGAGCAATTTTTTGAGTAATCTGGGCCATTATGAATAAAGTTTTTGATTTTGCATATTAAAAATAATGTTTTTTCTTATATTAACCATAACAAAATACTTAAACCGATGTTAAAACATTCTTTATTAATAGCATTGCTTGCCGGAGTATCCTACGCAAGCGCACAAACAAAGTTTAAACCCGAAGACACCGAATTTTATGAACCTGTTCCTCGAGTAGTGAATACAAAAGCTAATGCCGCTCCTTCCGATGCCATCGTTCTGTTTGATGGCAAAAACCTTTCAGAATGGGTTAGTGACAAGGACGAGAGCGCGCCGCAATGGACGATAAAAGATGGCGTGCTAACGGTAAAACCAGGCACGGGTGGCATCCATACCAAAAAGAATTTTGAGGATTTTCAATTGCACATTGAGTGGAAAAGCCCTGAAACCATTAAAGGTGAAGGCCAAGGACGTGGAAACTCAGGTATATTCTTGCAAGGAAAATATGAATTGCAGGTATTGGACAATGACAATAACAAAACTTACACCAATGGGCAAGCTGGAAGTATCTACAAACAAAGTCCGCCGCTTGCAGAAGTTAGAAAACCTGAAAGTGGCTGGCATACTTATGATGTCATCTATTCAGCTCCTAAATTCAACAAAGATGGCCATTTGATCAAAAGAGGAATGGTTACGGTTTTGCACAACGGCGTTGTAGTTCAGAATAACACCGAAATCCAAGGAACGACAGAATATATCGGATTACCTAAAATGCAAGCTCATGGTGCCGGTCCGATTGCATTACAAGATCATGGTGATTTAGTTTCCTTCAGGAATATCTGGATCAGGGAATTATAAGACATAAACTAATAAAAAATGAAAGGGGCAATTTATCATTGCCCCTTTTTTTATCTGCTTACTTCAGAAGTTTCACTTCGTAAAGATCTTTTCTTCTATCCTTTAAGATCTTGACCGTTCCATACTCATGTAGATCACGCAAAGCATAAAGATCAACGTCAGCGATCAATACCATCTCTGTATTAGGAGTCGCTTCAGCCTTGATAGCATTATTTGGAAAGGCAAAATCCGAAGGAGTGAATACTGCCGATTGCGAATATTGTATATCCATATTGTTTACCCTCGGTAAGTTACCTACCGATCCAGCGATTGCAACATAACATTCGTTTTCAATTGCCCTAGCTTGCGCACAAGAACGGACACGGATATAACCATTCTGGGTATCCGTCATAAAAGGAACGAATAAGATTTGCATACCTTGATCCGCCAAGATTCTGCTCAGTTCCGGGAACTCCACATCATAACAAATCAACAGTCCTACTTTTCCGCAATCCGTATCGAACACCTTGACTTCCGAACCACCCACTAAACCATAATACTTCATTTCATTCGGAGTAATGTGGATTTTCTTATAATGATCCAAACTACCGTTTCGATGACATAGGTAGCTGATATTATACAACTTTCCTCTTTCCATGATTGGCATCGATCCGGAAATAATATTCACGTTATAAGAAACTGCAAATTGTTGGATACGTTCGACGATGTCCTTGGTATGTTCTGCTAATTTCTCCATTGCCATACGCTCTGGAAGTTCATTATAAGGGCTCATCAATGGCGTATTGAAAAACTCAGGGAACATAATGAAATCGGTACCATAATCACTTACGGTATCCACGAAGAATTCGATCTGATCATAAAATTCTTCAATATCCTTAAACTGACGCATCTGCCATTGCACCAAACCCAAACGAATGGTTTGCTTAGTCGCTGAATTCGAAGGAGCATCTGGTTCATAGTAAATATTATTCCACTCCAAAAGAGTTGCGACTTCCATCGATTCAGCATCCTCAGGAAGATAATTTTTCAAGATTTTCTTTACGTGGAAATCATTGGAAAGCTGGAAGGTCAAGGTTGGATCATAGATTTCTTTCCTTTTCACTTTCTCGATATAAGTCCTTGGGGTCATACTATCCGAATAGTTGTGGTAATTCGGGATACGCCCACCGGCAATGATCCTTTGCAGGTTCATCTGTTCACATAATTCCTTACGTTGGTCATATAGCCTTCTTCCCAATCTTAATGAGCGGAAATCAGGGTGCACAAACACTTCGATCCCATATAAGGTATCCCCATCTGTATCATGCTTATCAAATTTACCATCATCAATAATGGTATAATATTTATCGTAAATATTGGTCTTACGTGAATTCAGGATAATGGATAAAGCACATGCAACAACTTTTCCATCCACCTCCACAGCGATCTGTCCTTCAGGAAAAATATCGATAAGGTCCACAATATTCTCTTTGGTCCATGGATCACCTACCAAACCATGGTAAGCTTCTTCCATAGAATTCTTTAAATCCTTATAATCTTTTTTACTAAGGTTTCTAACTTTAATATCCATTTTAATATGATTGAATTGCCAGAATCGGCAAAGTTATCCATAAAACAAAACCCATTCCAAATTTTCACCAAACTACACTATCCATTCGTACTGAACGAGTTAGCAAATCAAGATAAATCAACAATTCCGTGATACCGTGTAGGATAAGAAACAGGTTTTTATTTCAGTAAAATACATTAAAAAACAGAACATTCAGCAATATTTTGAAGAAACTGATTTTAACAAGACAGAATCATTTCATGATTTTATTCCCAACAAGGAGATATCAAACAAAAATAGCTGCCAATGGCAGCTATTTTAAAGCTTTATGAAATAAATTTAAGCTTCGCCTTTTGGAGTACCGAAGTTCAACGGGTAAGGCATATCCTTAGGTTGGATAGTTCCATTTTGCCCTTCAAAACGACTGATGTTCTCTTGCAAAGCCTTCATTAATTGTTTGGCATGTTCAGGTGTCAAAATAACCCTAGACTTAACTTTAGCCTTGGGTACACCAGGCATAATCCTAACAAAATCCACCACAAACTCTGTATTAGAGTGGGTGATAATCGCAAGGTTTGAATATACTCCTTCTGCAATCTCTTCGGTTAGTTCTATGCTTAATTCTTGTCCTTCCGGATGTGGATTAGGGTTTTCCATGTCTGTTCTCTTCTCTAATTTATTTTATTTACTAAATGTTCTGAAATCCTGATCTTTTTGGATGGTGAGGACCATTTCATAAATCAATCGGATTACATTATCCACATCTACTCGGTGAACCATCTCAACAGTAGTGTGCATATAACGCAAAGGTAAGGAAATCAACGCAGATGGAACACCTCCATTTGAATATGCAAATGCATCGGTATCGGTGCCCGTAAAACGGGAGGATGCCTGCCTCTGGATTGGAATATTGTTTTTCTGAGCCACCTCGATCAACTGCCTGTTCAAATTAATCTGAACGGCTGGAGCATAAGAAACAACTGGACCTTTACCACAAGCTAGATCACCTTGGGTAATTTTATTGATCATCGGGGTATTGGTATCATGGGTAACATCAGTGACGATGGCTACATTAGGTTTAATGTAATTGGCAATCATTTCGGCCCCTCGAAGACCAATTTCTTCCTGAACAGAGTTCACCACATAAAGACCAAATGGCAGCTTTTTCTTGTTTTCCTTCAATAACCTTGCTACCTCGGCAATCATAAATCCACCTGCTCTGTTATCCAGTGCCCTTCCTACATAGTAGCGATCGTTCAAGATCATGAACTCATCTTCATAGGTTATCACACATCCAACATGGATGCCCAGTTCCTCAACTTCCTCTTTGGAAGTACAACCACAGTCCAAGAAAATATTCTTGAGATTGGGACTTTCTTCCTTTTCACCAGAACGTGTATGGATTGCTGGCCAACCAAACACGGCTTTCACAATTCCCTTATCCGTATGGATATTTACGCGTTTAGATGGGGCAATCTGATGGTCAGAACCACCATTTCGGATTACATAGATCAAACCATCTTTGGAGATATAGTTCACAAACCATGAAATCTCATCCGCATGCGCCTCAATAACCACTTTATATTCTGCTTTAGGATTTATGATCCCAACGGCAGTACCGTAATTATCAATATAAGTCTCATCGACATAGGGTTTGATATAGTCCAACCACATACGCTGACCTCCCCATTCGAAACCGGTTGGTGAAGGATTATTGATATATTTTTCAAAAAAAGACAAGGAAGCATCGGTCACTACAGATGTTCTTTCTTCTACTTTTGCTGTTTTTTTTGCCATAGTGAAGTATTAATTCTCGCAAAATAAGTATTTCCTTAATTTTCGCAAAAATAAAATCCGAAAGCTTATCTTTACCGGACACTTTATTGCAATATGTTAGATATTTTAAGTTTTATTACCTGGGGACCTGAACCAGAAATCTTTAAAATCGGATCATTTGGCGTACGCTGGTATTCACTATGTTGGTTATTGGCTTTTGTAGTTTCTTACTTCTTGATGCTCAAAATCTTTAAGAGAGAGGGCAAATCCCAAGAACTATTAGACAAATTAACAATCTATATCTTTATTGGAACCTTAGTAGGTGCTCGCCTTGGTCACTGTTTCTTCTATGACTGGGCATATTACAAAGAACATTTCCTGGAAATATTCATCCCCTTTCAGAAAATCAATGGAAGTTGGGAATTAACTGGTTTTACCGGACTGGCTAGCCATGGTGGTGCAATCGGTATATTAATAGCACTCTGGTTGTTCTCAAGAAACACCAAGACTAATTTCATGTGGATTACGGATCGATTGATCTTGGTCGTTCCTATTGCGGGAGCATTTATCCGTTTAGGGAATTTCTTCAATTCTGAAATGATAGGAAATCCTAGCAATCTTCCTTGGGCGGTGATTTTCACGCATGAAGATCAAATCCCTCGTCACCCTGCACAAATGTATGAAGCCATTGCTTACGTCATAATCTTCATTATCCTTTGGGCAATGTACCAGAAAAACAAAGACCCTAAACCGGGAAAACTATTTGGAATATTCCTGATTCTCCTATTTGGAGCTCGATTTATTATCGAATATGTAAAGATTGACCAAGTGGCTTTCGAAGCTGGAATGTTATTGAACATGGGCCAAATCCTAAGTATTCCATTCATCCTATTAGGAATCTTTCTGCTGGTCAGAAAGCCAAAAGAAACTAAAAAAGCTTAACAACATATAGCCCTGCACTAGAGTGGGGCTTTTATTTTTATTGAATGTCAGCTGCTTTAAGAAACAACAGAAAAGTCACTCTGCTGATTTTAGGTTTATTATCTGCAATCGGCCCTTTCTCCATTGATCTTTATTTACCTGCTTTTGATGTCATAGCTGAAGATTTCAATACCTCTGTTGATAAGGTTCAGCTCACGCTTACGAGTTATTTTATCGGTATTGCATTCGGTCAGATGATCTATGGGCCATTATTGGACAAATATGGCCGTAAAAAACCTCTATTAGTGGGCTTAGCCATATATTTCATTGCCTCTCTCCTATGTATCTTGACCAAGAACATCAATCACCTGATTATCCTTCGCTTTTTACAGGCCTTAGGAAGCTGTGGAGGAATGGTTGGGGCTCGAGCTATGGTAACAGACTATTATAGCAACCGCGAGGCTGCAAAGGTCTTCAGTTTACTGATGTTGGTTATCGGTGTCTCTCCTATCCTCGCACCAAGTATCGGAGCTTTTATGCTAGCTCATTTTGACTGGCACTATATCTTTTTGTTCTTGGCTCTGCTTTCCTTATTTATTTTGATTGCTACAGCCTTCTTGCTACCTGAGAGTTTTGCCGGAAATCGAAGTCTATCCTTAGCACCAAAATCTATCCTAGGGAACTTCTGGCAAGTGCTTTCCAATAAAGTCTTTATATCCTATTGCCTAATCGGTTCCATTGCCTCGGCAGGAACTTATGCCTATCTGGCTGGATCCTCCTTTGTGATGCAACAATTCTTCGGATTATCAAAAGCGGAATATGGTATCGCCTTTGCATTTATAGCCTCGGCAATGGTAATTGCAACCCAATTGAACCGTTATTTCCTGAAAAAACATAGCAGTGAATACATTAGTCGAATGGCAAATACCTGGCAGGCATTTATTGGGATCCTGATGATCATAGCATTGGTCAGCAATACCCTCAGTTTTCCGGTTTTATTGGTCCTGATATTTTGTTTTCTGTTCGGGCATGGTTTTATTTTCCCCAACACCTCTGCTGTTGCATTGACGCCATTCAAAAGCCTAGCAGGAAGTGCGTCTGCCCTTTTGGGATGCATTCAAATGGCCATTGGTGCCTTTGCTTCCGCCTTGGTCAGCTTCTTCCATAACGGCACCGCATGGCCTATGCTAGTAGTTATGTGCACCGGAGGGATTCTATCACTGATCTTACATCTCATTGTCAAGAATAAGGTTCAAACTTCAGAATCTTAATATAAAACAAAGAGCGGGGAATTTTTGATTCCCCGCTCTTTGTTTTTATGATCAATGAACTTATCCGTTCAAAAAGCTTTCTAATCCTAATCGATAACTATCCAATCCAAAACCTAAGATTACACCTTTGCAATTTTTTGACAAATACGAATGATGTCTAAATTCCTCCCTTTGGTGGACATTAGAGATATGGACCTCCACAACTGGCGTATTGATAGCCGCAATGGCATCAGCTATAGCTACTGAAGTATGCGTATAGGCACCTGCATTCAATATTACACCGTCGAATGAAAAGCCAATTTCATGGAGTTTGTCGATAATTGCCCCTTCTGAATTACTTTGAAAATAATGTAGGTCCAAAACCGCATATTTATCTTTCAATTGTTCAAAATAGGTTTCGAAGGATTGATCTCCGTAGATTCCTTTCTCTCGAACACCTAGTAAATTCAAATTAGGCCCGTTTAGGATTAATATCTTTTTCATTATTTGCGTTTATTCGATAAAGATACTATAATCCTAAAAATCTCCATAAAGATTACGGAAACTTGAACGTAATCCGACGGTAATCACCCCAGATTTCTGGGTTGCAGCTTTTTCAATCTTGTTGTAGCGTTGTGTATAGCCCACCTCAAATCTTAAATTATACTTCGGATTCAATACATAGGCAGCTTTAAGATCGGCATAGTATAGATCGTTCTGTACACCTTGGCCAATTTTGTTTCCATAAGTATTAGGAGCCGAATTATACGATTGGAAAATATCACCACCATAATTGACAAACTTACCTAATGGTCCCATTGGATCGGTTCCATAACGACTGTACATACCTTGAAGAGAGAAATCAAAACGATTCCAAGAATAATTGGCAATACCAATCAACTCCCTGAAGTTTGCTCCTCTAGGATGTGCCAAAGGTTCTCCTCTATTGCTGTAATTAGAGATGGATACAAAGTGCTGATAAGTATATGGACGTACAGCATTATATTCTCCCAATATATTTAAGTTTCTTACACCAAAAATATTAAATGCTTTTGCACCTAATTGAACGCCCCATTTATTATGTTGGTATCCTTTATTCGAGAAGAATTCTTTCGCAGTAAATTCCCCCAAAAGGAACTGCCCATAGGCGGTTAAGTTATCCAGGATCTTATACTTTGCATTCAAACCCAAGAACATCTTATCCGGGGATGAAATATTATTGTTTTCCACCGGTCTAAGGAACAATACAGGGTTAATGTAGTTAAAATCAAAACCTCTATGTCCCGCTTGATTGCGGTTTGCCCAAATCACGGATTGAAAGAACCCTAAAGATAAACGATTAGTTACATTCCAATCCAAATATTGGAAGGCTCCCCATTTGATTCCATCTCCAAAACGGCCACCTGAATCCAGGGAGTCAATCCTCGGATTATTAGGATCGGTCATATATGCCCAAATGGAGGTATATTGTACATTCCCCACCTTACCAGTCAGTTTCAAATGCGCCATATTAGAAGAAAAGTCAGATAATAATACCGAACGATAACCATCACCGATAAAGTTCTTATCATAAGCCAAGGTTGCTTGCAGATAATCACTGAAATCATAGGTTAAATTCGCCGTTGCATACATCCAATCTTTGGTTCGTTTAAAAGGCCTTTTCGACATCGCCTGTCCCGGAACGACCTTCGACTGCATGATATACTCATCGATATGTCTCGGGAAAACACCTTGGTTCTCGAAGAAGTTACCATAGAAAGTGAATTTATCTTTGATGGTAACACCAGCTTGAACACCACGTGTATTTAACCAAGTGGTCCTTTTATCAGGATCAATCATTTCCGTACCGATAACAAAATCAGGTAAAACATCTAAATAAAAGGTATGGTCGTCTTTTTCAACTTGCACAAGATGCTCATTGAAAATCTTGCGCATAAACCAATTATCAGAATCCACAGCATTCAATGATTGAATCGAATCCATCTTCTCTAGTAATCGCCCTTTGAACAAATAGGGTTTTGAAGAAGTATGATAACGTGTATTTGGGGAGTACAACTCCTCATCGTACTTTTGATAATGCTGATAAGAGTAAGGCTGATTTTTGACTTGCGCATGCAATTGGCCAATGGCACTAATGCTGAGCAGTCCGGCTATGGCATATGATAAAGTATGTTTCATAAATTATTAGTCGAGATGTTTGGGCTATACTATCAAATTTTATTCCTAAAAACTCCCAAAGGTACTTTTATTAATTGAGCTAAACTTAATTTTGCTCATATTAAACGCTAAAACGTTTAGTCTATACAAGGTAAAATCAAGTACAATTTGTATATTGCTACCTAATTAATTGTAAAACTATTCTATTAAAAATATGAAGCGTAGAACTTTTCTTCAAAATTCTGCCTTATTGGGCGCAGGAATGCTAGCTAGCAAGTTCTCTTTTGCTGAGGGAATCAATGACTTTCCTGTGGTCCGTACTCCGGTAGACAAACGCCATTTCAGCAGTAAGTTGGTGGAAGGCATGATCAAGGAATTCCAGAAAAATGTAGCCGATAAGGAATTAGGTTGGATGTTCAACAACTGCCTTCCCAATACCTTGGACACAACCGTATATGATGAATCTAAAGGCGATAGAAAATTGACTTATGTCATCACGGGTGACATCGATGCGATGTGGCTTCGCGACAGTAGTGCACAGGTATGGCCCTACATTCAGTTTGTCAATAAGGACAAAGATCTAAAAAACATGATCCTGGGTTTGATCAACAAACAATCCGAATGTATCAATATCGACCCTTATGCCAATGCATTTTATAATGACCCGACCAAAAAAGGGGAATGGTTTACTGATCACACCGACATGAAACCAGGAATGCATGAACGAAAATGGGAGATCGACTCACTTTGCTACCCTATCCGTCTTGCTTATCGATATTGGAAGGAAACAAATGACAAAACCCCATTTGATGACACCTGGGTTAAAGCACAAGAAGCAACTTTAAGAACTTTTAAAGAACAACAACGTAAAAATGGCTTAGGACCCTATAAGTTTGAAAGAACCACATCTAGAGGTTCCGACACCCTACAGGTCGATGGATATGGGTACCCTGTAAACCCAGTTGGCTTGATCGTTTCCAGCTTCCGTCCTTCCGATGACTGTAGTATCTTCGGGTTCTTGATCCCTTCTAATCTCTTTGCCATTGTCAGCCTTCGTCAGTCTGCCGAAATCCTTCGCAAGGTTAAAAACAATACTACCTTAGCTTCGGAAATGGAAGCCCTTGCCAACGAAGTTGAAGCAGCTGTCAAGCAATATGGCATTATAGACCATCCTACCCATGGCCGTGTTTATGCATTTGAAGTGGATGGATTTGGTAGTTACTTGATGATGGATGATGCCAATGTACCAAGTTTATTGGCTCTTCCCTATTTAGGTGCAGTAGATGTAAATGATGAAGTGTACCAAAGAACAAGAAACTTTATCCTATCCGACAAAAACCCATTCTTCTTTAAGGGAAAATTTGCTGAAGGAATCGGTGGGCCACATATCGGCCGCGATATGATTTGGCCAATGTCCATCATCATGCGCGCAAATACATCAAACAATGATGAAGAAATTCGTCAGTGTGTGCAAACTTTAAAGAAAACGCATGGGGGAACAGGCTTTATGCATGAATCTTTCCATAAAGATGATCCTAAAAAATTCACCCGTCACTGGTTCGCATGGACCAATACTTTATTTGGCGAATTGATGTGGAAACTCTACAAAGAAAAACCAGAGCTTTTAAAAGCATAACAAGATAAAAGCCCTCAAAATTAAAGTTTTGAGGGCTTTTTTATTTTCAAGTATCAGGTAATCTAACTTCTTGGCTCTGCTATTACAACGTGATATATATCAGTAGAAATCTTAGGATCCTGACTTGGCGAAGCCAATAAAACGATATTATTTTTTGCCGTTTGCCAAATCTTCACTGGATAGTAATTAGCCTCCAAGGGATTTTTAAAAAGCTCTTTATATTTTCCAATGAGATTAGATTTTTTAACATCACCTGTATAATCAAATTGACTTTCTCCAAAATTCGTATTGATGCATTTTGTTAATGCATTGTAGGACAACTCGGAATATTCGTCTCCCAAGGTACCTCTGCCCAAACCAAATTCTAGTCTAGCAAATGGTTTATCACCAGTAATATTACTTTTTAGATTAAAATGTTCTTTACTAAAAGTATTATTTGAACTGTAAAACTCTGTATCCTTTCCATCCTTCCAATTTATTCCTAAGAAGTCTTTTGAGTTTTTAACAAGAAATTCTACCGAATCTCTTCTTACAACGGCGTTATCCTTAAAAGCTGATAAATATAGAGTGTAGGTCCCTGGTATGGAAAATGCAAAACCGACCTTTACAGTTACTGATGCTTTAGTTTTGGATTCGAAATACATCTTTGGAATTTCCCAATGAACAGAATCAAATATTCCCATATATGAAATTCCAACTTCAAAAGGATCAGCTTTCTCGCCTTCTAAACCCAGAAAAGCATCCACATTTTCGAATAGACTCAGATTCGACTTATTTGCATTGATGGTAATTTTCGGATATTCTACAGATGGTTTGGGCTCTGGCTCTGGTTCAGGTTTAGGATCTGGTTTAATCTCATTCTTTGAACATGATGCCAACATTGCTACAACGGCAATTACGGATAGTGTGAATTTTTTCATAACGAATAAATGGAATAGTTAATAATTACTTCTACAGTCAAATACCGATCTAAATATCAATGTATCTCACTAACAAAATGACCAATTTTATTTCGATTGGTTTAAATAAATCTGTAAATTTAATATTGAGTTAACATTGCCAGCAGAACGCGATTTGTGTTAACGGAAAAAATCAGACTTTGCAGAGTATTTTTCGTCAAGATGTCAACGAAGCGAATACAAATTATCTGCAACAATTTCTGCAATCATTTGCAATTGAAAACAGAATCTGCAACCTTTGTATCAATTTTTAAGAAAGCAAATTATTCATGTCTGCACAAAACAATCCCGGTCCTATTGGCATTTTTGATTCTGGTTATGGCGGTCTCACAGTTTTCAAGGAGATCCATAAGCATCTACCAGATTACGATTACATCTATTTAGGAGACAATGCAAGGGTTCCATACGGTACACGATCGTTTGAGACAGTTTATGAATATACTAAAGAATGTGTTTTCAAATTATTCGAATTGGGTTGCAATCTGATAATCCTGGCCTGCAATACTGCATCCGCCAAAGCCTTAAGAACCATTCAGCAGCATGACCTTCCCGAAGGCAAAAAAGTACTTGGTGTTATCCGTCCAACCTCTGAGGTCGTTAATGAATTTACAAAAAGCAATAAAGTAGGCATCTTGGCTACCCAAGGAACGGTAAACTCCAATTCTTACGTCCTTGAAATCAATAAATTTCATCCACAGATCGAAGTATTCCAACATGCTTGTCCATTCTGGGTTCCTTTAGTTGAAAACAACGAACTGGAAAGCGAAGGTGCAAATTTCTTCGTACAACAGGACATTCAACAATTGATTGCCAATTCACCGGAAATAGACACCATCTTATTAGCATGTACCCACTATCCTTTGCTACTACCATTGATCGAGAAATATACTCCAAAGGGGATCAATATTATTTCTCAAGGAAAATTGGTGGCTGAAAGCTTGGTCGATTACTTAAAGAGACATCCTGAAGTCGAAGAGAAATGCTCAAAATCAAGATCGCTTCAATTCTTTACTACAGATGACCCAGATGATTTCAACCAGAAGGCCGAAATTTTCTTTGGTAAAAAAATCAGCTCCAAGTTTATCAAGGTTTAAAACTCATCTTGCGTTAAATTAAGTTAATAATCTAAAAGCTAACCTTTTACTCTTTATTTTTAGGTATAAACTATGCCTAAATGAGAATCCTCCTGCTTTTTCTTCTGGTCCTATGGGGAACACTTGCCCAAGCCCAAACCGTCAATGGTATCCTTAGAGATTCAGAGACAGGAAGGATCGTGGTCAGGGCAAAGGTAAAAAGCAGTATTGCGGAAGCTTTTACCGATCAGCAAGGAAAATTCTCAATCAGGGTTATGCAGCGGGACAGTCTTTTTTTCTATCATCAAGGCTATCAAGTATTGAAGATTAACCTTTACATGGACCAGCCGCAAAAAGATTTATCCATTATTTCTTTAAAACCGAGTTATATAGCCATTGAAGAAGTAAAGGTTGAAGGAAAAACCAAGCAAAACGATTCCACTCAAATCAAAATCGACCTGGGCATCCCAAAAACCCCTAAATTTCGGCAAGTTATCTTAGGTAGAGCGGATATGTCGGGCAATCCAAGAGGTTTCTTGGCAAATGGAAGTACGGCAAGGTTGTTTACCATAGATTTGCTAGCGGTCAAGAGAATGCTTTTTAAGAGCAAAGTAAAAGTTCCTTTAGAAGAACAATTGGAGGCTGATGAGTACAGCATACAATATATCGACATGACATTCACAAAGGAATTAATCGAAGAAATGACCGGACTTAAAGGCGATCAGGCTATAATCTTCCAAAACACCTATAGACCAAGCTATGAAGATTTTTCTAAAATGTCAGATTACGAACTCCGTGCCTATATCAAAAACCGATTTGAAGAATATAAATCAATAACCCAAAAATAAAAAAGCTGCCCGAGGGCAGCTTTTGTTTCTTATGATACTTTGGCCTGTAAGGCTAAGCCATATAATTTCATCTGTTTGACCATGGAAAGCAATCCATTTGCCCTAGTCGGAGAAAGGTGCTCTTTTAATCCAATCTGATCGATAAAATAAAGGTCAGCATCCGCAATTTCTTTTGGACCATGCCCTGATAGTACTTTTACCATGAGACTTACCAAACCTTTAGTGATGACCGCATCAGAATCAGCGGTAAAATATAATTTTCCATCATCTTTCAATTCAGGGACCAACCAAACTTTGGACTGGCATCCTTTGATGATATATTGATCTTGTCTGTTGGATTCATCAATCAATGGCAGTTCTTTCCCTAATTGGATGATGAGCTCGTATTTCTCCATCCAATCTTGATAAAAGGAAAAATCCTCAATCAATTCATCCTGTATTTCATTAATCGTCATAATCTTTTATACTAACATGGCAACAGCTCTCTTCACTCCTGCTACCAATGCGTCGATTTCTTCTTTCGTGTTATAAACCGCTAAACTTGCCCTTACTGTTCCAGGAATATGGAACTGCTCCATGACAGGTTGAGCACAGTGATGCCCTGTACGAACCGCGATGCCTAGTTTATCCAATAGCACACCGATATCGTATGGATGGGTACCTTCTACAACAAAGGAAATCACAGATGATTTCTCTTTTGCTGTTCCGATAAACTTGATGCCCTCCACCTCTTTAAGCCTTTCCGTGGCATAAGCCAACAATTCATCCTCATACTTCTTGATTTTATCCAAGCCCAAATGGTTGATATAATCAATTGCTGCATTTAAGGCAATTCCAGCTTCTATATTTGGGGTACCAGCTTCAAACTTAAATGGAAGTTCATTGTAAGTGGTTTTCTCAAAGGTCACATCCTTGATCATATCCCCACCACCTTGGTATGGAGGCATCTTATTCAACCATTCTTCCTTACCGTACAATACACCAACACCAGTTGGGCCGTACATCTTATGTCCAGAAAAAACCAAGAAATCTACATCCAGTTCCTGAACATCGATTTTAATATGCTGAACAGCCTGTGCCGCATCAATCAAAACCGGGATATTTTGGGCATGCGCCAATTCGATGATTTCTTTGACAGGGTTAATGGTTCCTAATGCATTTGAAACATAATTCACAGAAACGATTTTGGTTTTAGGACCCAGCAAGGATTTATAGGCATCCATATCCAATTCACCAACTTCTGTCATCGGAATCACTTTCAAGGAAGCACCCTTCGCTTCACAGATCATCTGCCAAGGCACAATATTAGAATGGTGCTCCATAGCCGAAATAATGACCTCATCCCCCGCAGAAATAAATTCTTGCCCAAAACAGGTCGCCACTAGGTTAATGCTGTCTGTTGTTCCTTTGGTAATAATGATTTCATAATCATGCTTGGCATGTATGAATTCCTGAACCTTCCTACGAGTCACCTCAAAGGCATCCGTGGAAATCTGACTTAGGTAGTGAACTCCACGATGAACATTGCTGTTCATATCGGTATAATAGTTTAGGATGGCGTCAATGACAGCTTTGGGCTTCTGCGTTGTTGCACCATTATCTAAATAGACCAAAGGCTTCCCGTTTACCTCACGTTTCAAAATCGGGAAATCTTCTCTTATCGCTTTGATGTCTAATGTATTCAATTCTAACTAATTTTAATTAACACACAAAGTTAAGATATAATAAAACATATCGGGCATCAATAAAGTTATTTATAAGTAATAATCCATTTGGAGGTTTGAAATATTGAAATATTAAATTATTATTAAGAGCAGATTGACTACCTTTGTTATAATTATGCAAGAACTACCTTTAAACATACCAGAAGGCTCAAGAAAAGAGGTTATGACCTACTTGGAACCCTTCATGCTCAATGAAATGTCCGAGTATCTAAAACCTGTTGAAGATATGTGGCAACCAGCAGATTTCCTGCCTGATTCCGCAAGAGACACTTTTTTTGAGGAAGTCCGTGATTTACAGGAAAGCGCTAAGGAATTACCTTACGACTTAGTAGCCGTGCTAATTGGCGATACAGTTACCGAAGAAGCATTACCAACCTATGAGTCTTGGTTGACGATGGTAGAAGATGTCAACAAAAACGAACAAGGTGGCTGGATGAGATGGGTTCGCGCATGGACCGCAGAAGAAAACCGTCACGGTGACCTGCTAAACAAATACCTTTATCTATCAGGTAGAATTGACATGAAACAATTCGAGATCTCAGTTCAATACCTGATCAAGGATGGCTTCGACATCGGTACTGGTGCCGATCCATACAGAAACTTTATATATACCTCTTTTCAGGAATTAGCAACGAATGTTTCACACAGACGTGTAGCTGCCCTTTCTAAAAAGAGTGGTGATAAATTACTTGCAAAAATGTGTGGTGTAATTGCTTCGGATGAGGCAAGACATGCCAAAGCCTATATGTCCTTTATTTCTCATGCCATGGTCGTTGACCCAAGCGAAGTAATGATTGCTTTTGAAGACATGATGAAGAAAAAGATCGTGATGCCGGCACACTTCTTAAGAGAATCTGGAGAACCCCAAGGTGGAGCTTTCGCCCATTTCTCAGATGCCGCTCAAAGATTAGGTGTCTATACAGCAGTTGACTATGTGGATATTTTAAAAGAATTGATCAACGATTGGAAAATCGACCAAGTTTCCGGATTAAATGAACAAGGAGAAAAAGCTCGCGACTATCTAATGCGCCTTCCAGATCGCTTATTACGCCTGGCAGACCGCATGAAAGTCCCAGAAAAACAATATAATTTCAAGTGGATCTATTAAGCCCTTGATTGAATAACCCAAAAGAGACCGCAAATTGCGGTCTCTTTTGGGTTTAGAGATTTGAACCAGGATGCCCTTCGGCTCCGCTCAGGGGACGAGGATAAGAGGATGGACCAAGATCATTTTGGCAATATGACGCTGGAAATTCCCCAGTACTGTAGGGGCTTATTGCATAAGCCCGCTTCATATTTGAATAATTAATAGGTTTGCATTGGCGTAATTTCTTGCATCTTCGGTTTCCACCACAGTTCATTCTGACGAAGGAAGAATCTCGGAACCATGCAAAACATAATTCCATTGCCGTACAGGCCCTCAATCTTCGGTTTCCACCACGTTCATTCTGACGAAGGAAGAATCTCGGAGGAATTTTACAGACATAATCAATTATGGATTGCAATGGTGTACAGGTTCTCAATCTTCGATTGAGAATGACAAGGTCATGAGGGGAAAAACCGTACAGATTCTTCACTATTCGTTCAGAATTGGAAATGCGTTAAAGAGAGATTGAGAGCACAGCGAAGAATCTATTTTTGTTTTTTTAGGAGGTTGGGGTAATTCCGAAATCGCAAGATGAGGAAACTATTTAAAAGAAAGGATAGTTCCGAGACCCTTCGGCGGTGCCCTACCAATGAACATGTTTGTTAAATCTGTGTTTCTAGGTATTTAGCCCTATATTTCCTCTCCAGAAGAATATTTTTTACTCGCCATACATCCCCAGCGGGGATGAATTATTTTAGCATGGATGGTAAACTATAAAGGGGTAATGCAAAAACGATGTTCGATTAATCGAACATCGTTTTTGCGCGACTTCCAGGCTAGCGTACCATGCCAGCAAAAATAATGGAACCCCAAATGGGGTTCTATATTAAAAAAACAATAGAGCTAACAGTTTTTCATTGCTAACATGCTGTCATCACCTTCTGATAAATTTAGCCCAAATTTTTTCTTCTACCAATGACACAAAAAACTTTAACTTAATAACATTTCCCGATGGGGTTCATCTGAATAGTTGAAAAACATTGGTTTTTATTGTACACTTCCGATTCTGAACGATCAGTGAAGAATCTGTACGGTTCTTTTTAAAAATATCCTCGTCATTCTTTACCGAAGGTAAAGGACCTGTTCGCCAATAAATCCATGGATGTAATTATTTTTGAAGGTTCGTATTTCTCCGTGATGCTTCGTTCCTCAGCATGACACAAAAAACTAACCATAATGACATTGCCCGATGGGGGTTTGGCAATGCAAACATTTATCCTTCCGAAGGAAGCCCTTTAGCCTCCGGCTCATTTCCAGTGGCGGAAAAATGGATAGAATGCCGTCGACCTGTGCGATGGGATTGCTAAAATAATTCTGCCCTTCTGGGGCAGTTTAACGCAAAAAAACATTCTTCCCCTGTGACATCCGAAATCGTAAGATGAGGAAACTATTTAAATGAAAGGATAGTTCCGAGACCCTTCTGGAAACCATCAGGGTGACACGCAAGGTTAAAAAAATATCCCAACCACGCTGTGGGTTCCCAGCTCATACAAACACCATCCTTCCGAAGGAAGCCCTTTAGCACCCGGCTCATTTCCAGTGGCGGAAAAATGGATAGAATGCCGTCGACCTGTGCGATGGGATTGGCCTTGGAATGCTTTCAGAGGATCATCCCATCAAAAGGGATGATGGTCTGAAAGATATTCCCGACAACAAGGCATTCTATCCATGTGCGGTTGATCGTGCGAAAAGCCACCTTAAATGAGCCGAAGCGTTTACGGATTCGATTTGTTTTTGCTATCCCAGAGTTCCTTCATCGGCTTTTGGTTAATTTGGGCTCCAAAAGTAACACAGTCCCTATCTTATTTATTACAGAGATTATTTGAATTCCCTTTTCCAATTGCTTAATTTCATGGCACATTACCTGGAATCACATAACACTAAAAAATGAAGCCCAAATTTGACCGCATATTAAGTCAACTTGATAATGAAGTGTACAAATTTCGACACTTTAGCGATCAATTATTTTCCACAAACTTCCATTTTCACAAGGAAATCCAGGTCAATTATATCCAAGAAGGTTCAGGGCAACGGGTTATCGGAGATAATATCTCCAACTTTGAAAAGGATGAACTAACGCTTTTGGGCTCTAATCTGCCACATGTATGGTATTCCAATCCTGCCAATCATTTGGAGGGTAAAAAAGCCATTTCCATAACCCTTTTCATTGATGTCGACAAGTGTTTGTCCCTTTTGGAGCCTTTGCAAGAAACACATTCCATCCGGAATTTCTTCAACCGAATGGATCGAGGGGTCATGTTTCTCGGGAAAACGAAAAAGGAATTGACCAAATTACTCTTTGCCATCAATGAGGCCGAAGACCTGCAAAGGACGATCTATTTCTTACAGCTTTTAGACCGCCTGATCAAGGCCGAAGATTTCCAATATATTTCGAGCTCTTCCTATAGAAATCGCTATTCATCACAAGAATTCAAAGGTAATCAGGTGGATCATATTATCCGTTTTGTCATCGAGAATTATAACAAAGAAATCAAACTGGATGAGGCAGCGGAGATGGCCAATATGACCAAACAAGCCTTTTGCCGCTTTTTCAAAGCAAGAACCCAAAAAAGCTTTATCCAATTCGTGAACGAAACCCGAATCAGCATTGCTTGCCAAGAAATCATGAAAACTGACAATCTCATCAGTAACGTAGCTTATGATTGCGGTTTTTCTAGTCTTTCCAACTTCAATAAAATCTTTAAATCCATAAAAGGAACAACCCCAAGGCAGTTTAAAGAGAAAGTATCAGGTCGAAGGGAATCCTTATAATTTGAGATTAGAACTCTATAATAGCCTTGATAACCCTTTCTTTAGGATCTAAAAGATTTTGAAATCTATCCCTTAGATCTTCAAACGCGATCTTATGGGTTATAAAATGTTCCAAATTGACCTTCCTACCTTTCAAGAAGGATATTACCTCTTCAAAATCTTTTCGATTTGCATTTCTGCTACTCATCAGGGTTGCTTCACGTTTATGAAACTCGGGATGGTTAAACCCAATATCTCCTCCTTGCAAGCCAATCAAAATAAACTTCCCGGCATGAGCAAGGTACTGAAAACTAGAATTTATGGCCTCTAAATTACCACTGGCATCGAATACCACATTTGCCATCTCCCCTTTACTGAAATCCTTCAACTTTTCAAGAACCGAACCCGATTTGACATTATAGGTTTCAATGTTTTCTAACATTGCCTCAGCAACTTTCAGTCTATCATTGTTATTGTCCAACAACAAAACCTTTGCGCCTCTTTCTATTGCAAATATAGCGGTTGCAATTCCTATTGGTCCCGCTCCTACTATGACTGTGATTTCCGATGATTCCAATTGTGCTCGTTTTACAGCGTGCAATGCAATAGAAAATGGTTCTACCAAAGCTAATTCTTCAGTTCGTAAGCCCTCTCCACTCACTAATGAACTGTTAGGGACTTGGATCAATTCCTTCATCCCACCATCAATATGGACCCCAAAAACTTGCAGGGAAACGCAACAATTTTCTTTCCCCATTTGGCATGCAGCGCATTTTCCACAATTGAAATAAGGTGTTACCGTAACCGACTGACCCTTTTGGAATTCAGGATTACTAGTCTCTACGACTTCAGCAGCAATTTCATGACCTAAAACCCTGGGATAGCTAAAATAGGGCTGCGTTCCTTCAAAGGCGTGAAGGTCGGTCCCGCAGATCCCGATCGCCTTAACCTTTAACAAAGAAAAACCGGGATGAACCCTTTTACAGACCTCCTCTTTATACTCCAGTTTTCCAGGTTTATTACATACAATTATTTGCATTGATTTAGGATTTGATTCCATAAAATTAGATATGTTTGGGGAAGGATTATTGATCGATATTATCTTTATTTAAATAGATATTACCCATAAAAGAATTTATAAAAATCAAAAAATAAATAGTTCCATAAAATCTTGAACAAACTCTGACTCAAAAGATTTCAACCCAAATTTTCATTTTTTTCGATTCCACATTTGACCTTATTCGAGACATATTCGGAATTTTCCGAATATGTCTCGAACATGGTCAAACTGAGGTTCGAAGCATTTTCATCAGGAGCGCCAAAACAAAACCGAATTTTGGAATTTCATCAATCATAATAATCATGTAATATTTAAGCCTAAATTCTTTGATCTGTCAAATATTGAGTAAATTTACTTGTTGTACTAATAGTTGTTATGCTAAAAGAAAAATTCAATCAGTATTCCTTAATCCTAGACCGTACGGCTAGAAGGGTAAAACAGTTTGCGCAGGCTTCTTTTTCCACTCATGGAATAGACCTGACGGTGGATCAATGGTCGGTGATAAAGACGCTCTATGAGCATCAGGACCTCACCCATAAGGATCTTTCCGAGAAATGTGGAAAAGACCAACCAACGATGACCAGGATCGTCGATCTGTTATTGAAGAAAGGCTATGTACATCGCGTAGTGCATCCTAATGACCGCAGAAGTCTGCATATCCAATTGACTGAGGCGGGACAAAAGCAAGCTAAAAGTTTAGCACCCCTCGTAAAGGATTTTAGGATGAAGGCATGGGAGAATTTGACAGAAGAGGATTTCGAAAATTTCACGAGAATATTAAACACAATTTATAATAATCTAGAAACTAAATAAAAAGGTATGATTACGACAGATATTTGCATAATTGGAGCAGGACCAGTAGGTCTATTCGCTGTATTTGAAGCTGGTCTTTTAAAAATGCGTTGTCATTTGATTGACGTATTGCCACAAGTTGGAGGTCAGCTATCGGAAATCTATCCACACAAACCAATCTATGACATCCCGGGTTATCCAAGTATTACTGCCCAGGAACTGATCAACAACCAAATGCAACAGATTGAACCTTTCAAGCCAACCTTTACTTTGGGGGAACGCGTGGATGGTTTACAAAAACAGGATGATGGATCCTATGTGGTTGTCGGTTCCGAAGGAACACAGATCCATTGCCAAGTGGTGGTAATCGCCGGTGGCTTAGGCTGTTTCGAACCTAGAAAGCCGGAGATGGAAAACCTGAGCAATTTTGAGGGCAAAAATGTGCATTACATGGTCAGAAATCCGGAAAAATTCCGGGATCAGCGCATCGTCATTGCGGGCGGTGGTGATTCGGCTCTGGACTGGACCATCTTTTTGAGCGATGTCGCAAAAGAAGTGACATTGGTGCATCGAAGTGACAATTTCAGAGGTGCTCCTGATTCAGCAGAGAAGGTTTTCAACTTAGCGAAAAGTGGCAAGATCAATTTATTACTTTCCCATAACTTACAGAGCCTCAACGGCAATGGCCATTTAGAATCTGTACTTATGACAAACAAAAGCAAAGAGGAGATTGTTGTTCAAACAGATCATTTCATCCCACTTTATGGATTGAGTCCCAAATTAGGACCGATTGCAGATTGGGGATTAAACATTGATAAGAATGCCATTGAGGTGGATACATTTGATTATTCGACCAATGTGGAGCGGATTTATGCCATCGGTGATATCAACACCTATCCGGGAAAATTAAAACTGATCTTATGTGGTTACCATGAAGCAGCATTAATGGTCCAAAGTGCCTTTAAGTATGTTTATCCGGAGCAAAAATTAAGTTTTAAATATACGACAGTAAACGGTATCAATGCGTTCTAATTATGGAGAATATCATCACAATTAATGTTGAAGATCGAGATGGGACTAGGCAGGAAGTGCAGGTCCCTACGGATGTTAACTTGAGCTTGATGGAAATCCTGAAAGCTTCGGAATACGATATATTGGCGACCTGTGGCGGTATGGCACTTTGTGCAACCTGCCATGTAGAGGTAATATCCGGTGCAGAAAACTTAACGCAAGCGGAGGATCAAGAGCTAGATATGTTGGATACCTTACCCGATGCAGACGACAATAGCAGGTTGGCTTGTCAGCTTAGGTTGACCGATATGAATAATGGTTTGACCATAAAAATTAAAGGCAGTTTACAATAAGCCCCAATATAGTGTACTTACTACACTTAGTTCGCTATATTTAACTTATTGAAAACAAAGAGAATAGCACGAGTTTAAACATCAATTTCATGTTTTATCTAAATAAAATGCAAATTATTGATAAAATATGCAGGAAAATGTCAGATATTTGTGCCTTATTTTAAAATTCTTATAACAAGGAAGTATTATGTTACTAAATCGTTCTGAAAGAAACTTTCCCCGAGTTATCATCATTGGAGCTGGATTCGGAGGTGTGGAATTAGCTCGACAGCTGAAAAACAAAGAGGTGGAAGTTCTGTTGATAGACCGTAACAACTACCACACCTTTCAACCCCTGATGTACCAAGTAGCGACCGGTACCTTAGCGTCTGATTCTATTTCATTTCCATTGCGTAAGATGTTCAAGAACCAAAAGAACTTTCGTTTCAGATTGGCGGAGGTATTGAGCATTGACAGCAAAAATAAAATGGTACATACATCGGTTGCCGATTATGATTATGATTACCTCGTAATCGCAACTGGGGCGACTTCCAACTTCTTTGGAAACAAACAGGTTGAGAAATATGCTTTGCCGATGAAGAACATCATTGAGGCATTGAATATCCGTAGTTATCTCCTTCAAAACCTTGAGGAAGCGGTCCTTAGAAAGAATGCATCTGATAGGGAGCGTTATTTAAATTTCGTTGTTGTAGGTGGTGGTCCGACAGGAGTTGAACTTTCTGGCGCGATTGCAGAATATCAACAGCACATGTTGAAAAAGGACTATCCAGAATTATCGACCTATGAGATGAAAGTCTTCTTGGTTGAAGGAACTGGAAAGATCTTGGGAGCACTTTCTGAAAAATCATCTCGCGATGCCGAAAGATACCTACATGAACTAGGTGTAAAAACCATTTTGAACACGGTCGTTACGGATTACGATGGAAACACCGTAACCCTTTCTTCAGGAGAAAAGATCCCTACCAAAACGGTTATTTGGGGAGCAGGTGTGATGGGGCAAATGCCGGAAGGTATCAATCCCGAGATTATCCAACGTGGTAACCGCATCAAAACCAACGAACAATGTATCGTGGATGGCGAAGAAGTGGTTTATGCCATTGGCGACGTTTCTGCAATGATCTCTGAAGAAAACCCTAGAGGTTTACCGGGTGTTGCTCCAGTGGCTCAGCAGCAAGGGAAATATGTTGCAAAGCATATCCTAAACAAACTGAACAACCAAGAAACAGAGAACTTTAAATACTTTGATAAAGGTTCCATGGCTACCGTAGGTAGAAATCGTGCGGTTGTGGATATGGGAAGCTTGCACTTAAAAGGATTTATCGCATGGATGACCTGGATGTTTGTCCACTTGGTATCGATCTTTGGATTTAGGAACCGTTTGGTCACATTCGTAAACTGGTCAATCAAGTTCCTGACCAAGAACTCAGGAATCCGTCTGATTATCCATAAGTATATCCGACCACAATCTGAACCCACCGTTCAGGAAGAAGTAACACAGCATTAAAACAAACTATAATATTTTAGAAGAGGTTGACCAAAAGTCAACCTTTTTTTGTGAAAGTTACTGTTTGAACCAGTATGGGGTTCGACAGGCTCACCCCTACCGTTAAAAAATGTTAACTATCCCCTCCCTTTGTACGAAATAAAATCCAGTGGCGTTATAGTATTAAAGAAAAGCAAAAGAGTAATAAGAGTATATAATTTCATAATTTAGGTTAATAATTGGTTTGGTAAAAATCCTGAGCTTCCCCAGCTCAGGATTTTTTATTGAAATGGTTTTTAAGTCCCTTGAATATGGTCCGATGTTCAATTCAATTTCCTATTTTTGATATCCCCATAAAAGAAAGAAGGAAATCATGACAAATAAAGAGATAGCTAAGGTTTTTAAATTGTGTTCGCAATTGATGGAGTTGTACAACGAGAATCCATTTAGGACAAAAGCAATGGCCTCAGCATCTTTTCGGATCGACAAACTACCATTTGCTGCGAGCCAATCTGATTTGGAAACCCTAAGTGAACAACCTAATATCGGGAAGAGCACCGCTGAGAAAATCATGCAAGTCATTACTACGGGAACTTTTCCAGACTTGGAAAAACTCCTTGCTAAAACTCCAGAGGGTATTTTGGAGATGCTTAAAATCAAAGGATTGGGTCCCAAGAAAATACAGATTATCTGGAATGACCTAGAAATTGAATCGGTCGGTGAATTATACTATGCTTGCAATGAAAATAGATTGATTGAAGCCAAAGGTTTCGGTCTGAAAACCCAGGAGGATATTAAAAAAGCGATCGAATTTTCAATCGCAAACCAAGGATGGTTCTTATATGCCAAGGTTATGCCATCAGCGCTTGAGGTCATTCAGCACTTGGAGAAAACTCTACCCCTGGCTCCAATCAGTTTCACTGGAGACTACCGTAGGAAATCGGAAGTATTGCAGCATGTGCAAATTCTTATCGCCGCAGAACCTAGCCAAGTTTATCAAGCTATCAAAAGTCTGGAATACGAATTTGACATCAATAAGGAGAACCAAAGAATCAGCTTCAAGGATCAAAATGGAATTCCATTTGAGGTATTGACCTGCGGAGTAGATGAATACGCCAAGAACCTTTTGATCAGTACCGGCTCGGAGGAACATATCAAACAATTGGAAGAAATCGCCGAAATCCAAAACCTAGACTCTGAAAATGAAATTTATCGTTCATTAGGTTTAGCCTATATCGAACCTGAATTAAGGGAAAGTGGAAATGTGATCGAACTGGCAAAAGAAAACAAACTTCCTGAACTGATCACTTATGCTGACCTTAAAGGTTCACTGCACAACCACTCCACCTACAGCGATGGTGTCCATTCTTTGAAAGATATGGCCTTGTATTGCAAGGAAGAGTTAGGATTGGAATATTTGGGGATTTGCGACCACTCCAAAACAGCAGTTTATGCTAATGGACTGAGTCTGGAAAGGCTGGAACAGCAATGGATAGAAATTGATGAACTGAACAAAAAATTGGCTCCTTTTAAAATCTTTAAAGGTATTGAGTCAGATATTCTTTCAGATGGATCATTGGACTATCCTGATGAAATCTTAGCAAAGTTTGATTTTGTGGTGGCTTCAATCCATAGCAATCTGAAAATGGACCAGGACAAAGCAACAGACCGTATTATCAAGGCAATTGAAAATCCGTATACTACAATTTTAGGACATCCAACAGGAAGACTTTTGTTATCAAGGGCTGGCTATCCCCTGGATTTCAAAAAGGTTATCGATGCCTGTGCTGCTAATAAGGTCGTTATTGAAATAAATGCAAACCCATTACGATTAGACCTTGACTGGAGATGGCATCAATATGCATTAGAAAAAGGGGTACTTTTATCCATCAATCCAGATGCCCACAGAAAAGAAGGCTTTTTGGACATGGAATATGGAGTTTATGTTGGCAGAAAGGGTGGTTTGACCAAAGAGATGTGCTTAAATGCATTTGACCTAGAGAAGATCGAAACCTACTTTAACAACAGAAAGAAAATTTAAACAACCTTTATTAAACCGTTATGATAAGAACAAAATCAATTTTCCTCGGCATGTTATTGTGTGCTGCTAGCTATTCAGCAGAAGCACAATTAATGAAGGCCAAGGAAATGTATAGCAAAGCAGATTCATTACGTGGAGAATTGACTGCATTGCGCACCTGTTATGATATCCAATACTACCATTTGGATGTCAAAGTGGACATAGACAACAAGTTTATTTCAGGGAGCAACCTGTTTAAGTTCGAGGCTGTAGACCGCTTTAATAAATTACAGTTTGACCTATTCGACAACCTATCGGTAGATAAGGTAGAATATAAAGGCAAAAGCCTTCCCTTTACAAGGGAATACAATGCCGTATTTGTTGATTTCCCAGAGTATATAGAAAAAGGAAAGGTTGATTCCTTTACAGTTCATTATTCGGGAAATCCAATCCAGGCAACCAGGGCACCTTGGGATGGAGGTTTTGACTGGAAAAAGGACAGCAATGGAAAACCTTGGGTTGCTACGGCATGCCAAGGCTTGGGAGCTAGCGTTTGGTGGCCCAACAAAGACCATCAATCGGATGAGGTAAAGAGTATGTTGATTTCGGTGGCTGTTCCAAATGGGGTCATGAATGTTTCCAATGGAAGATTGGTCAAAACAGAGAAACTGAAAAATGGATATACCAAATATCATTGGAAGGTAGAAAACCCGATCAACAATTATAATGTGGCCCTTAACATTGGAGATTACACGCATTTCAAAGAAACCTATGCTGGAGAAAAAGGCCCATTATCGGTTGATTACTATGTTTTAAAAGAAAACGCAGGCAAGATCGATCACCTAAAAAAGAATGCGAATGAGACTCTAAAGGCATTTGAGCATTGGTTTGGACCTTACCCATTTTATGAGGACGGGTATAAGCTTGTGGAAACGGCGCATTTAGGAATGGAGCATCAGAGCGCTGTTGCCTATGGCAATAAATATCAAAATGGATATTTAGGCAGAGATGGATCGAGAACAGGTTGGGGTCTGAAATGGGATTTTATTGTGGTCCATGAATCAGGGCATGAGTGGTTTGGCAACAACATCACCTCCAATGACCTTGCGGACATGTGGATCCACGAAAGCTTCACCAATTATTCGGAAGCCTTATTTATCGATTTCTTTTATGGAAAGGAAGCAAGCCAAGCCTATGTTAATGGTAACCGTCGCGGCATCCAAAACGACAGTCCTATCCAAGGACCATACAACGTAAATAAAGAAGGTTCAGGAGACATGTACAACAAGGGCGGCGTATTGCATAACATGATCCGGACCATGATCGATGATGACGATAAGTGGCGGAATATCCTACGCGGATTAAATAAGGAGTTTTACCATCAGACCGTTGATTATGGAGATATCGTAAGTTATATGAGCAAGGAGTCTGGCATTAAGCTCGACAAGACCTTTGAACAGTTTGTACAGACAAAAAGTATCCCGACTTTAGAGGTCATCGAGAATAGTCCTGGCGTGTTTATGATTCGCTGGATATCAGAAGTTAAAGACTTTCAAATGCCGGTCCATATATTCGACAAGGACGGAAAAAGGCTTCGGATAGACCCTACAGACAAATTTAAGGTGATGAAGCTGGATGGATTAACAAAGGACAACTTCAAAGTGGATACTTATAATTATTATATTGGGACTTCAATACAATAAAACAAGCCTATTTTCGTTCACAATATCATATTTAAAAATTTGAATATTTTCGTCGACAAAAGATGTTTTTTTATAAATATTGCTTTCATAAAAAACCATTTTTTTTCATTAGGTTTGCAATTAAATTACAAATAATACTTACACATCTAAATGGGGCTTTTTAATTGGTTTACGCAAGAAGTTGCAATAGACTTGGGAACAGCTAACACCCTAATCATTCACAATGATAAAGTAGTAGTAGATGAACCCTCAATCGTAGCATTTGACCGCACAACAAATAAGGTGATCGCAATCGGTCGTCAGGCAATGCAAATGGAGGGTAAAACTCACGACAACATAAAAACGGTAAGACCATTGCGAGATGGTGTGATCGCAGACTTTACGGCTGCCGAGCACTTGATCCGCGGTATGGTTAAACTGATTAACAAAGGTAAGAGTTGGTTTTTCCCATCCTTACGCATGGTTGTATGTATTCCATCGGGCATAACTGAGGTTGAGAAACGTGCCGTTCGCGATTCAGCAGAAATTGCTGGGGCGAAGGAGGTTTATTTGATCCATGAACCTATGGCAGCGGCTGTGGGTATCGGTATCGATGTGGAAGAGCCGGTAGGAAACATGATCATTGATATCGGTGGTGGTACCACTGAGATTGCGGTTATTGCCCTATCAGGAATTGTTTGTGACCAATCTATCCGTGTTGCGGGAGATAACTTTGATTCAGATATTGTTCAATATATTCGTCGTCAGCACAACATCATGATTGGAGACCGTACCGCGGAAAAAATCAAGATTGAAGTTGGCGCTGCATTACCAGAATTAACAGATCCACCAGAGGATTTTGCCGTTCAAGGACGCGACCTAATGACTGGTATCCCTAAACAAATCACTGTATCTTATACAGAGATTGCACATTGTTTAGATAAATCAATTTCCAAAATTGAAGAGGCGATTTTGAAAGCATTGGAGATTACTCCGCCAGAATTGTCTGCTGATATCTATCAAACTGGTATCTATTTGACAGGTGGGGGTGCCTTACTTCGCGGATTGGACAAACGTATTCAAGCGAAAACTAAACTTCCTGTTCACGTTGCGGAAGACCCACTTCGTGCAGTAGTTAGAGGAACTGGGATTGCACTTAAAAACATCGGACGTTTTAAGTTCTTAATGCAATAACAAATAATTAAAAAAATTTATGATTACGCGATATAACGTTCCTATAATGTTATATCGCGTAACTATTAAAAGAGAACAATAATGAAGAACCTTTGGCTTTTCTTGGTTAGATATAATGCCTTTTTTTGGTTTATTCTCTTTTTTGTTGCCTCTCTACTATTGGTTGTCCAAAACAACAGATATCAACGTTCTGCCTTTATCAATTCTTCCAACGTAGTCGTGGGCTCGTTTTATGACAAGTTGAATTCTTGGAAAAGTTATTTGGCTCTGGAAGAAACCAACAAAAACCTGGCACTGGAAAACTCGGAGCTTAGGAAACAACTTCAACATTATCTTTTGACGGATACCTTGGACTCTGTTCAGATCAATGATTCTATCGATATGAACAGGTATCAGTTCACTATGGCAGAGGTCGTAAACAACAGTGTTCATCAGAAAAGCAATTTTATTACCATCAATAAAGGTTCATTGGCCGGCATCCAGAAAGGATTAGGTGTAATCACCTCCAACGGGGTTGTAGGAATTGTATTGAACGTCTCCCCTCATTTCAGCACCATACAATCATTATTGCATCCGGATACTCGAGTTTCTGTGACCCTGGATACGACCAATGTTTTTGGTTCATTGGTCTGGGGGAATACGACCGACCCGCAGTTTGCTATCGTAAAAGATATTCCAAACCATCTTAAAGTACAAAAAGGACAGAAAGTATATACCTCCGGGTTTTCATTATTCCCGAAAGGAATTGAAATTGGCTCTGTGGAGGAAACAGGAATAAGTTCAGGAGGATCTTTCTTGGACATCAAGATTAAATTGAGGACGAATTTCAGTAACCTCAACCATGTCTATGTGGTGAAGGACCTGCTGGAGAATGAAAAAAATGAATTGGAAGCAGTAACGGAGGATAATGATGGGTAAGGTTATAATTTTCAATATTATTCGATTTGTTGTATTGATTGCAATGCAAGTTGTACTATTCAAGAATATTGGATATTATAATTTGGCGACTCCATTTCCTTATATCTTGATTATCTTTTTATTGCCGATCGGTACACCAAACTTTGTCCTGTATGTATTGGCATTCCTAACTGGACTGACCGTTGATGCCTTTTATGATTCAATCGGTGTTCATGCTGCAGCCTGTGTAGCATTGACCTGGTACAGGATATTCTTCCATAGAATCACCTTGGACGTAGATGTCCAAGATTCTTTCGAAACACCTTCTTTAGGTAACATGGGTGCAAAATGGTTCCTTTCCTATATTTCAATCGGAACATTAATCCACCATTTCGTTCTCCTGCACGTAGAATATTTTAGTTTCTCAAACTATTTGAGCACACTACTGAGCATCTTACTAAGCAGTATTTTTACTATCTTGTTAATCATATTGATTAGTATACTTATTTACAAAAGAAAATCTCGCTTATTAAGTAATTAATAATTACGGTCTTATTCTCATGAACAATAGTTATTTCAACCGTAAGTTCGTTATTCAAGGAATCTTTATTGCTATTGCACTGGTTATTGTAGCAAGACTCTTCTATATACAAGTCATTGACGACAAATACCTTCTATCAGCCAACAACAACGTTATGCGGAAAAAGATCATCTATCCCGCCCGCGGTGTCATTTTAGATAGAAACGGTAAGGTCTTGGTGCAGAATGAACCTGTTTATGATATTATGGTTACCCCAAGGGAAGTCAAAGACCTTGACACCCTCTTGTTATGTGACCTATTAGGAATTGATACGGTAGATTTCAATGTGCGGATGAGAAAGGCGAAAGCACATTCGCCATATCGTGCCTCGCAATTTATGAAACAGGTATCATCGACAGTTTATGCCAAATTCCAAGAGCATTTATATAAATTCAGGGGCTTCTATCCCTTGAACCGTACGGTCCGTAGTTATCCCGATAGTATCGCTGCCCAGTTTTTGGGCTATATCCAGGAGGTTAACGAAAGAGACATCGAAAAATCAAACGGGTTTTATAGACCTGGGGACTATATTGGTGCATCTGGTGTTGAACGTGCCTATGAGGAACTTTTGAGGGGTAAACGCGGTGTAGAAAACCAAATGGTTGATGCCTTGAACCGGCCTCAAGGGAGTTTTATGGATGGGAAATATGACACTCTTGCTGTAACTGGTGATGGCTTGGTATCTTCGCTGGACAAGGACTTGCAAGTATTGGCTGAAAAGCTGATGAAAAACAAGTTAGGTTCTGTAGTAGCGATTGAACCTTCCACGGGCGAGATATTGAGTTTTGTAAGTAGTCCATCGTATAACCCAAATATGATGGTTGGGCGTGAATTAGGGAACAATTACATGAAATTGTTGAATGATGAAACCAAACCCATGTTTATTCGACCTATCCAAGCTTCATATCCACCAGGATCCGTTTTTAAAGTAGTTTCTGCTTTAACGGCTCAGCAAGCTGGAGTAATCAACGATCAAACCGTATTTTATTGCCCAGGTGGTTATCGTTATGGTGGTGGACGCGCCATAATGCGTTGTACCCACGTGGATGGAGCTACAGGATTGATAAAGTCCATCAAGATGTCCTGTAACACTTACTACGGTTATGTATATGCCAAAATGATCGATTCAAGAGGAATGAGTGGACCTAAAGCCTATGATTTATGGAAAGAGGCTTTGGGGAAATTTGGGCTGGGACATAAATTAGGCATCGATCTACCGGGTGAGAAACCGGGTTTAGTGCCTACTTCAGACTTTTATACCAAAAGGTACGGAAGCGGAAATTGGAGATCAAGTTTCAATATATCACTTTCCATTGGTCAAGGTGAATTAGGGATCACTCCTTTGCAGATGGCAAACATCATGGCCATTGTGGCAAATAGAGGCTTTTATTACCGTCCGCACTTAATCAAAGGGATTGGAGAAAAGCAGATTGTTAAAGAAGAGTTTACAGAGAAGATCTTTGCTGGTGTTGATGCCAGACATTATGAACCTGTGATCGAAGGGATGAGCCAAGCGGTGAACCAAGGCGGTACAGGTGCTGCTTCAAAAATTGCCGGCATCGAGATGTGTGGAAAAACAGGTACTGTTCAGAATCCGCACGGAGAGAACCACGCCGTTTTCTTTGCTTTTGCACCAAGAGATAATCCTAAAATTGCCATTGCTGTATTCGTCGAGAATGCTGGTTATGGTGGTACATGGGCTGCTCCAATTGCAAGTATGATGGTTGAAAAATATTTGAAAGACACGATTTCCTTACCTAAATACATTCAGGACAGGATCTATAATGGAAATCTATTGCCTAAGCCAAAAGTGAAGAAAGAGGAAAACATCAAAAAGGATAGTACAAAGAACACTAATAAGCCACAAACGGTACGTACGGCAGCAGTGGATCCGAAGAAAAAAACGGAGTCTGCCATATTAGTTCACCATAGCCAAGTGAGGAGAAACCATGAATAACCTACATAAGAAAAGCTTTTTCGGTAGAATTGATTGGTTGACCATTGGTTTGTGGTTGGCGCTGTGCTTGATTGGTTGGTTTAATATCCATGCCGCTGTGTATGACGCAGAGAACCCCGGTTTGTTCAATTTGGCAACCAACTACGGGAAGCAATCCATTTATATCTTTACTGCACTCATCATAGGTATCTGTATCTTGATCATTGATTCCCGGTTTTTTATATCCTCCGCACCCATAATCTATATAGTGGTCATCCTATTATTGGTGGCAGTATTGGTGGTAGGAAGGAATGTCGGTGGTAACCAAGCCTGGATTCCTCTAGGAAGTTTTAGGTTACAGCCTTCGGAGTTTGGGAAGCTAGCTACCTGTTTATTGTTGGCCTATTACCTAAGCAACCAGACGAATAAAAACCCCAATATGAAGACTTTATTCATAGGGGCTTGTATTGTTCTGTTTCCTGTCGCTTTGGTTATGTTGCAACCTGATACGGGTTCTGCCCTAGCCTTCTTTGCTTTAATTTTTGTTTTCTATAGAGAAGGATACGTGAGCACTGGATTATTGATAATTGGAGGCTTGGCGATATTCTTATTCGTCTTGGCTTTATTGGTCAACCAATGGCTCTTGATCGGAATATTGGCTTTGGTCTGTGGATTCTTTGCCTTTATGATGCGCAAGAAACGTAAGAACCTGATCAATATGGCGATTCTGTTTGTGGTCTCCAGCGTGTATGTTCTTTGCGTGGACTTTGCATACGAGCAAATCCTACAACCGCACCAAAGAAATCGGATCGATATTATCTTAGGCAAAATGGATGACCCCAAAGGTCAGGGTTATAACCTGAACCAATCAATGATTGCCATCGGTTCAGGTCAGCTTTTTGGAAAAGGATACCTGCAAGGTACCCAAACAAAATACAACTTCGTACCAGAACAAAGTACCGACTTTATCTTTTGTACGGTTGGTGAAGAATGGGGGTTTGTGGGTTCAGTGATATTAATTTCAATCTATGTTGCCCTGCTGGTGCGGCTGGTGAATATTGCCGAAAGACAAAGGACGGCATTTGCTAGAATCTATGCATATGGGGTAGCTTCTATCCTATTCTTCCACTTCTTTATCAACATTGGTATGACCATCGGAATCGTTCCGGTAATTGGTATCCCATTGCCATTTATTAGTTATGGGGGTTCTTCATTATGGTCGTTTACTATTTTGTTGTTTATCCTATTGAAATTTGACTCGACGAGGAAGGGGACTGGGTAATTATAGTCTTTCTATCACCAATCTTATAGCTTTATCAACTATCTCCTGTGGATTTTTACTAAAGGATTCACTTACACGGCTAGCTAGGATAGCATTGATGGAGATGGCGTGGTGCCCAAACATATTACTGAGGGCATAAATTCCTGCTGTTTCCATTTCTAGATTAGTGATGTTCCTTCCGGAAATTTCGAAGCTATTGGCATTCTTGATCAGGTCTGGATAGATATTATTCGACCTCACATTCCTTCCTTGTGGACCATAAAAGCCAGGAGCGGTCATGGTAATTCCCTTTGGCAGGTCGAATGCAAACTGATCCAATAGCTTTTGGGATGCCCTACCTACATAGGGTTTGAAAGTAAGGCTATCAAAATGTTTCACTACAGCATCCTGAAGTTGGACTTCGGGCTCTGTATAAGGTTTTCTATAGTATTGCATCAGGGTATCGAATCCTATGGCAAATTCAGAAGCAAGGACAGTACCCATGGAGATATTTCCTTGGATGGACCCTGAGGTTCCAATTCGGATAATATCAAGGGATTTGATTTCTGGTTTGAGGGTTTTGGTCTGGAAATCTACATTCACCAAGGCATCTAATTCATTCAGTACGATATCAATGTTATCCGTTCCGATCCCTGTAGAAATAACAGTGATTCTTTTCCCTTTAACAGAACCAGTATGGGTAATAAACTCTCGTCTTCCTTTTTTTATTTCTATATCATCGAAGTATTTGGAAACTTCAGGTACACGGTCAGGATCTCCGACGAAAATTACGGTATCAGCAATATCAGATGGCAATAAATTCAAATGGTAAATACTTCCATCGGAATTAATAATTAGTTCAGAATCGTTAATCATATGGTTCGAAAGTAATTGATCTCCACCCCCTCAATCTTCTCCATTCTCCCGATCACTTCATTTACCTGTAATTTACGTATTTCGAAGGTAATTTTACAATTCGTATCAAAATCTTGACTCAACACGATCAGATCTGTTTCCTTCACTATCCGCATCACATCATTCATCTGCAAATAATCAAACTTTAATTCATAGACATCATTTACGGTTTTCTCCACTATTTCAGCCTCAGCAAGAGCTTCTTGGGTAGCAGTTTTATAGGCATTGATCAAGCCGGGTACTCCTAAGAGGGTTCCGCCAAAATAGCGGACTACTACCACCAATATATTGGTGACATCCATAGAAAGTAGCACGTTCAATATAGGTCTTCCAGCTGTTCCTGAAGGCTCGCCGTCATCATTTACCCTAAATACAGCGCGATCTGGGCTGAGCCTATAAGCATAACAATGATGCCTTGCTTTAGGATGCATGGATTTCAGTTCAGCGATTATATCTTTTAGCTTAGATTCATCTTTGAATGGATAGGCATAAGCAATGAACTTGCTTCCTTTGTCCCTAAAAATCCCCTCGGATGGTTGTTCGATGGTTTGGTATGTATCTTCAAATAAACTCACAGCAATGCAATTAATAAAACTGAAATAATGGCCAAAAATAGCCCAATTTTATTGTAAACACTAAGTTTCTCCTTAAATAGTAGCACTCCTGCCATTGCCCCAACTGCGATGACCCCAATATTCATTCCTGTAAACACCAAGGATGGACTATCGGGCAATGCTTTATGGGCTTTCATGTAAAAGACAATATTTCCAAAATTGAAAATGCCTAAAACAGCTCCATAAAGGAGTGCTTTGGTATCAAATCTTTGTTTTTTGACAAACAAGAGGTAACCAAGAAAAAGCAAGGCAAAACCAAGTGCCAGCGTAAATACGATCCAAAGGGATGACATGTAGGTAATCTGGCTATTTAGGGCTATCTGTTTGAAAAGTATATCGATGATCCCCATTCCGAAGAATACCATTAAAGGATATATCCAAATTTGCTTGCCCTGTACCTGATCGTTCTTGTTCCATCCGATTGAAAATACGATAGCAAGCAATCCTACGGCAATCCCAATAAATTTATTGGCAGCGAATTCTTCATTCATCCAAAAGTATGCGGCAATCAAGGGAATAAATAGAGATAAGCGCTGTGCGACCTCTGTTTTTACAATCCCTCCATACCGGATAGAAAGTGCAAGACATATAAAAATAAAGGGAAGCAAGAATCCTAATGGGAGATAGATGCTCCAAGGGAGGTTGGAAGTCCAAGGAACAATTTGAGGTTTCAGGACTAGGTAGGTAAGGAAAAGTGCAATAGGGTAATTCCAGACCAGAAGTTGCAAGTAGTTCACTCCACGTTGCCTAGCCAATTTGATAATGATGGCAACAGTTACAGAACAGAGAACTGAAATGAGTATAAAATGCATTTGATATTATTCTTCGAAATCGTACAAATATATCCTTTTCTCCATTGCAAACAGAGCGTGAAAAAGACTAAGCAACAATAAATAATAGAAAAATCGACAGCTTATTGTTAAAAATCAGGAGATAAATGATATATTTTTTATTAAAAATTTGAATTAAAAAAGCATCTAATTTTTTAATGTTTTTAAGCTATTTTTTCATTGTTTTTTTCGATATTTTTTTTTGATATTTAATTGAAATAATAGCCATAAATGAATTATTAGGCATATTTACAAAATTATCACTCTATTTTATCTATCATTTTTAATCATTTTTTACACGTTTTTTTGATGATTATTTTATGTTTTTTAACGTATTTTTAAATGATTTTTCAAGCATTAAAACAATATTTTTTAAAAAATATTTTGCACTTAAATAAAGAACTTCTATATTTGACAACAAATAAACGGGAAATGAACAAACAATATACATATACCAACTTTTGGTTCTTTTATTTTAAAGATAAGAGCTGGGACTAGTATATGGTATTGAGAAAATATTAAGGGGTCCCAGCTGAAAAGTTTGGGACCTTTTTTTTGACATAAAGCAAAGCATAACAAAAGATAATGAGTGAGAAAATAAAGATTGCCATCCAAGGAGTTAAAGCTTCATTTCATGAGGAAGCTGCCTATAAATATTTCGGCAAGGACATTGAGACCCTTGAATGCACTTCATTCAAGAAAACTTGTGACCTGCTGAAGCAAGGTAAAGCAGACTATGTGGTGATGGCGATTGAGAATTCAATTGCAGGAAGTATCCTTCCTAATTACAATCTTTTAAGGGATTACCGCTTCCATATCATTGGTGAGGTTCATTTAAATATTCAACAACATCTATTGGCTTTGCCAGGGGTTAAGCTTTCGGATATTCAATTTGTAGAGTCCCACCCTATCGCTATCAGACAGTGTGACGAGTTCTTAAGTGACCATCCAGAATGGACGATCAAGGAAGGTATGGATACGGCAGCCTGTGCAAAGAAGATCTTGGATGAGAAATTAACCCATACTGCAGCTATCGCCAGTGAGGCCGCAGCGAAACTGTATGGTTTGGAAATCTTGGAAAAGAGAATTGAGACCCACAAAAAGAATTCTACCCGTTTCCTGATCCTTTCGAATGAATTACAAGAGCAGAAAAATGCAAATAAGGCTTCTCTGTCCTTCCAGACCTCACATGCTATCGGTGCTTTAGCGATGGTATTGCAATGTTTTGCTGAGCAAAATGTCAATTTGAGTAAAATACAATCCATGCCTGTTGTTGGCAGAAGAAATGAATATGATTTCTATGTTGATGTGGAATGGAAAAAACAAGCAGACTATGACGCTGCCATCCGTAAAGTACTGAAACACACCGTGAACTTCAGCATTATGGGTGAATACCTGAAAAACGAAAAGATCTAAATCAAAAAATAATTTATCAAGTAAATAATCAAACTAAAATACAATGAAACATTCATTAGACATTCTTCCTTTGAAATCCTGGTTGGATACAGGGGATAAACCTTTAATCATTGCCGGACCATGTAGTGCTGAAACTGAAGAGCAAGTGGTATCAACAGCACATTTATTAGCCAACACTGGAAAAGTGAATGTTTTACGTGCAGGTATCTGGAAACCACGTACTAGACCAGGGGAATTCGAAGGAATTGGCAGCATCGGTTTGGAATGGATGAAGAGAGCTAAAGAAGAAACCGGCTTGTTGACCGCAACAGAGGTTGCTACTGCAAAACATGTTGAGGAAGCATTGGCCGCTGGAATTGATATTTTGTGGATTGGTGCTCGTTCTACAGCGAACCCTTTTACAGTTCAAGAAATTGCAGATGCATTGCAAGGTGTGGATGTTCCTGTATTGATTAAAAACCCAGTGAATCCTGACCTTTCTCTATGGATTGGAGCATTGGAACGTGTTAATAGAGCTGGGATCAAAAAATTAGCTGCTATCCACCGTGGATTCTCTTCATTCGAGAAAACTGCTTTCCGTAATGAACCAATGTGGGATATCGCTATCCAATTGAAAGCTATTGCGCCTGAATTACCTATCATCAATGACCCTAGCCACATCTGTGGTAACCGTGAATTAATCCCTTACGTTACTCAGAAAGCTATGGACATGGATATGCAAGGTTTGATCATCGAGTCACATATCGATCCTTCGGTAGCATGGACCGATGCCAAACAACAAGTTACTCCAGCAGCTCTGTCTGACTTATTGGATAATGTAGCTGTTCGTAAGCCTGAATCTGACAACCCTGCATTCGAAGATAAATTAGCTGAATTGCGTGGCCAAATCGATAAGTTGGATGATCAGATCATCAAACAGATCGCTGATCGTATGAAGATTGCTGAGAAAATCGGTGAATTCAAAAGAGATAATAATGTAACGATCCTACAGATCAACCGTTGGGATGAAATCGTTCAGAAACGTATCCAATTGGCAAAGGCACTTAGCCTAAGCGAAGAGTTTACTTCAAAATATTTAGAGTTGTTGCATAACGAATCGATTCGTAAGCAAAACGAGGTTATGAACACTAAACCAGTTGCGGAGGCTTAAGAATGTCGGCGAAAAGCTTAATTTTAACCCATCCTTCGCAAGAAATTAAAGGCACGGTTCAACTTACTGGTTCAAAATCAGAGAGCAACCGTGCTCTTATCATCAGAGCATTGAGCAAAGGTGCAGTACGAGTTGAAAATCTATCCGAGGCAGCTGATACCGTAACTTTAAATGCTGCTCTAAACCAAGCTTCAAATCCTAATCCGGGAATCAACACAATAGACATTGGTCCTGCTGGTACAGCAATGAGGTTCTTGACTTCCTACTTGAACCTGATTAAAGGAAACTTTATCCTGACTGGTACCGAGCGTATGCAACAAAGACCTATTGGGATTCTTGTGGATGCCTTGAAGGATCTGGGTGCTGATATCCATTATGAAAATAAGTCTGGTTATCCTCCTTTAAAGATCGAGGGCGGAATGATCCAAGGAAAAGACCAGATCTCAATTCAAGGCAATATCAGTAGCCAGTATATTTCTTCTCTATTATTGATTGCTTCTTCCTTAAAGAAAGGATTGACCATTGATATCAAAGGAGAATTAACCTCTCGTCCTTATGTCACTATGACCTTGGAAATGCTCAAAGAATGTGGAATTGAATATAATTTTGAGGAAAACAAAATCCAGATTGCTAAGCAGGATTTTTCAGAGTCTGTTCTTTATGTTGAACCCGACTGGAGTGCTGCATCGTATTGGTATTCAATTGTCGCGCTTTCCAAAAACGGTGAAATTGTATTGCCAGGATTAAAGGAACATAGCCTTCAAGGTGATATGGAAATCGTAGAGATCATGACACATTTTGGAGTGGAATCAAGCTTTAAAGCAGATGGTTTGCATCTGAAAAAAGTAAGTACCAAGTCTGATAAAACCTTATTCGACTTTAAAGAATGTCCTGATTTAGCACAAACTGTTGTCGTTATTGCTTCTGCTTTGAAAATAGACGTGTCATTTACAGGATTGGAAACCTTGAAAATCAAGGAAACGGACCGTATTTTGGCATTGCAAACAGAAATTGGAAAGTTCGGAGCGAAGTTGATCGCTGATGGTGAAACTTATCACCTGAAGACAGCTGAAGTTCAGGATCCAGGGAATCTAACGATTGCAACTTATGAAGACCACAGAATGGCTATGGCATTTGCTCCATTGGCGATAGTTTTCAAACAAGTTATAATTGAAGAACCTAATGTGGTAGAAAAATCATATCCTATGTTTTGGCAGCATCTAGAAGAGCATGGCTTCCAAATCACTGAAAAATAATATTATTATAAGCTAAGCAATTTTCATATCTATTTTTATATATTTACGGGCATTATCGAATTATGGCAGGAAATACTTTTGGAGATTTATTTAAGATAAGCACTTTCGGGGAATCACATGGAAAGGCAATTGGGGTGATAGTGGATGGATGCCCAGCACTGGTTGAAATTGACGAAGAATTCATTCAATCAGAATTGGACAAACGCCGCCCTGGCCAATCTAAGATTACAACCCAAAGAAAAGAAAGCGATACTGCACAAATTCTATCCGGTACTTTTGAAGGAAAATCTACAGGCACGCCCATTGCAATCGTAATTCCAAATGAAGACCAACGCTCAAAGGACTATTCTCACATTCAAGATAAATTCAGACCTTCCCACGCAGATTTCACTTATCAAATGAAATATGGCATCCGCGATTACCGTGGTGGTGGTAGGTCTTCAGCAAGAGAAACTGCAGCTCGTGTGGCAGCAGGAGCAATTGCAAAATTATTCTTGAAACAATACGGAATTGAAATATTTGCCCATGTCTCAGCCGTTGGGAATATCCAAGCACCTAATTTAGATCTTAATGATCTAAATGGGTTATTAGAAACCAGAGAAAGCAACATCGTAAGATGTGCGGATCCTGCAAGTGCTTCCGAAATGGAAGAATTCATCAATCAAGTCCGTAAAAACGGAGATACTGTTGGCGGAGTTATTTCAACTGTCATCAGAAGTGTTCCTGTTGGACTCGGAGAGCCTGTTTTCGATAAACTTCATGCTGACCTAGCCAAGGCAATGATGAGCATCAATGCTGTTCATGGTTTTGAATATGGTTCTGGATTTGAAGGTTCGAAAATGTTAGGCTCAGAACACAACGACATCTTTGTAAAAGAAGATAATCAAATTAAAACAATAACCAATTTTTCAGGAGGTATCCAGGGAGGCATTTCCAATGGAATGGACATTACTTTCCGTACTGCATTTAAACCTGTTGCTACAATCATGCGTGATCAAAACACAATAAATGAAGAAGGAAACGAAACAACCATTTCAGGAAAGGGACGCCATGATCCTTGTGTGGTACCTCGCGCAGTTATTATCGTGGAAGCCATGGCTGCCCTCGTAATAGCGGACCATTTATTAAAATATAAGGCCTATTTAAAGAATGCAGAATAGCAATTATATTCTTTCATGTGATATTGGCGGGACACATATCACTTCAGCAATCGTTGAGAAGGATTCTTGGAGAATTCTTGACGAAACCATTACCCGTTCGCACGTAAATTCTTTGGAAAATGCTAAATCGATTTTTCTTGACTGGACTTCCAACATGAAATCTTGTCTAGAAAAGACTGATTTAAAAGTAGTTAACATTGGAATTGCAGCTCCTGGACCCTTCGATTATGAAAAGGGAGTCGCTTTAATGAAAGGTCAGTCAAAATACGATAGTATTTACAACATCAAAGTTACGGAACCTATCTTAGAAGGTCTAGGAAAAGATGATTTCAAAATCCTGTACATCAATGATGCTGCTGCCTTCTTACAAGGAGAGGTATTCGGATGCGGTTTAGACCATAAAGATAGGATATTAGGGATTACTTTGGGGACCGGTTTAGGAAGTGCGGTCTGGAGTCAAGGAGAGAAAGCTTTTGATGCAGATCTCTGGGACACGGTCTATAAGGAATCCATCTTTGAAGAATATCTCGTGACCAGATGGTTTGTTAAACGATTTGAAGAACTGTCGGGATTTAAGGAAAGTGGATTGAGAGAAATTCTTGAAAAACACGGTGATTCAAAAGAGGTAACTCAGCTCCTAACCGAATACCAAGAAAACTTATTACGCTTTATGGAGTTCTTTAGCCAGAAGTATGAATGTAAATCATTTGTAATCGGCGGGAACATCGTCAAAGCTTGGGACAGAATATTTCCAGACAAGTCAGTTCTGGAAGGATTTGACGTACAGATTGGTCAATATCAAGAACACGCTGCAATTATTGGAGCGGCATCTTTATTCTCAAACGGCATATAATATTCAGGAACATTTCCTCCTAGTAGATAGGAGGAAATGTTGTTGGATTACTATCAGACATCATTTGATAAGCCGTTTCCACGACATCATCAACAGCCGGTTTAGTAAAGTAGTCACCATCGGAGCCATAAGGCGGACGATGAGCTTTTGCGGTCAAGGTTTTTGGCTGACCATCTAAATGGTAGTAACCGCCTTGTTTTTCCAATATTTCATGTGTGATATAAGAAGAAGCCCCTCCAGGGAAATCCTCATCCACCACTAATAATCTATTTGTCTTCTTCAAGGATTCAACAGAAATCTGATCTCTATCGAATGGTTGTAAACATTGGGCATCAATTATTTCAATGGAAACTCCCAATTTATCTAATTCAAGAGCAGCCTCTTGAACAATTCTAAGCGTTGAACCATAAGAAACCACTGTGATATCTGAACCTTCCCTTATCTTTTCGGCTTTACCAATTGGCACTGTAAATTCACTGATATTGAGTGGCATTTTCTCTTTCAATCGATAGCCATTCAGACATTCAACCACGACTGCAGGCTCATCCGATCTTAAAAGGGTATTATACATTCCAGCGGCTTGAGTCATGTTCCTTGGCACACAGATATGCATTCCTCTCAAACCTCCCAAAAGTACTGACATAGGCGAACCTGAATGCCAGATCCCTTCCAAACGATGACCTCTGGTCCTAACGATCAATGGAGCTCTTTGCCTTCCCTTGGTTCTATAACTCAAACTAGCTAAGTCGTCGCTCAGGACTGGCATAGCGTAAATCAGATAATCCAAATATTGGATCTCAGCAATCGGTCTGAAACCGCGAACAGCCAGGCCTATCCCCTTCCCAATAATCGCGGATTCGCGAATACCAGTATCGAAAATCCTTTGGCTACCAAACTCTTCTTGCAGGCCAGCGAATCCTTGATTCACATCTCCGATCTTACCCACATCTTCTCCGAAAGCCAATAATCTGGCATCCTTATCAAAGTTTGCTTTGAAGCAAGCGTTCAGTACTTCGCGACCATCCACAATTGGAGAATCCTGATCATATTCAGCAGGAACAGTCTCCACCAATAATGGAGAATATTTTGTATCAACGAAAAGTTTATCGTTGAATCGATCATGATTAATTTTCTGTTTATCACGGAACCAAGATATCAGTTCATCCTTCCCTAAAACCTCAATTCCACGAAGCTCCCTGATCACCCGCCTAACATTTACATAAACCTCTTTTAGAGAAGGCTCAGTCGTTGACAACAAGGTTTTTAAAGGTATTTCAGCAGCATGATGGTTGATCCCTTCCAATTTCGCAATCGCTTCCTGCAGATCAACCTGAAGCGTTTTTCTGTAGTCAGCCCAGGCCCTTTTCTGTTCTTTCCTGACGAAATCCTTTGCTTCAGAATCAATGGCAGCCAATTCCTCTTCGGTAGCCATTCCAGAATCGATCAACCAATCCCGCATCTTCCTATTGCAGTCAAATTCAGTTTCCCATTCCAATCGCTCATGGCTTTTATAGCGTTCATGCGAACCAGAAGTAGAGTGTCCTTGAGGCTGGGTCATTTCGACCACATGCACCAGGCAAGGTTTACTGTTATTTCTTGCGAAATCAGCAGCTTTCTCATATACTTCGCAAAGGCCGGCATAATCCCATCCTTTTACCCGGAAAATTTCAAAACCTGATCCAGCTTCATCCTCCTGAAAGCCTCTTAACAAGGAAGAGATATCACCTTTGGTGGTTTGTATATCATTAGGAACCGAAATTCCATATCCATCATCCCAAATCGAAATCACCACAGGCAATTGCTTCACACCAGCAGCATTTACTGTCTCCCAGAACACACCTTCAGAGGTCGCGGCATTTCCAATGGTACAGAAAACCACCTCTTCACCATCATTGCTGAACTTCTCTTTATGGGATAGATTAGGATTATTTTTATACAGTTTCGATGCCAATCCTAAACCAAGGATCCTTGACATCTGTCCACCGGTGGTGGAAATATCTGAAAAACAGTTTACCTGCTTTGTTTGGTCGATCCAATCGCCATCCTCGTTTAATAAGGGCGTAGCAAAATGGGCCACCATTTGTCTTCCAGCAGAAGAAGGTTCCGCCTCTATATCAGGATTAGCATACAATTGCGAAAAGAAATTATAGATACTGCTGATCCCAAGGGCGAAAGCTAAAGTTTGGTCCCTATAATAGCCTGATCGCCAATCTCCGGGTTTAAAAACCTTGGACAGGGCAATCTGAGCCAATTCCTTACCATCTCCGAAAATTCCAAATTTAGCTTTGCCTGTAAGCACTTCCTTTCTTCCCAATAGACTGACAAATCGGCTTTGCGTGGCTAGTTTATAATCTTCTATGAGTACCTGGCGGAATTCCTCGTAGCTTATTTTTGACGTATTATAGTGCACTGATCGTGTCGTATTTAAATCTGACATTAAAGTGGTTCCTTTTTTAACAAAAATAAGAAAATAAACCAGTTTATCTTACCCTAATTGTCCTTTAAATCCCATCATTTTTGAATAAAACACTTTACATTAAGACAATAATCCTTACTTTTAGCCGTATTTTCAAAGGACTTATGAGTAACATACATTTTTTTGATGCTAATGCGGGATCCGGGAATTTAGGAGATCTTGAAAAAACACTAGTCATTAACAACCTGCTAACAATCCCCTTAGAAAAGAGGAACAATGATTGGGTAGCAGAGTTTATCGATAATATTGCTGAGGCAAACCTAGCGGTATCCGAACCAGAAATCATCATGAGTACGGACGGGTTCCCTTATTTCAACCTGCGTTCCGTAGAACCTGGAGAAAACTTCCAAGCCTATGTCATTAAGAATAAATTAGGAAACTTACTGCAGAATGGTTTTGGAGTCGCATTGAATACCCGAAAGGAAAATCCGGACTGGATGTTCAGCTATGGAGATCTATTGAACTACGCACTGCGCAATGAATTCTATACAGACGAGCACCATTTTTCTTTGAACAATGAAGATTTCGTGATCGGAAGCGATGAAGAGATCTTGGTTGGGCAACCATCCCAAGAGATCCTACCAGACTATGCGCGTCGTCAGATCCGTGAATTCCTACAATATTCAGGGGTTAAGAATCCGATGGTTATGTTGATCGCCAGGAATTACACCGATGAAGAAACGGTCACACAAGATTTAGTATTCAACATTACTCCAAAAAACTTTTCGAACGAAAAAGAGTACAAACAAGCAATGAATACCATTTCTTGGTTTTTACCTAAACACTACTCCCTGGTTGGCTTAGAGACCGAATCAGTAGATTCAGGTTTCCAACCTTTATAATATTGATGGTCAAGGCAGGTCTTCCTGCCTTGGCCATTCACCAGACTCAGAAATTACAAATTACTACATCATGATTTTGCCCTTTCCAAGGCAGGATCAAATATTTTTAACTATGTTTTTATTTAATGTTAGGGTTTATGGCATATTGATCAATGATCGTAATGAAGTTTTGATTAGCGATGAACGAACGGAGAATGTATCCTTCACAAAATTTCCTGGCGGCGGCTTAGAATATGGAGAAGGATTGATCGATGCATTAAAAAGAGAATATCTGGAAGAAACTGGAATGGAAGTCGAGGTCATCAAGCATATTTACACCACCGACTTCTTTGAAAAATCCAGTTTTAATGATAGTCAAATTATTTCCATTTATTATCAAGTAGAGCAAAAAAACAACGTAGAATTAAACATTAGGACAAAATCTTTCGACTTTACTGAAAAATCCCTAGAAGGAAAACTACAAGCTTTTAGGTTAATTCCTTTAAACGAACTGCAAGAAAATGACCTAACATTTAAAACAGACCAAGTTGCGTGGGTTGAATTCTTAAAAAATATAGATAAAATTCAATTATAATATAAATGTTGCAACTTTTATTTGATTTTATAATAAAAGGTTTTTACTTTTACAGTGGGTCTTGGAGATAGACTGTAGTCTAGTCTAAGATCTATGTTTTGAAAACACCTAGTTCTATAGGGTTTTATTAATAGTTAGTGTGATTTTAAGGCGATACTCCCCGTATCGCCTTATTTATTTGCCAGCTAAGCCCAACGAACCCCTTACCGCCATATCTACTCCTTTCAATCCTTTAAACCTTGTTACAACAGCTTAAACAAGACTACAAAAACAAAAAAAAGACCCTATCCTTATAACGATAAAGCCTTTTGAAATACTTTCAAATTTTTTAACCCAGAATTGTCTTTTTCACTTTCCTTTTTAGAACACTTTTTAATTCATTTTGGTTACTCAATCCTATATACGGATTAGTCAAAACCAAGCTCTCCTTAAAGTTCAATGGTAAATCATTCAAGGATTTATCATCATCAATAATCAAGACCTCTTCCGGTTTTAATTTATGCTTATTTATCCATTCAATAATCTCTGTTTTCCTTTGATTGGCAATATCCAAACTGTAGTTTATCGGATTATCAGAATATGAACTGGTCCCATCCATAACTCCATAGAAATTCCAGCTAAAGGATATTTCAAAATTATTTAGCGCAATAAATTCTTCGAATTCTTGCAAAATAAATCCATTAAGCCCCCTATCTCAACAGATAAGCCAATAAAATTACAATTGCCCCACCGATAATAATGATCCACTTATTGATATTACCACCGTGAGCTCCTTCCTGACTCTTAAACTTATAATCCCTTTTAAATTTATTATCGTCCATGATTATCCTTTACATTTAATATATGATGCTATAAATATTCAATTTACATAAAATTATTCGTGATGGTAAGGCTCACCCCTCATTATCGTATATGCACGATAGATCTGCTCTACGAAAAACAAGCGGACCATCTGATGCGAAAAAGTCATCCTCGAAAGCGATATCTTCGCATTTGCACGATGATAGACCGTATCATCAAAGCCATAAGGTCCACCGATCATAAAGACCAAATGCGTCACACTGGAAATCATCTGTTTTTCCAGGAACGCTGAAAACTCCATCGAGCTAAATTCCTTACCTCGTTCATCCAGCAAGATGATAAAATCCTGGTTACTGCAATTTTTGAGCAGTAACTGCGCCTCTTTTTCTTTCTGCTGACTCTCGCTCAGGTTCTTGGAATTCTTGATATCGGGAATCGCAACAATCTGGAAATTCACATAATGCTTCAACCTCTTGGTATAGATCTCAATCCCCTTCACGATATGTTGGTCATCTGTCTTACCGATACAGATCAGCGTAATTTTCATTGGCAATGCATTTAATTGAATTACAAAAATAAGATAATAAGTCCGTTCCCAAGGGATTGAGGCATAAAAAAAGCCTTTGATCAATGACCAAAGGCTCTTATTATAGAATTAAATAAAATTATTTATTTGCAACAAGGGTAATGTCAAAATTGATTTCTTTAGAGATCAAATCATCAGATTTTCCTTCATAAGTTACACCCCAATCAGCTCTTGTGATGTTAAAGTTTGCAGTAGCTTTAACTGCAGCTTCAGTAGCTTCAACAACTTTAGCTTCGAATGTAATGTTCTTGCTAACACCTTTGATAACCAAGTTACCAGAGATATTCAAATCTGCATCAGTCGCACCAGGTTTTACCTCAGTAACCGTGAAAGTAGCTTCAGGGAATTTTTCTACAGCGAAAAAGTCTTCTGACTTCAAGTGTCCGTCCAATTTACCTTTGAACTCGCCTTCTAAGTCAGTAGATCCGATAGTAGTCATATCCAATACAACGTTTGCACCAGTCAATTTACCGTTATCAACGTTAACTGTTCCCGATTTAATCGCAACTGTACCTGTATGTTTACCGGTTACTTTTGTGCCTGTCCATATTACTTTAGACGCAGTTGTATCAACTGTATAAGCATTTCCTACAACTTCAGATTGAGTGATCTCAACTGAATCCTTGGTTTCAGCTTTTTTACCTTCTGGGTTTCCAGCGCATGAAGCCAGTACTAATGCCGCAACTGCTGATAATAATGTGATTTTTTTCATGTGTTTGTTTGAACAATTAATTTGAGCACAAAAATATATAGACTTAGTAGATTATCCAACTCTGAATCCTTTTTTAACATTAGTAAGACAATTCAGGTTTAATGGCCAGCTGGCTGAGCCTCAACCCTTCTGATGTCTGCACCTAATGCTTTCAAGCGTTCTTCAATGTGCTGATAACCTCTCTCGATTTGTTCGATATTATAGATTACAGACTTTCCTTGCGCTGACAATGCAGCAATCAATAAGGATACTCCAGCACGGATATCCGGAGAAGTCATTTCAATTCCGCGAAGTTTATTTTGCTTGTTCAAGCCGATTACTGTCGCACGATGTGGATCACATAGAATAATCTGAGCACCCATATCGATCAATTTATCGACGAAGAACAATCTACTTTCAAACATCTTTTGGTGGATCAAGACATTACCTTTGGCTTGGATGGCCGTAACCAAGACAATACTCAAAAGATCCGGCGTAAAACCAGGCCAAGGTGCATCAGAAATGGTCAAGATAGACCCATCAATAAAGGTATCAATTTCATAATTCTCTTGAGCAGGGATAAAGATATCATCACCTCTCAATTCAAATTTGATCCCCAATCGAGAAAATACAGATGGGATAATCCCCAATTCTTGGAAACATACATCCTTGATCGTGATTTCCGACCCAGTCATAGCTGCCAAACCAATGAATGAACCAATCTCGATCATATCTGGAAGCATTTTATGGCTTGTTCCACCCAATTTCTCAACGCCTTCAATCGTCAATAAGTTCGAACCGATTCCAGAGATCTTAGCTCCCATCCTATTCAACATCTTACATAACTGTTGAAGATATGGCTCACAGGCTGCATTATAGATGGTAGTCACTCCCTTTGCAAGGACTGCTGCCATGACGATATTTGCCGTACCCGTAACCGAAGCCTCATCCAAAAGGATGTAGGTTCCCTTCAATTGCGTTGCATCTACATTGAAGAAATGGTTCTCCGCATCATAGACAAATTTTGCCCCTAACTTTTCAAAACCTAAAAAGTGGGTATCCAAACGGCGTCTTCCGATCTTGTCACCACCCGGTTTAGGGATGGCAGCCTTTCCAAATCTAGCCAACAATGGCCCAACGATCATGATCGACCCACGTAAGCTACCGCCTTTTTTCTTGAATTCTTCCGATTGAAAATAATCTATATTGATGTTTTTTGCCTCAAACTCATAAGTATCATCACTGATCCTATTTACCTCGACACCCATCGCCGCCAAAAGATCGATCAATTTATTGACGTCCTTAATGTCCGGAATATTGCTAATGGTCATTTTCTCGGCAGTCAACAAAACTGCAGAGATGATTTGTAATGCTTCGTTTTTTGCTCCTTGCGGAACGATTTCTCCTTTTAATGGTTTGCCACCGTAAATTTCAAATGCATTCATAGTTTTTTCATATCAACCCTACCTTCGGAATGGTACTAGCCCAAAGGTCTGTTCAATTCATATTAATCCCACATGAAAAAAGCAATTGTCCGTATCGATTCAATTGCTTTCTTCATCCGGTCTTATTTATAGCTTTTTTTCTGTCTGTTATTGTTGTTGTTGTTATTGTTCGAGGGCCTCTTGTTGTTATTGTTGTTGTTATTGTTGCTCCTCTTGTTGTTATAGTTGTTTTGTGGCTTGTTTTGTTGTTGTTGGCCACTTCCACTACTTGAGGATTTAACACGATTCCCCGGAGGCGGAGTTTTGAAGTCAAGCTTGGTCAGCACTGTGTCTCCCGGAAGAACCAATTCTCCACGCGACAAGGTTTTCAGGTCCTGAAGGATTTGATCATCCGACACAGAATCTTTGTTCCAGGTCAGGTAGGCCATCTTCATGAAATTGGCAATGCTCAATGTCATTTTCAATCTTGCTTCGGGATTACTGATGTTCAATGTTTTATTGATCATCTCCTCCACCGTATGTCCATAATGCTTGAACCTAATATTATGGTTCGGGTATTTTAGCGTCTCAGGTTTATGGTGGATATTTTCCTTGGTAGGAATTGGATATGGAGAATCCACATCGATCTTGAAGTCCGAAATGATATATAGGTGATCCCAAAGTTTATGCTTGAAATCAGATACATCACGTAGATGCGGGTTCAATACCCCCATCATATCAATGACAACCTGGGCTAAGCGGTTTCTTTCTTCCCTATCTGACAGCGTACAAATATAGTCGACCATATTCTGTACATTTCTGCCGTATTCCGCCAAAATCAATTTTGGTCTAGTGCTGTTATAATCAAAAATCATATGTTTATTTTGCTTTAACCCTATATAGGTGTTAAATATGTAATGCTAATTTGGGTATTAATTTACTATTCTAAGCTTGGCAAATTTAAGCAACAATTGCTTCTGTCCCAACTCTTTGAAGAAAATAGTTGCTTTTACGTCCGGTTTGTTTCCTTCCAGGTTAATTACCTTGCCAAATCCAAAGCGTTCATGTTCAACTTCCATACCAACCTGTAGACCCGAAGTATCCGATGGTGCAAAGTCCGCACTCGGCTTGTGCGCCTTAGGCAAAATCGAGGTCGTTTTCACCACTTTCGGCTTTGGTTTCGAGAATACATCACCGCCTGTATTGTTCTCCTTACGTTGCCATTGGACCCTTTCCGAGCCAAAATCATCATCCATCATCGCCCCTCCACGAGGTTTGAAGTCTAGGTCCAGACAGCTTGGATTCAATTCATCCAAAAATCTGCTCGGCTCGCAATTGTTCAAGGTTCCCCAACGGTAGCGAGATGTTGCATACGAAATATGCAATTTCTTCTCTGCCCGTGTAACAGCAACATAAAACAACCTCCGCTCCTCCTCCAGTTCCGACCTAGAATTCAACGAAAGCTGCGATGGGAAAAGGTTTTCCTCCAGCCCTACGATATGGACTACTGGAAACTCCAATCCCTTTGAAGCATGGATGGTCATCAATGAAACCGTATCTGCATTCGGATCCTTATCATTGTCATCATTGGTCAGCAAAGCAATGTCCTGCATAAAGACATCCAGACCTTTCTCTTCCAGGTCTTCCCTTTCCGAAAACTCCTTGATACCATTCAATAATTCCTGGATATTCTCATACCTGGCCAGACCTTCAACAGATTTATCTTCATATAGATCCTTCAGGATCCCAGAATGCTGTGCAATGTGCATGGCCGTATCAAATGCCGTGTTGGTTTTTGCGGTCGCCTGGAAACTCTGGATCATCAATCCAAAATTGGAAACCGATGCCGCACTCCTACCATCCAAGAACATTTGGGAATTAGCTACCACATCCCACAAGCGCAATTGCTGTTGGTCGGCAGCCACCATGATCTTTTCAACTGTCGTATCGCCAATCCCTCTACGCGGATAGTTGATCACACGTTTCAGGGCCTCCTCATCGTTCGGGTTGAATGTCAGCCTAAAATAAGCAATTAAATCCTTAATTTCCTTACGTTGGTAAAAGGAAGTTCCTCCGTACAATTTGTAAGGGACATTCAATTTCCGCAAAGCCTCCTCCAATGATCTAGATTGGGCATTTGTACGATAGAGAATAGCGAAATCCTTATACCTCAATCCTTTCAGGGATTTCTCCTGCGAGATGGCTTCAGCCACGATCTTTCCTTCCTCGTTGTCCGAAAAGGCGCGACTTACCTTGATTTTCTCACCATCCTCATTATCAGAGAACACGTTCTTTTCCAATTGATTCTTGTTGTTGGCAATAATGCTGTTGGCAGCATTCACGATCATCTTGGTCGAACGGTAGTTTTGTTCTAATTTGAACACCTTCACATCTGGATAATCCTTTTGGAAATTCAAGATGTTCTGGATGTTAGCGCCACGGAAGGCATAGATACTCTGCGCATCATCACCTACCACACAAATGTTCTCATTCACCGCAGCCAGTCTCTTCACGATCAAGTACTGCGAAAAGTTGGTGTCCTGGTACTCATCCACCATCAGGTATTTAAACTGATGCTGGTATTTATGCAATACCTCAGGATATTTATTGAGCAACACATTGGTCTTGAACAGCAAATCATCAAAATCCATCGCTCCAGCACGGTAACAACGCTGTGCATAAGCCATATAGATCTGACCCAACTGTCCTCTTCCATTTGATTGATCCTCGGCAAGGATCGCTTCGTTCTTATTATATTCCTGTGGGGAAATTAAATTATTCTTCGCTGATGAAATCCTCCCATAAACATGATTCACGTTATAGAGCTTGTCATCCAGGTTCATCTCTTTCAAAATGGTCCGCAACAGGCTCTTGGTATCATCTGTATCATAGATGGTAAAGTTCTTGGGATATCCCAAAAGTTCTGCTTCGACCCGCAAGATTCGCGCAAACACCGAGTGGAATGTACCCATCCATATATTCTTGGCTTCAGAGCCTACCACCTTCATGATACGTTCACGCATTTCCTTGGCTGCCTTGTTGGTAAAGGTCAGCACCAGAACGTTGAAAGGATCAACTCCTTTTTGTATCAAATGGGCTACTCTATAGGTAATTACACGCGTTTTTCCAGATCCCGCTCCAGCAACAATCATCACTGGACCTTCTGTTTGTTCAACTGCGGCTCGTTGTGAGGGGTTCAGTCCTGCTAAAAAATCCAAAATACTCTCCTAAATTTATCTTATGTAATGCCTCAAAAATGGGGACTCAAATTTAATAAAAATAGGCATACTATTTTAGAAAATTATCCACAGACACAAGAAGATAGCAAAAACCTAATCGATTTGATCTAGCAATTGCTGAAATCGCTCCATAAACAGACCCACATGGTAACCGTCGACCAAGGAATGATGCGCATGTAACGAAATCGCCATGGTCTTTTTCCCATTGCGGTCCATTAATTTGGCAAAGGAAATCTTCGGACAGGAATCCGGATAGTTGAAGTTCCTGGCATGGGAAAGCGAAGTGAAATTCACCCATGGCAACGCGGAACAATGTACCTCATTGATCCTCGCACCACTTAGATCCAATCCCGTCGAGGCCTTCACTTTTTCAATCGCTAGATTTGCCCCTTCCAAAAAAGAAGATTCATCTTCATGGAAATCGATGTAAGAGAAACCAAATGTATTATCTGCTCTCAGCACCGTGGTCGAGATATGCACCTGATCATACAGGTACAATTCTCCACTATCGATCCGAAGCCTGAAATTCTCGATCTCATTCATGGCCTTCAGCGCTCGGTACAGATAGTACATAAAGAAAGATTGCGATCTTTTCTTGGCTTCATGGTAAGCAATACTTAAATCCAACTCAGCAGTAATCCCATGGAACGGCTCTGGAAATTGGGAAAAGAACTCGAAATGTTCTCTTCTCGCCCAATTTGCTACATCAAATTTCTTTCTCATATTTCGACAAAACTAATCATTCCGCTTTTTTCCGAAAAACGATTGTGGATATTTACTTAACAAAAACCAAAACCTCCATAGAAGGTTTCAAACTTCCAAAGGTTTTTTACATTTGTCCTATAATCATCAAAACCATAGATCATGAAAACTCGGTATTTATTCCTTATACACCTGCTTGCCCTGAGCCTATTATTTTCTTGCGCCAGCCAGCGCGAGATCCCCAATACCTTTGTCAATCTAAAGGATCAGATCCCCAACCTTGAAATCGATCTGAGATATTATGGAAACCATAATTTCTTGGGAAGACGTGTCAAAGGCTATGAGGCCAATAAAGTCTTTATCAGCAAGGAAGCTGCAAACGCATTGGTCCAAATCCAAAAAGAACTGAACCAACAAGGTTTAGGAATCAAGGTATTTGATGCCTACAGACCGCAGCAGGCTGTAAACAACTTTAAGGATTGGGCTTTGGACATTGCCGATACCGCAGCTAAAAAAGAATTCTATCCTGATGTGGATAAACGAAACCTGTTTAAACTGGGTTATATTGCCGAAAAATCTGGCCATAGCCGCGGTAGTACCATCGACCTCACCATCATCAACCTAAAGGACAAAAAAGAATTGGACATGGGAACAGGATTCGACTATTTCGGCGAACCCTCACACCACGATTATAGCAACCTTTCAGCACAACAAAAGGCCAACCGAAAACTACTCAAGGACATCATGGAAAAACATGGCTTCAAAGCCATCGAAGAAGAATGGTGGCATTATACCCTAAAGAATGAACCCTTCAAGGATCAGTATTTTGATTTTAAGGTGAAGTAGGTTTGGGGAGGGGGGTTGAACCAGGATGGATGGGATAAGGGGTTCGACGGTTATCGAGCGAAGCCGAGATGCCGCTCACCCACCGGATAGACCAAGATCATGGATTGAACCAGGATAGAGAGGATGGGAGGATGGACCAAGATCATGGCATTAAAGTGGCCTCCTAGACTATATTTGGCCACAATTCTGTAGGGGCGTATCGCATACGCCCGCCGCATAAATTTGAATATATATTGCAGATTACATTGGCGTACAGGTTCTTTACCTTCGGTAAAGAATGACAGGCATTAATAATAGAGAACCGTACAGATTCTTCACTAATCGTTCAGAATTGGAGATTCCAGGGAGGGATTCAGAGTGAAACGAAGAATCTATTTTTTATTTTTTTATGGGCCGTTGTCATTGCTAAATCGTAAGATGAGCAAACTATTTTTTCTCTGCTGAAAGTTTTATTGAAAAATATTTCACCCCCGCTAGGGGTTATACGTCAAGCGATATTCCTTCCTACAAAGATTCCACCTGTTGATCTCGGCATCATAGAACCTAGAGCCGTAATCATATACCTACTCTACTTTGAACAATCTACATTAATGAGATAATCTCTTTTATCATAATCTAGCCAATTACCTACACTGTCTCCAACTTGGTAATAAGATACTGATTCCAAAACTCCGTTCTTATCAAACGTTTTCCACTCACCATCCATCTTTCCATTTTTATAGAATCCGATTTGACTAATTACGCCATTTTTATGCCAAATAGTAAATTTACCTTCCCGTATACCAGGTTCAATGTAGTATTCAATATAATTCAAGCTACCGTTCTTAAAATAACGTTTAGATGTATCTATCGGATTACCTAGAATATATCTTGAAGATGATTGTATTTTTCCATTTCTATACCATTGCATAATTTTACCATCAAATTCTCCTCTTAAGTAGTTATATTCTCCCAATTTGCTACCATCTTCATGCCATGTAATCCAATGTCCCTCCTTTTTCCCATTTTTCATATATCCTTCTCCAAACTTCTCACCTGTCGGATAATATTCAACTACTTTACCATTATCATATCGACATGATATAATTAGCAAAAATGCAGTCAACATGCAAAATGAAATTCTCATTATTTAAAATATTAACATCATTACTTATTCGGCCAATAATTCTTTAAAAAATTTAACCCGCCATTTATAACAATCTTAAAATTTAAGATTAATTGACGGACTCCATCAGGTTCAATTTACAAGAATAAGCACAATAAAAAAAACCGAACTTCCAGGGGTTTATACACTATCCTAAAATACCCCAATTCCGTAGGGGCGGATTGCATCCGCCCGCCGTATACATTTGAACCAGGATTAAAGGGATGCGAGGATAGACCAAGATCATACCGGAAAGGCAAGAGAGTTCGTAGGTGTATCGCAACCACCCGCCTAATACAAGCCATCAATAAACACCCATTTTGGGATATGATCTTTTTCAACTTTCCACAAAAAAAAGCACTCTTCCGGGTGCATTTATATTTTGTTTACATGATGGGGGCGTATGCGACACGCCCCTACAGTGTTTTTGCAATTCTAAAACGGTGCATCATCCGGCATATCATTCATTCGGGATGGCATGGTGATCCCTCCGCCGAAGTCGCCGAAATTACCTGATGGTTGGATTGCATTCCCCATTCCACCGCCGAAGTCGTTGAAGCTTCCGCCATCTGGACCCATTCCCGAGAAATCATCCTCAAGATCGACGAACTTCACATATTTACCGACGAAACGCAATGGAACAATACCGGTCTCACCGTTACGGTGTTTGGAGATAATAACCTCTCCCACCCCTACGGTGGATCTTCCTTCCTCATCTTCTAACAATCCGTAGTACTCTGGACGGTACAGGAACAATACCATATCGGCATCCTGCTCAATAGATCCAGACTCACGTAAGTCGGATAACATAGGACGCTTACTGTTACCTGGTCTAGACTCAACCGCACGACTTAACTGCGACAAGGCCAAAACTGGAATGTTCAATTCTTTCGCTACTGATTTTAGGGCACGTGAAATACTACCGATCTCCTGTTCACGGTTACCACCACCTTTACCATCAGCTTTACCATGCATTAACTGCAAGTAATCGACGATTACCATCTGTATATCATACTGAGCCTTCAGACGTCTACACTTAGCACGGAATTCAAACACATTCAGTGCCGGCGTATCATCAATAATCAATGGCGCCTCAGTCAAACGACCAATCCTGGAGTGCAATTGCTGCCATTCATGGTCGGCTAGATTTCCTTTTTTCAGTTTCTCTTGTTCAATCTCTGTTTCACCTGCGATCAAACGGTTCACCAACTGCACGGATGACATCTCCAGCGAGAATACAGCTACCGCTTTATTATGGTCTACTGCAGCATTACGCGCAACAGATAATACGAATGCCGTTTTACCCATCGCAGGACGAGCCGCGATAATCACCAAGTCAGAAGGTTGCCAACCTGAGGTCATTCTGTCCAATGCAGTCAGGCCTGAAGGAATACCCGTCAAACCATCGGTTTTATCACGTAGGGATTCCAATGAAGAAATCGCTTCCCGCATGATATCGTCCATCTTTCTGGAATCTCTTCGCAAGTTGTTTTGGGCAATATCAAAAAGGGATTTCTCGGCATGATCCAATAGATCGAAGATATCCGAGGTTTCATCATAGGATGAATTGATGATTTCCGTAGAAACCTTGATCAATTCACGCTGAATATATTTTTGCGAAATAATACGGGCATGGTATTCTATATTGGCAGCAGAAACCACACGGTCTGTCAACTGTGTGATATAATAGGCACCGCCCACCATTTCCAAGGCTCCCATCTGGCGCAGTTCAGCAACTACGGTCAAAATATCGATTGGGGAAGTCTTCTGGAATAGGTTATAGATAGCCTGGAAGATCTTCTGATGCGACTCTTTATAAAACGACTCTGGTTTCAAGATATCAATGACTTCACTTAGTGCATTTTTCTCCAACATCAGGGCACCTAACACTGCCTCCTCAAGGTCCAATGCTTGCGGAGGGAGCTTGCCTAGTCCGGAGACTAAGTTATTTAAGCTCGTTCTTTTCTTGTTGAAATTTGCACGACTAGGTTGTCCTGACGTACTGTTGTTAAATTCGTTTTCTAAAGACATACTAAAAAATATTTCTCGGCTTGATTCACCCTGTTTTCAAGGATAGGGTAACAAATGTAAGAAAAATAAAAGTCGCCCTACTATCAAGTTTTGAACAGTAAAAAATAGGTGCTCCAACAATCATGCAATAGCAGTTGTAAAACAGGGACTAATAATCAACATCAATTGTGAAGAACCTGTTAATAACTAAATATACGCATTAAAAATCAAGCCTTTACCCGAATGTGGATAAGATTGGCCGATGTGAATAACCTACCCGAAAGGGTCATGCAAACAGTTATTTTCAGGCCTTTTGCCCTCTTCAATTCATAGTCAACGAGTTAAGCGCTTTCAGGTACTCTTTAAGTTTATGAAAGCATTTGCAGGAACAGAAATTTTTAGTCTTTTGTTGTATATTTGTTATGTATCATAATCAAGCATCTACTGAAATTCCGGATCTCCATTCGGGAAAAAAGTATGAAGCCAAGTAAAATAAATTTCAATAAAATGAGGACAGTTTTAATCACGGGAGCTAGCTCTGGAATCGGAGAAGCTTGCGCCCTGGAATTGGCAAAAGAAAATAAATACAGATTTCTTTTATGTGCCAGAAGAGTTGAAAAACTGGAAGAATTGATTCAAAAAATCAAAACCATCAACCCTAATACCGAAACCCATAGCTTTAAATTGGATGTCCGCAATGCGGAAGAGGTAGAAACCACTTTATCCAACCTTCCACAGGAATGGAAAAAGGTCGATATCCTAATCAATAACGCTGGTCTTAGCCAAGGTTTAGACTCCATCCAAGATGGACAGATTGGCGACTGGGACCGTATGATCGACACCAATGTCAAAGGCTTATTGTATGTCAGCAAATTTGTCATCCCCATGATGGAAGGTAGTGAACAAGCTCATATCATCAATATGGGATCTATCGCAGGAAAAGAAGTCTATCCAAACGGGAATGTCTACTGCGCTACTAAACATGCTGTGGATGCTTTGACCAAAGCCATGCGCATTGACCTGCTGGCCAAAGGCATCAAGGTCACCAGTATAGACCCCGGCATGGTAGAGACCGAATTCTCCGAAGTGAGGTTCCATGGCGATAAAGATCGTGCAAAAACAGTTTACAAGGGATTGACCCCCCTATCAGGCCAAGACATCGCCGAGATCGTATCTTTCGTCCTTTCCAGACCAAAGCATGTCAATATCAACGACCTATTGGTAATGCCAACCGCCCAAGCAAACGGTACACTTGTTATTAGAAAATAAATACTATATATATGTCATTAGAAGCAAAAATAAACCAAGATATCAAAGCGGCAATGATCGCTAAGGACAATGTAAGGTTACGTGGATTGCGTGCGATCAAAGCGGCAATCTTATTGGCAAATACCGAAAAAGGCCATACGGAAGCATTGACTGAAGACACAGAGATCAAGGTTTTACAGAAATTAGCTAAACAACGCAAAGAATCGGCTGAAATCTATCAGCAACAAGACCGTAAGGATCTATATACCATTGAAATTGAAGAATTGGAGGTTATTGAAGAATTCCTTCCTAAACAACTAGATCGCGACGCCATCGAAAATGTAGTGAAAGGCATTATTGCAGAGACCGGAGCCTCATCGATCAAAGACATGGGTAAGGTTATGGGTGCAGCAAACCAAAAACTTGCAGGTCAAGCGGACGGAAGAACCATTTCTGAAGTCGTAAAATCATTATTAAGCTAGACGGGAAATGGACTGGAGAATAAAGTCCTTTGCAGAGCTAAGTTCCTTGGAACTCTATAAGATTTTGCAGCTCCGGATCAATGTCTTTATGTTGGAACAGGACTGTCTTTATCCAGAATGTGACGATAAGGACCTCAAAGGGAAACATCTCTTTGCCATGGATGGAGATACCTGCATTGCTTATGCAAGATTATTGCCACCAAATGTGTCCTACCCGGATTGCAGTTCGATCGGCAGAGTGGTCGTTCATGCGGATTACCGCAAGCATCAATATGGTCAGATCCTGATGGACAAAGCCATTGAACAAACAAAAATGGATTTTCCAGAGGTTCCGATCCGGATCAGCGCTCAGGAATACCTGACACGTTTCTATACCGGACTTGGATTCCAGATTGAGAGCGATGTCAATTTAGAAGATAATATCCCCCATTTAGAGATGGCTTTATATCCCTAGGATTAAATACAGCTCATACAAAAGCCCTCGATGTTGGTACATCGAGGGCTTTCTATTTTTATGATATAATATTATCCAATCTGTTTTGGCAGATCCTCTTGCTTTTGTTTTACTCTCATTCGAGGCATATTCGGAAATTTGAAAATATGGCTCGAATAAAACTAAAAGGAGGTCCCTAAAAAAGTCCAAAAAAAAGGTACTTTTTTATCCAACAGTTTATCTAGTCTTTACAGGACGATGGCCAAAGTGCCTGTCCCTTTCAAAGGTCGACATGTGTCTCTCCTTTTTCGCAGGGTAGATATCATCCAAGGTAATCATGATGCCGGTTTCTTCCACTTCCCCAAATTCATTGTTTCTAGCGGTACCGAAAACACGCATGGTTGGAGAAAGGTTCATATAGGTATTGATCAAAGGAGGGATATTCTCATCCAGTTCCCTGACCTTTGCATTCAGTACTTTATAACCTTCTTTATACTCCAAGCCATCAAAGATGCCTTCATGCTTAGAGATATCGGTTTTATATCCTAAATAAAGTTCTTTAGTAGGTTCTACCAAATTATCTTTATCTGGGAAGTAATGGTTCATGAAGTAGATCAGCAGATCCCTGGCTTCAGGGTTGTAATGCGGATACATCGTTACTTTACCGAATAGATATTTCACATCCGGATTGATCAGGACCAATGCCCCAAGACCGTCCCATAGATTGTCTAAGGAGAAGATTCCCTTTCTGTTGTCTATTGCGGGTTGATACTTAGGTTGAACCCAAGAACGTCCCAATTCAATGGTATAGGGCAGGAAATCTTTCTTGAATTTATCGGAGAAGTCAAAATAATGAGCTGTAGAAAGGTGGATTTCACCATCCTCAGCAGTTGCTTGGTCACATTTGATAACACGGTACCCTGCAATGATTTCTTCATCTTCGGGGTTCCAAGCGATCAATTGATCGTAATTATGTGTAGATGTATCGTTTTCGTCTATATCAAGAGGAAGACCAGTACCGCCACCAGCTCCCCTAAAGGTCAGCTCTCTCAATCTACCTATCTCGCGCATTATATTAGGTGCGGTATGATAGTTCACTAAATAGACCTCATTGCTGCCGTTATTGGTATAACGAACGAAGGCTTCTTTAGTAAGTTCTTGCTTGATTAGATCTCTATCTACCGGTTGAATTATTTCTTGCATAAATTATTATTTACCATGAGCCATGGCATAAACCATTTCTTTTACTTCAGCTGCCCATTGACGTTCATTTTTACTGGTGTCAAAATGGGTATAGGGAATTCTCTTCCCAATCCTGATGGTAATGTCCTTCCCCCTTTGGGAAAACATCTCATCAGGTAAATATAACATTTCAATATTTGCTTTTAATCCTATTTTGTGTCTTATTCTCGATAGGTTGTAAAAGAAATTCGAGTTGCGTCCTTCGATGTAGACAGGGACAATGTCTTTTTTATATTTTTTGGCTTTCGTAATAAAGCTTTTTTTCCATTCAAGGTCTACGATTTCCCCTTTAATCTTCCTAGAAACAAGTCCAGCCGGAAAAACAAGCAAAGCATGGTCCGAGGCATAGGCATTTTCGATTGCAGCTATTGCCGTTTTACTTTGACTACCGACTTTATTTACAGGAACGAATAAAGGTTCAAGGTTGCGGACATTCATCAAAATGTCATTGACCAAAAATTTCACATCTTTTCTGTACTTCCCGATGGCTTGCATAAAAGCTACCCCATCTAAACCACCCAAGGGATGATTGGAAGCAAAGATGACACTTTCATCTAAAGGAATATGCTCAGCGCCTTCCAAATGTACGTTAACCTTAAGCTCTTTTAATAATGAGTCGACAAAATCTAATCCCATATCATCATGATAGGTAGTCATGATGTAGTTTATTTCATCTTCGTGGATTGTCTTTGTGAGGTAACTCAATAATGGCTTGGGTATCCATTTGGCTAAACCTGGACTTTTCTTTCGTATTACTTCCCTGATTTCAATAAACTTCTCTTGCTTTTGTAAGCTCATATACTATAATACTCTTTTATAAAAGTTTTGTAAAATTACATAATTAGTTTTAAGATGACTAAAACATCTTTTTATTTTATATCAAAATAATATTTTCACTACCTTAGCGATAATCGCAATTTTAAACTAAAATTAAACGTTTTGCGTTTATTGTAGTTTAATAAATAAAAGGTTTCATGTATATCGGTGAAAACATATCAACGCTCTATACCGAAGTTCACCCGAACGATACGGTTGCTTTTTCGTTAGATAAAGTCAATGAGCTGCATTTCCATCAACTTCCTGTAGTAAAGGGCAAAGAATACCTCGGACTCATCACCGAGGAGGATCTGCTATCGGCCCAAGATGAGGAAACCCTGATCAAAGAACTGAAACTTACCTTTCCTTTTATTTATTTATACGACTATCAGCACATCTATGATGCCCTCCAATACTTGGAAACTTACCAGTTTGACCTGTTACCTATTGTCAACAAACAAAAAGAATACGTAGGGGTCATCACACAGAAAGATTTATTGAGATCGGTCAATCAAACCATCTCTAACCAAGATAAAGGAGCGATCATCGTTCTGGAGATGGAAGATAGGGACAATAGCTTAACCCATGTTGCCCATATCATAGAATCTGAAAACACCAAGATATTGAATACAGGGATCAGGCCTATCGAGAATTCCAGCAAGGTTGAACTGACCATCAAGGTAAATAAAAACAATATTTCCTCGGTCTTGGCTTCCCTATGGAGACATGATTATGTGGTAAAAGCTACCTTCAATGATGGCTCGGATCAAAATGATATTCAAGAAAGATATAATCTTTTAATGAACTATTTGAATATTTAATTCTTAGAATTTTTCATCTTTGCGCAAAATATTATCAAAAGCATGAAAGAGCTGTCCATAGCAGTATACGGTCGAGAGTTTAACCAATCCGTGATAGGATATGTCATTGAATTATTTACCTACCTGCGTGAAAAGAATGTGCAAGTATACATCCATCAGGATTTCCACAGTTTCCTTAAGCGCTTATGCAAGCTAGACTTTACCTTTAAGAAATTCAAATCCCATAAAGATCTTCCTTCGGATATTGCCTTTATGCTCAGCTTGGGTGGTGATGGCACCATGCTTTCTGCCGCGACCTTGATCAAAGATTCAGGGATTCCATTAGCAGGGATCAATTTCGGCCGGTTGGGCTTTTTGGCCAATATCTCCAAGAATCACATGGAAGAAGCATTGGACCAAATCCTTTCTAATAACTACCAAATCCAAAAACGTGCTCTATTACAGGTAGAGAGTTCGGATGGTACCTTTATTAAGGGCGAGGATTTTGCCTTGAATGATATCACTGTATTTAGGTCAGACTCTTCCGCCATGATCACCGTACATGCCGTATTGGACAATGAACTTCTTAACTCTTATTGGGCAGATGGATTGATCATCGCCACGCCAACTGGTTCTACAGCTTATTCCTTAAGCTGCGGCGGACCTATTATTATGCCTGGCAGTGGCAATTTTGTGATCACCCCTATTTCTCCACATAACTTAAATGTGCGTCCTATCGTGGTGAACGAGAATATGCAATTGCGTTTGGAGATTGAAAGCCGCACCGAGAAATATATATTGAGCTGTGATTCAAAAAGCCATACCTTGAGTACAAAAACCAGCTTATTGATCACTAAAGCCCCCTTCAGCATTAACCTGATCCGCTTGCAGAATGATCAATATTTTGGCATCTTGCGCGAAAAACTGCTTTGGGGAATAGACGTGAGAAATTACTAAGAAGAGTCCCTATTCTCCTTAATTCAATAAAATTTATATAGGGATAATCTTAAAACCTGTATCTTTACGATAAAATCTGAAACTATTGGGACCAACATTCGAGATGAAAAGCGAATCAATTTTATTTGATAATTCATTTGCAATCATTCCTATCAACAAAAATTTAGGACAAAAACAACTTGGCCTCCAGAGCGGATTAATTAACCTACATTATCAACAAACTCATAATTTACAAGCTATATTTAACCCTGCTGATTTTTCAGGATGGCATCAAGTATGGACTAGATTAGGGTTGACACAAAACTATTCAAAGAATTAATGAAATTATCTAATGAGTTTTAAAGATAAGATAGATAAAAACAGAATACCTCAGCATATTGCCATCATCATGGACGGCAATGGCCGTTGGGCAAAGGAAAAGGGCGAGCTTCGTGTCTTTGGCCATAAAAACGGTGTGACTGCAGTCCGTGAAGCATTGGAGGCCGCTGTTGAGATTGGCCTTAACTATTTGACCTTATATGCCTTTTCTACTGAAAATTGGAACAGACCGCAATTTGAGGTGGATGCATTGATGGAACTCTTAGTAAATTCATTGAACCAAGAACTACCCACTTTCCAAGAAAACAATATCCGTGTCAACAGTATTGGCCGTATGTCCGATCTACCTGCCCATTGTCAGGTGACGCTTCAGTCTACCATTGAACAAACCAAGAACAATACGGGTTGCACATTGACCCTAGCATTGAGCTATGGATCCCGCCAAGAGATCCTGGATGCGACAAAATCCATCGCTGAAAAAGTTAAAAAAGGTGAAATTTCTGTCGATGAAATCAATGAAGAAATGTTTAGCAACAATCTTTATACACATGGCATCCCTGACCCCGACCTTTTGATCAGAACAAGTGGTGAAGAGCGCATTAGCAACTATATGTTGTGGCAAATTGCGTACTCTGAGCTGTTTTTCTTACCTATCATGTGGCCCGAGTTTTCTAGGGAAACTCTATTTGAATGTATTTACTTATATCAAAATAGAGAAAGAAGATTTGGGAAAACTAGTGAACAATTATAAGAAATCATTACTTTTGCAACATTTTAATTTCGACAGGCTTACTGTCAGAAATTCGTAATATTTCTTTTAACAAAAATTAACAAGACTTTGCTGTACTTTAGCAGACATAATAAAAAGTAGATGAAGCGTATAATTAAACTTTCTATTTTACTCACCTTCTTAATTTGCAATTTCGCGCAGGCTCAGATAACAGGAAATAGGCCTTTGAATTTGAACAATCCAGACGACATCAGTTATTTGGACCCTAAGAACTATGTTATCGGTGGAGTAACCGTTACTGGTGCACAGTACCTTGACGCCGATGTCCTCATCACGATTTCCAAATTATCAGTTGGGCAATATATCGAGGTTCCAAGCGAACAAACATCAAATGTAATCAAGGATTTGATGGCGCAAAACCTGTTCGAAGACGTTCAATTATATGCTACCAAAATCCAAGAAGAAACCATCTTCCTAGAAATCAGGGTGGTGGAAAGACCGCGATTGACGAGGATTGACATCAATGGACTGAGCAAGTCCCAAACTGAGGAAGTCCGCAAGCGATTGAACACCAATGCCGGTAAAATTGTCAACGATAACCTATTGTTGACCACCAAAGCAACCATTGAAAAATTCCTAAGAGAAAAATCCTTCCTTTTCCCAGATATCAAGATCACGACCAAACCAGACTCTGGCCAAGCCAACAACGAGATTGTCGTGGTGGATGTGGAAAGGAATAAAAAGATAAAAGTAAACAGCATCAATTTTACTGGAAATGAGGAATTCAGTAATAAACAATTGACTAAGTTTATGAAAGGTGTACGCCCTAGAGCATGGTTCAGGGTATTTGGACCTGGTAAGTTCAAGGAAGATAAATATGAAGAAGCAAAAACAAACCTGGTCGCTAAAATGCAAGACAAAGGTTTCCGTGATGCGCAAATCTTAAAAGATACTGTAAGACGTCATGACAACAATGAGGTTGCCATTGACATCGATGTATACGAGGGTCCTAAGTACTATGTAGGTAATATCTCATGGTCTGGAAACTCAAAATTCAAAGACTCTACCTTAAATATCCTATTGGGTATCCAACATGGTGATGTCTATAGTGAAGAAAAATTGAACTCTAAATTGAGCGGTCCAACCAGGAACTCTGATGATATCGCTGCGATCTACCAAAACGATGGATACCTAACATTCAGTGTTCAACCAGTGATCAAACGTATCTATCAAGATACTATTGATTTAGAAATCCAGATGTTTGAAGGTAAGCAATATACCATCAACAATGTGATCTTAAAAGGTAACGATGTAACCAATGACCGTGTAGTGTTACGTTCCATCTATACAAAACCTGGACAGAAATATTCACGTGAGTTATTGGTAAGAAGTGTTCGTGAGATCTCCCAATTAGGAATGTTTGATGAGCAAAAGGTTCAGCCTATGCCTACGAACTTGAACTATGAAGAGGGAACGACTGACATTGAGTTTTCCGTTGCGGAAAAACCATCCGATCAGGTTGAGTTATCAGGAGGTTATGGTGCTGGTCAGGTAATCGGTACTTTAGGTTTAACCTTTAACAACTTCTCTACTAGCAATTTCTTCAAGAAAGAATCTTGGAAACCACTTCCTCGAGGAGACGGACAGAAATTGAGCATCCGTGGACAGACTTCAGGAAAACGCTATCAATCGTATAGCTTCTCATTCTCGGAGCCTTGGTTAGGTGGTAAGAAGCCTATTTACTTTGGTTTGAGTGCTTATATCTCGAATTCACAATTACAACGTTATAACTATTTGGAAAACCGTTATGAGGATTATGAGGGTATCCCTAAAATCCAAATGCACGGTGTAACTGCTACCTTAGGTAAACGTCTGCAATGGCCAGATAACTATTTCCAGATCAACAGTTCATTGTCTTACCAACGTTATTTCTTGGATAACTATGGTGGTATCTTCGTGTTCTCGGATGGTACTGCATACAACATCAACTTTACCCAAGAAATCAGCCGTAACTCCATCGATGCGCCGATCTACCCTACTTCGGGTTCAAACATCAAGTTTTCGGTTCAATTGACGCCTCCATATTCATTATGGAACAACATGAATTATGAAACTGTTCCGGATAATGAAAAGTACAAATTCACAGAATACCACAAGTGGAAATTTGACTCACAATGGTATACTAAGATTGCCGGCAAGTTAGTATTTAAAGCTCAGGCACAGTTTGGATACTTAGGAAATTACAGCTCACAGGCACCAATTTCACCATTTGAGCGTTTTAAATTAGGTGGTGATGGTATGCAAGGCTTTGACTTCTTACAAGGATCGGAGATCATTGCGATGCGTGGTTACGCAAATGGTGCATTGATTCCAGCCTCTACAGGAAGTAACCAACAAGGTATTGCCATCCAATCGGGTAGTCCAATTTATGCGAAATACCAAATAGAATTACGTCACCCGATCATGTTGAATGATCAGGCAACCGTATTCGCTTTAGCATTTGCTGAGGCAGGTAATACCTGGAACAAATTTGATGAAGTGAACCCATTCAAGGTTCGTCGTTCTGTGGGTGTTGGTGCACGTATCTTCTTACCAATCTTTGGTATGTTGGGTATCGACTACGGTCATGCACTGGATCCTATCCCTGGATTGACTACTGATCGCTGGAAACAAAACTTCACATTCAGTATTATCCAAAATATGGGTGGATTCTAATTAAACTTTTTAATAATTAAATTGTCTTAAACATAGAATTTAAAAAATAATATGTCGATGAAAAGAATAGGAATATTAATCGTGATGTTAACTATGTTGGCTTCGGTTTCGTTTGCCCAGAAATTAGCATATGTAGATTCGGAATATGTCATGAAGCATATCCCTGAATATAATTCAGCTCAAAAACAATTAGATGATCAATCTAAAGTATGGCAAGCTGAGGTTGATAAACAGTACGCAGAAATTGAAACCATGTACCAGTCGTACCAAAAGGATCAAGCGAACTTAAATCCTGATATGCGCAGACGCCGTGAGGATGAAATCGTGAACAAGGAAAAGGCTGTAAAAGAATTTCAACGCAGCAAATTTGGTTTCGAAGGAGAGCTTTTCAAACAACGTGAAAACTTGATGAAGCCTATCCAAGCTCGTGTCACTAAGGCTATCCAAGATGTAGCCGCTGCTGGTCAGTTTGATTTCATCATGGATAAAAGAAGTGAAAATGCATTCCTTTATGCCAATCCAAATTTGGATAAAAGTAACGATGTTATCACTAAATTAGGGTTGAAACCTAATCCTTCTTTAGCGAATTAATATTTTTTATTATAATTGCGAACTAATTTTATTATTTAACATAAAACAAAACAAGAATATCCTTATATCCGAAAATATAAGACTAACAAAAAAAGCATGAAAAATTTATTGAAAAGTGTAGTATTAGCAACAGGAATTTTATTGGCGGGTAACGCAGTAAATGCACAACAAAAAATTGGACATATCAACACAGCAGAAATTGTTCAGTCTACCAATGAATTCAAAGCTGCTGAAGGTCAAATGAAAACCTTGCAAGAGACTAAGCAAAAGGAAATTCAAGGTATGATCAGTGAATACCAAAAACAACAAAACAACGCGAACGAGAAATTGAGAAACCGTAGTGAAGCGAACAAAGAAACTGTAGACGCAGAGGTTCAAACTATCGCTAACACCATGCGTGAAATGGAAACTCGTATCCAAAGTGTTCAACAAGCTGCACAAGAAGAAATTGGTCAAAAACAACAAGAATTATACGCTCCAATCGAGCAAAAAGTAATGACTGCTATCAATGCAGTAGCTAAAGAAAAAGGCTATGCATATGTTTTAGATATCTCTTCTGGTAGTGTTCCTTACTTCCAAGGTGGTGACGATTTGACTGCAGACATCAAAACTAAATTAGGTGTTTCTGCTACTGCTGCACCAGCTGCTGCTCCAAAGAAATAATTCCAAAAGCTAAAGGATAAAAAAAAGGATCAACCATTGTTGATCCTTTTTTTATTTCCAGCCCTGTGCTTAAATATCTTAAATCTATAGGTTTCCCTTTTTCATTTCATCCATGGCAAAATTAGCAGCTCGGGCTGTCAATGCCATAAAGGTCAATGATGGATTCTGGGTTCCTGTTGAGGTCATGCTTGCTCCATCCGTGACAAAGACATTCTTGCATTCGTGTACCTGATTCCATTTATTTAAAATAGAGGTTTTAGGATCGGACCCCATCCTTGCTCCCCCCATCTCGTGGATATCCAAGCCCGGGTTTTGTTTGCTATTGTGCTGACTGATATTCTTAGCGCCGATATAATCCAACATCTCTGCCCCTTGATCTAGGAAATCCTGCATGCTTTTTTGGTCATTGTCATCATATCCTACGTGGAAAATCAGCTGCGCCATCCCAAATTTATCTTTGAGATCGGGACTTAGGCGGACATGGTTATCCTCTTTGGGAATGGTTTCCCCTTGCATCATCATGCCGATTCCCCAGCCTCCTACTTCCGATAGGCTATCCTTAAAATCTCCGCCTACCTGCATTTCACTGCTTCCTCCCCTTCCTCGATAGGCTCCAAAGAATGAAGCATATCCGCGAAGGAAATCCATTTCCTGCCTCTTTACATTTCTAAAATTAGGGATGATGGGTTGGGTCGGTCTACGACCGTAATAGTACATATCTTCAAAACCTTCAATGCTGGCTGAAATGGAACCAAGATAATTATGGAATGCAATGTATTTACCAAGCAGTCCGGAGTCATTGCCTAATCCATTTGGAAACCGCTTGGAAGTCGAGTTCAATAAAATCTGGTTACTGGCGATGGTAGAAGCATTCACAAAAATCACCTTCGCGAAATATTCGGAAGTCTTCTGGGTTTCGGCATCAATTATCCTCACACCTGTGGCTTTCTGTTGGTCCTCACTATAGATAATAGATTCCACGATGGAATTAGGCCTAATAGTTAAATTACCCGTTTTGGCTGCCCATGGCAAAGTAGAGGCATTGGAACTGAAATAACCTCCAAATGGACATCCCCGTTGACACATGGTCCTGTTCTGGCACTTGGTCCTACCCTGTTCAATATGGATAGGTTGTGGGTCTGTAATATGTGCACAACGACCGGCAATTACCTGACGGTCCTTGTATTTGCTTGGCAATTTCTTTTGGATCATCTGTTCCACGGCATTTAATTCGAATGCGGGAAGGAATTCACCATCTGGCATGGCGGCATTACCATCCCGATTACCTGAAACACCAATGAACTTTTCTACATGGCTATACCAAGGGGCTATATCGGCATATCGAATTGGCCAATCTAAGGCAAAGCCATCCCGGGCTGGTCCTGTAAAATCATGGTCGCTCCAGCGTTGCACCTGCCGTGCCCATAACAAAGATTTGCCCCCTACATGGTAGCCACGGATCCAATCGAAAGGTTTCTCCTGTACGTATTCCTGATCCTTGTCCTTCGTGAAAAAATGCATGGCATCTTCATTGAAAGCATAGCATCGGGCCGCAATGGGATTCTCCTGTTTGATTTTTAGTGGGACTTGCATATGATGGTCAAATTGCCAAGGATCCATATAGGCGGTAGGATAATCTTTAACATGCTGCACATCAAAACCGCGCTCCAAGACCAAGGTCTTGAATCCTTTCTCACAAAATTCTTTTGCTGCCCATCCCCCGGAGATCCCAGATCCAATGACGATTACATCAAAGCTGTTGTTACTATTTGCCATCTCTTGCTTTTTTGTAAAAATTAGCCTCTGTGGAAAATCGCGGTAATTACCAGAAATTCACATTATTTATCACAGGAGACTTGTTTTTTAAGGTTGATAATAGCTTGCAATATACAAAATGGGGCTTAATTTTAAGGGCTATTTGTTGTATCAATTATTATACTTAACTTGATTTCCAGGCTCTTAATCGTTATTGAATCCTGACAATTATTTTTAATCTTTCTAAATAATTTATTATGCATGCATAGTATAATCTGATTAATTATATTTGTTAACCTAAGTATTAAACTATGATAAGTCAACTGATTTTTGGTATTATCTTACTGGCGGCCTTGGTATTATTCTATAGGAACGCGAGTAAAATCTATAGAAATATTAAGCTGGGTAAATCCGTTGATCGCTTTGATCAACCCGGAGAACGGATAAAAATTATGTTGTTGGTAGCCTTTGGACAGAAGAAGATGTTCAAGCGACCGATTCCAGCTTTGCTCCATTTGTTTGTTTATGTAGGGTTCGTGATCATCAATATAGAGATGTTGGAGATCGTGATCGATGGTTTGTTTGGTACTCACCGGGTATTTTCAGAAGCCTTGGGCGGACTCTATGATTTCTTGATCTTCTCGTTTGAGATCTTGGCCTTCTTGGTACTGATGGGCTGTGTGGTCTTTATGATTCGCAGAAATGTTTTGAAGGTAAAGCGCTTGAACCAAAGCGAGCTGAACAATTGGCCAAAAACTGATGCGAACCTGATCCTGACGGCTGAAATCTTATTGATGGCTGCATTTTTAACCATGAATGCTGCCGACCTAAAATTACAGGTCCTAGGGGTAGAAGGATACCATGCAGTGGGTTCCTTTCCAATCAGTTCCTATCTAGTGGGAATCCTTCCAGATTCACCTTCCGTATTGATTGGGATTGAAAGATTCTGTTGGTGGTTCCATATCGTTGGAGTTTTGGCTTTCTTGAACTATCTGCCGATTTCCAAACATTTACATATCCTATTGGCATTCCCAAATACGTATTTCAGCAGATTGGAACCAAAAGGCGAATTTGACAATATGCCTTCCGTAACAGAGGAGGTAAAAGTGATGTTGGATCCAAGCCTTCCCCCTCCTACCGGCGAACCTAGTAGATTTGGGGTAAAGGATGTCCAGGATTTGACTTGGAAGAATCTATTGGATGCTTATACCTGTACCGAATGTGGTCGTTGTACCTCGGCCTGTCCAGCCAATATTACGGGGAAATTACTCTCCCCTCGAAAGATCATGATGGACACCAGGGACCGTGTGGCAGAGGTTGGAAAGAATATCGACAAGAATGGAAGCTTTGTAGAGGATGGAAAGGCATTATTGGACACCTATGTCAGCCGAGAGGAAATATGGGCTTGTACAAGCTGTAATGCCTGCGTGGAGCAATGTCCTGTCAACATCAATCCATTGGAAATTATCATAGGCTTAAGGCAGTATGCCGTGATGGAAGAATCACAAGCTCCATCCAGCATCAATAACATGTTCTCGAATTTGGAGAACAACGGAGCGCCGTGGAAATATTCACAGGCAGACCGTGCGAATTGGGCAAATCAATAAAATTAAAAATCATGGAAAATCAATTACATATACCTACAGTTGCAGAATTGGTAGCAAAGGGCGAAAGTCCAGATCTTTTGTTCTGGGTGGGCTGTGCTGGAAGTTTTGATGAACGTGCGCAACGTATCACTAGGGACATCTGCAAAATCCTCCAACATGTAGGCATCAAATATGCTATTTTAGGTACAGAAGAAAGCTGTACAGGTGATCCGGCAAAACGTGCAGGAAATGAATTCTTGTTTCAGATGCAGGCGATGATGAACATCCAGGTGTTGGATGGTTATGAAATCAAGAAAATCGTTACGGCTTGTCCGCACTGTTTCAATACCATCAAGAATGAATATCCAAGTCTTGGCGGCCATTACGAAGTGATCCACCATTCCCAATTGATCCAATCCTTGATCGATGAGGGTAAGTTGAGACCTGCCGATGGACATGAATTTAAAGGGAAGAAGATAACCTTCCATGATCCTTGTTATTTAGGACGCGGAAATGGAGTATATGAGGCTCCGCGTAAAGCTTTGGAAGTACTGGATGCAGACTTGGTCGAATTAAAGCGCTGTAAGTCAAATGGACTTTGTTGTGGTGCTGGTGGCGCCCAGATGTTTAAAGAACCTGAGAAAGGAGATAAGGACATCAATGTGGAACGCATCGAGGATGTCATTGAATCGAAGGCGAACATCGTTGCTTCCGCTTGCCCGTTTTGTATGACCATGTTGAGCGATGGGGTTAAGGTGAAAGAAAAAGAACAGGAAATCAAGGTATTGGATATTGCTGAAATTACAGCTAAGGCCAATAATCTATAGCAGATATCAGGCTTGTTAACAAGCCACAAAAAATCCCCTTTGTTTTCAGGACAAAGGGGATTTTTGTTGGACTTAATTGATGGAAATTAAAAAGGAGCTATCTAAATCAGATAACTCCTTTATTATTTTTTAGGGTGCCCAGGAGCAGATTCGAACTGCCACACCCAATCGGGCGCCACCCCCTCAAGATGGTGCGTCTACCAATTTCGCCACCTGGGCTTAGACATCGCAAAAATACTCTTTATTTTGATTTTTGCAACGGATTTAGACCTTTTCCTTCTTAAGATTTTTATTGATTAACGTTTGGATAATTCCATCTGCCAGACCGATACGCGGAGCCATGATATTCTTCAGGTGACCGACTTTCATAATCGTCAGGAAGATCTCGGAAGCTGGAATAATTACGTCTGCCCTATCTTGCTTTAATTCAAGGACATTGATCCTATCTTTCAGAGAATACGAATTCAGGTAAACATATAAAGCTTTCAGTTTCGCATAGGAAATGGGCTTATCAGCTTTTTCATTTGCCAATCGAGACAACTTGTTGATGTTGCCACCACTACCGATTCCATAAATATTCTTGTAACCCTTGGTAATATTCTTCACCCAAAGCTTCATATCATCCCAAGTCTCCGGGTTATCTTGGTTATCCAGGATACGGATCGTTCCTAGATTGAAAGATCTAGAAGCCACTAATTCTCCGTTTGCAAACAAGGAAATCTCAGTACTACCACCACCTACATCGATATACAGGTAAACCTTATTTCTATCCATGCTCGTATGGCTATGTACATTATAAATGATCTGAGCCTCAATAGCTCCATCTATGATATCAATATCCACTCCTGCTTCGCTACAGGCCTTGACAACGTCCTTTCCATTATCCGCATCGCGCATCGCTGAAGTCGCGCAAGCCATATAATCGGAAACTTTATAGACATCCATCAGGTTCCTGAAAGCACTCATGGTCTTGATCATGCTCTCAAATTTACCCTCAGAAATATGTTGATGTATAAAGGCATCGTCTCCCAATCGAAGTGGAACTCGAAGTAAAGTGTTTTTGTTAAATGTGATTTCGTTCTCTCTTACAATAATATCGGCAATCAACAGACGGACTGCATTGGAACCGATATCAATAGCGGCATATCTCACGTTATATTAGATTTGAAAAGTTTAACAATGTTAAAAATCCTAAATTAACTAAATGTAAACTTTATATTAAATAGAAGTTTTATTTATTCGGTTCTAAGATCTCCAACTGCCAAAGGATTTGGTCTTTACTGACAAAATAAGGCTCATCTTCACGAATCGTACGGTAGACTTCATTGAACAATCCCATATAATTGCCTAATTCTGCAGGAACAAACTTAGACACTAAATTACCTTCTTCATCAGGAATCGTCAGAACACCTTCCATCCCTTCCGGTTCGATTCCATAGGCTGGATTATTCGGTAACATGCCATCGATCAACTGCGCTTCTTGTACATCGGTCCTGTTCTTGACAAAACTACCTTTGGTACCATGTAGCACAAAACTAGCTTGTGGGTTTGCCACCAATAGACTGGCTGTGATATAAACATTTAATCCAGAAGTGTAATTTAGGATAATGCAACCATAATCGTCTACAATCGATCCAGGCCTATACACGCCCCTGACCTTGGTCATGGCTTTAGGCTTGCCGAACAAAGAAATGGCTTGGTCCAAAAGATGGGATCCAAGGTCATAAATAACCCCTGAAGCGGGCACTTTAGTTTCTTTAAACAGCTTGGGTCCTAAATCGGGTTTAAAACGATCAAAGCGAATATGCAATTCGATTGGACGTCCAACCTCATTGTTTTCTATCACTTTCTTTAACGCAAGGAAATCTGCATCAAAACGGCGGTTATGGAAAGGTAAGATGTGTTTCCCCATGTCTTCAGCTACTTTAAAAAGCACGTTGGCTTCGGGAGCAGTTGGTGCAAAAGGCTTTTCGATCAGCACATGTTTGCCGGCCTTTAGAGCTCTTAATGCGAATTCAACATGGGTATCATTTGGCGTATTGACGATGACCAGTTCAATCTCAGGATCGTTGATCAAGTCGTCCACTGAATCATAGCTGATGATATTTGGGTATCTTTCCTGCGCCAATTTCTTGGATCGCTCTACAATTCCTCTTAATTCGAAGTTGGGGTTAACCTCTATAAATGGCGCATGGAATACCCTTCCGGACATTCCATACGACAATATACCTGTAACTATTTTGTTTTCTGTCATTTATCTTTGCTTAGTGATGCGCATGGGCATCTGCTTTACCACCTACGGCAGTAAACAACTGAGCAACAGTTTCTGTTTGAGATTGCGCAAAATCTCTCAAGTCTTCATTGGTATTACGAGAAAGTCTTCTGAATTGTTCTTTAACCAAAGCAACTTGGTGTTGGATATGGGTTAAGTACTCTTGGTCAGAATAAACTTTTGAATGTTGCAAAGCCAAAGGAGCTACAGAGTCTGCAATAGTAGAATCTTGAACAACCACTGGAGCTTCATTAGGTTCAACTGCGATATTTTCTTGACTTTCACCTGTGAATTTCTCTGTTCCTAAGATTGGGAAATCAACTTTGTACTTGGTAGCCAAAGAATCCATTTTAGGAAGGATATCTGAGAAAAACTTAGCAGCTTTAGCGGCAGCATCTTTTGCTTGTGCATTACCCACAGTAGCTACATGTTCTGCGTAGGAAACCTCATAAGGTGCGATGGACCCTACTTGTCTGAAGAAAGCATACGCATCACCATCAACCAATGTCGTATGTGTGTATTTCAATTGGTTTTCTTCAGCCGTTTTGAAAACACAAGAAGATAAAGAAGTACTTGCAAGAACTGCTGCAACTAATAATGTATTTAATTTCATCGCTTTATTATTTTAAAAACACACAAAAATAAAAAAATATCCCTATTAATGCCTATTTCTATCTAATTCAAATTCAATCTAAGCTAAATTTCTTCCTGCATTCACCACTCCATATATGGTTCGGCCAATTAATTTGCGGTATGTTTCTGCTTTGGATTCCTCCATTTTCTGCTTTTCAAGCAAACGGATGGCATAATGCTGGATAATCAACAATGGAAGGATAATTTTTTCTCTTTCTAAAATTGATGCTCTTTCCACTGGATAATTTTCCATTAATTCTTTCATACCGGTCAGTTTCAACAGATATTTCTTGGTCAAATCGAATTCATCTTTCAACATTGTCCAGAATTCTCCAAATCTTGCATCATCTTTCATGTAAGATGTGATGTCAAAATTGGACTTGGTCATCGACATCATACAGTTGTCGATTACTGTATTGAACATACCGGAAGTTTCATATAGGTTCTTCACATAAGACCAAAGGTTATTGTCCTCTGCCCATTGCAAGGCTGAGCCAACGCCGAAGAATCCGGGGATATTCTGTTTCAACTGACTCCATGAAGTCACAAAACTGATGGCACGAAGGTCTTCCAACCGCAGCTCCCTTCCTGAATTTCTCTTCATTGGTCTACTTGAAATATTCATGCTGGAAAGCGATTTCAATGGACTCAAGGTTTCTAGATATTTCAGGAACAAAGGATGATGCCTTAATTCCAAGAATTTCTGATGGCTCTCTGCCGCCATGCGGTCGATCACATCTTTTTGTTTTGCCGTCAAGGTATCTCCTACCCTTTGTTGCAGGTCAGATATCAGACCAGCATGTAATAATTGTTCGATATTGTATTTTGCGGAATCCAATGAGCCATACTGACTACTGATAGTCTGTCCTTGGATAGTCAATTGAATATGGTTGTTTTCGATTTCTTTACCCATTGAAGCGTAGAAACGTTGGGTTTTACCACCACCACGAGCTGGAGGGCCACCGCGACCATCAAAGAAGATCAGATCCACATCATACTCCCTAGAAATGGCCGTCAATTCAATCTTCGCTTTGTAGATAGACCAGTTCGCCATCAGATAACCACCATCCTTGGTACTATCGGAGAATCCAAGCATAATGGTCTGTTTGTTTCCTCTTTTCTTTAAGTGAGCTGCATACACTGGATTTGAATACAAACTGCGCATCACATCAGCGGCATGCTTCAAATCATCTACGGTTTCAAAAAGAGGTACAAAATCCATGGTCAGGTCTTTCTTGGTCCAGCCTTCCCATAAGAATAGCTGCATCAAGCCTAAGATGTCAGAAGCTTTCTGGCAGTTGGAAATAATAAAACGTTGAACCGCTCTTTCACTTCCAGTGGATTGAATTTCTTTGATCAGACGGATAACCTTGATTGTATCTTCAACAAGTGGGTCAATACCATCTTGCAACTCTAAAGTTGCTTCCGTGAATTTGATATGTTTTTCTTTCTCTTCCTCAGAGCCTTCAATTTCTTTTATTTTAATTCCTGTCTCCTTTGGATAGGTTTGAACTAACCAATCAAAGGTACTTCGCAAGGCACTACTATCCTGACGAATATCAAGTGTCGTGAAATAACAGCCGAAAGTTTGGACTTTTCTTCTCAGGTCTTCCACAATCTCTACGAATAAGCCATCGTGGTTTTCTTTCAGGACACGGATGATCTCAGTTAAGTTATGTAAGATCCGCTGAGTTTCATCGACTGGAGTATCACTAGGGTTGAAGCTGTTTTCATAGAACAATTCTTGAAGCTCTTCCATGTACTGCTCGACGCCCCTGAAAGTAATCCTTCTTTTTACGATCCTGAAGTCACGATAATAGCACCTAAAGAGGATGGTTCTCAATAAATTGGCAACCTTTTTCGTGCTTTCCCAGGTTACGTTTGGATTACCGTCACGGTCTCCTCCTGGCCAAAAGCCCAGCTCTATCAGATGATTTACATCCTTAGGGTTGATTTCTAGTTCATCTTCAATTTTAGCTTCTATGCCTGATGCCACACTGTAGAATACATTCTCAAGAAACCAAGCCAAACTGATCGCTTCATCCACGGGAGTCGGACTTTGTTTATTAATAAATGGAGTCTTTCCTAATTGCTGAAGCAAAAGGTGTATGGTTGGAATATCGTTTTTCTTGAGCTCATCAATCAAGTCATTGATGATGGACAACACAGGTCCTGGATAGAACTGCGTAGGGTGAGCAGTCAACACTAACCTTACGGACATATCCTTCAACCTGGAAACGACCTGTTTCTTCAATTGTGGATTAGTCTGCGCTAGATTAAAAATGGATTCTAATCCGCCGGTTTCATCACTTTTACCAACGGCCTTGAACGCTGAATCTTCAACCGCATCAAATAATACAACTTGACGTTCTATATATTGAACAATGCGAAACAACAAGTCCAAACGGTCATCTTCTTGAACATACTGTTCATACTGACCGAAAAAACTATCAATGATTACCTCCGGTGATAAATGCTCTTCCACTCCCTTTTCACAATGGGTCGTAAAAAATGGCAGAATCGTTCCTGTGTGCTTTACCCGTTGGAAGGGTAAAGTCAAGAACAAACTTTTATATAAATCGAACCTCGTGAGGACTTCATTCTGAAAAGTTAATGTCTTTTGGCTTAATCTCATAGTAAGTAACGTATCTTGATTTTTGATAGTTGATTTGTGAACAAACACAAATATATCATTTTAATATCTTTTTCGATAACTAATTGTATTATTTACACTAACCAAACAAAAAATTTGCTATTTTGATAATGCAGGCAAAGTTTTTAAAATGATAATTTTTTAAGCATTCCCCATTTCCTTCAATTTAAGGAATGGTTATCAGAGTTTTGCATATCCGCGGTTTAAACCTTGAGATAATTAAAGATTTTATTGAATTTCATGCATTTTACTCCATAATTTAACCACTGCTTATGTATCTTTGTTTCAACAAAACATGAAAAAAACCAAAGAATTAAGCAATTTCTTCTACAGTCAGTATTTTGCTGACGGTCTACGCATTACCATTGGTTGTATTGTTCCTATTTTGATTTGTGCATCATTGGGCAAATTCCTTTTGGGAACTTATATTTCTTTAGGTGCATTATTAGTGGGGCTTTCGGATACTCCGGGTGCTCCTTCGCATCGTAGAACAGGTATGATTGCTTGTTTAATCGTCTGCATCTTGACCCAATTCATCACTTTTCTTGCGAATGGAAATATTTGGGTCATGGCCATTGTACTGGGTCTTCTTTGTTTTACCTATTCCATGTTTGCAGTCTTCAATGCCCGTGCTGCTACAGTAGGTTCAATGGGGATTCTGATCATGTTGATCTATGTCGATGACATCAATTCCTTCCAAGAGGAAATGATGCTCCTCTTCTATTTCACCCTTGGAGCAGTTTGGTATATGCTCATCAGTTTCTCGATTACCCAAGCCAGGCCTTATCGACTGGCCCAACAGGAACTCTCAGAAACCATTAGGCACGTTGGTGATTTCATCAGATTACGGGCGAATTTCTATGATATCCATAAATCTATCGACGAGAATTACAGCAAACTCATTGATAAGCAGATTGAGGTCCATGAGCATCAAGAAAATGTAAGGGACCTGCTATTCCAAAGCAAGAGATCCATTAAAGATACCACCAAGATCGGTCGTTACCTGACTTTGACTTTTAACGATGTGGTAGACCTCTTTGAGCAGTCTATGACAACCCATTATGATTATGAACTGATCCAAAAGGAATATGGACATACGGGGATCTTAAAGGATTTTAAGCATCTATTGCTGAAAATAGCAAATGAATTGGACCACCTGGCCTATCAATTGAATGCAAACCGTGTTCCCAAGCCATTATACAATTTCAAGGAAGACATCGAGAATATCATGCGATCTATTGAAGCGCTTGAAAAGAAAGATAAGATCAATAGCATCCCGCTGAAAAAGATTTTGATCAGTGTCAGGAACATCAGCATTTTTATCCATAACATCTATAATTATGCGGTTGTAAGACCGAATAGCATCAAGAAACAGGAAATTGAAGAGGCTTCGAAGTTTATCCAAACCGAGCATATCGACCCGAGAAAATTAAAGGACAACCTTTCCTTCAACTCGAGTATTTTCCGGCATGCACTACGGATGGCTATTGTGATGGCTATCACCTATATCGTGTTCAACCTTGACTTTTTCAACATAGGCACCATGGGCAGTTATTGGATATTGCTGACCATTATGGTGATCTTGAAACCAGGATTCGGATTGACCAAGGAAAGGAATTTCCAGCGTCTCCTTGGGACGATCATTGGCGGTATCATTGGTGCCATAATCTTGATGACGGTACATTCAGAGGTGGCACGGTTTGTCATCTTGATCTTTTTCTTCCTGATTGCCTATAGTCTCTTCCGAGTCAATTATATTATGGCGGTCATGTTCATGACTCCTTATGTCTTGATCATGCTGAGTTTTTCTGGCCTTAACACCTTTGAAGTTGCCAAAGAAAGGATTTTCGACACCTTTTTAGGTGGTATGATCGCCTTTTTGTCGAGCTATATAATTTTCCCTAACTGGGAGAGTTTCCAGGTTAAGAACAATATCAGGCAATTGCTGATTGCCAACTATAAATACCTCGCTCAAGCGGTTCGGATCCTTTCAGGTGAAGAAATCACTGTCACAAGCTATAAGCTTTCCAGGAAGGAACTCTACATTGCTTCTGCCAATATGGGTTCTACATTCCAAAGGATGCTATCGGAACCGAAATGGAGACAGAAGAGCACTAAAGAGGTCAACCGATTGGTGATCTTAAACCACATCCTTTCCTCTTATGGAGCTACATTGCTGACACAATTGACGGAAGCCACGGAAACTAACTACACCAAGGAACACTTAACCCTTCTGAAAAAGGTCCTTCAGAATGTTAGCAAGTCTATTGAGGCTGTTCCCATAAAAGGTGCGGATGAATTTATTCCAGTAAGTGATTTTCCTGAGATCACTCCTGAAACTTTGGATCCGGAGGAATCCAAATTAATTACAGAACAATTGCAATTCTTAAATAAAATTTCCTCAGATTTATACAAATCTACCCTGGATGTGATAGAAAAGGAAAGTTCTATACATCCTGAACAAATCGAAATGGCAAATGGACAACTTAATTGATGTATTGATAGTAGGCGGCGGCCCAATTGGGATCGCTTGTGGAATTGAAGCAAAGAAAAACAACTTAAGCCATGTAATCATTGAAAAAGGTTGTTTAACAAACTCTTTATACAATTACCCGATCAATATGACTTTCTTCTCCACTTCGGAGAGACTGGAAATCGGCGATACTCCATTTGTCACTACAAACCCTAAACCTAGGCGTGCTGAAGCACTAGAATATTATAGACGCGTAGAAAAGAAATTCAATCTTAATACCCATCTATTTGAGGAAGTCCTGACCATCAATAAACTTGATGGCACCTTTCAGGTCACTACCAATAAATCAATCTATAGAGCGAAAAACGTAATTGTAGCCACTGGATTTTATGATATCCCGATGTATTTGGGGGTCCCTGGAGAAGGTTTGGAAAAGGTCCGTCACTATTATGATGACCCACATTATTATGCGAATCAAAAAGTCATTGTCGTGGGAGCAAGCAATTCCTCAATTGATGCTGCCCTGGAAACCTACAGGAAGGGCGCCGATGTAACTTTGATCATAAGAGGCAAGGAAGTTAGTCCTAGGGTGAAATATTGGGTTCGTCCAGATATCGAGAACCGTATCACCAATGGCGAAGTAAAAGTACATTACAGGTCAAACATCGTCAGCATTGGGGAAAGAGAAGTTCAGGTTTCTACTCCAAAAGGATTGATCAATATCGAGAATGATTTTGTTTTGGCTTTGACAGGTTATCGCCCTAACTTTGAATTCCTTGAAAAAATAGGGGTTGAAGTTCCTTCAATAGCTCCCTGCATCCCTGCACATAATCCAGAAACCATGGAAACCAACGTTGAAAACCTATATTTGGCGGGCGTGGTTTGCGGAGGATTGAATACGCATCTATGGTTCATAGAAAACTCTAGGATCCATGCACATTTGATCGTAAAAAGTATTTTGGAAAAGAATCTAAACTCTTAGACCGTTGATGAAAATCTTCGCCAACTTTTTCTGGAGATTTAGGATATAATCAAACTCTTCTTTGGATGGTGGCAGGAAAAGATTCTTGAATTCTTGTAAGATACCGATCCGCATTCCCAATAGAGAAATCAAGAGGATTTTAGCTGTTATTTCAATTTCTTCTACATCGATTTCTTTGGTATCCACTCCTTTTCTCAGAACTAAGCAAACTTGTTTGATTTCTTTTTCGAACAAAGATGGTAGGATGGCTTCAATATCAGGTGGCATTTCATTCCGCAACGAATAACTGAACTCAAACAGATTGAAATTGTCCTTGATAATACGCAACCTGGTACACAAGAATGCTTCCATAGCTTCGTTGACACTTTTAGATTGCGCGATCTTTTGAGTCGTTTCATTGACAATCTCATCCACAGCCATTTCAAATACAGCGGCGTATAATCTATTTTTATCAGGAAAGTAATAGTAAAGTAATGCTTTAGAAAATGACAGGTCCTGGGCAATCTCCGCCATGGTAGTTTTGGCTAATCCATAATGTGCAAACCTACGCTTTGCCGCCTCCAATATCTTCACCCTTTTCGCATCTGCATTTTTTGCCATACACAATAAAATTAGTTTATAATTTGCCGTTTACCTATCTTTACAGCCTTGTAAACTAAGATAGATTAATTTTTCGAACTTTTAAAGGATTCGGTCAAAAAAATGAAAAACGCTACTCAAGAGAATAAATCCCTAAAAAACCTGAATACTTTCGGTATTGAGGCCATAGCAAATCAATATATTCAGGTAGAAGATGAGCAGGTTTTAAAAGACTTATTTTCTGCAGGAGCATTCGAAAATGAATTTTTCATCTTAGGTGGTGGAAGCAATGTTCTATTCACCAAAGATTATCCGGGTTTGATCGTCCATGTAGCTAATAAAGGGATACAGCACTTTATTGAAGGCAATAATGTATTCGTCACTGCAGCCGGTGGAGAAGTGTGGAATGAACTGGTATGGTACTGTATCGAGCATGATTTCCCTGGTTTGGAGAACATGGCACTGATCCCTGGAACGGTTGGTGCATCACCTATCCAGAACATAGGTGCTTATGGTCAGGAACTGATGCATATCTTTTATTCTTGCCGAGCATTTGATTGCAAAACTGGTGAATTTATCACCTTCAACAACCAAGATTGTCAATTCTCATATCGGGACAGTATTTTCAAGAGGGAATATAAGGGCAGATTCATCATCTGCAGTGTTACTTACAAGCTTGAACTATTTGGCAAGATCAACACGAGCTACGGCGCCATTGAAAGCGAATTGGAAAAGAGAGGCATCAGCAACCCAAGCATCAAAGATGTAGCTGAGGTGGTATCTTATATACGCGTAGAAAAGCTTCCAGATCCATCAACTATTGGCAATGCTGGCAGCTTTTTCAAGAACCCAATTATCCCAAAATCGCAGTTTTTAGAACTTCAAAAACAATTTCCCCAAATCGTACATTATACCATGGACCAAGACCATGAAAAGCTGGCGGCTGGCTGGCTGATTGAACAGTGTGGATGGAAAGGAAAAACGGTTGGCCAGGTGGCTGTGTGGAAAAATCAAGCTTTGGTTCTCACAAACATTGGAAAAGCAACTGGTAATGAAATATTTGAAGTATCGTCTACTATTGTGGACGATGTGAATACACAGTTTGCTGTTGTTTTGGAAAGGGAAGTCAACATACTATAAAAGTTTTCCACATTTTCTTGACTCCGATATTTTTTTTATTATAAAACAATAATCATCGATTATAATACAATAAAAGCCGTTACACGTTTTTATTCCACTTTCGTGTCGCGAAAATTCCTTCTGCTAAAATATCGATATCCACAATTTTATTAATTTACTGCACAAGAATTGTATAGTGTACCGTAGAAATATTATGGCTTAATAATTTTTTCGGTTGTTCAGCTTAAATCAGGCACTTGCCTGGAAACATCGCATCATTTAACTATACTATAATCGCTAATTGTATGAACAAGATCGAATTTAACTCACTAGTTGTTAAGCATTCAGAATCACTTCGAAGTTACGCCAGAAACTTCACCCGTGATCACGAAGATGCTAACGACTTAGTACAAGACACCTTACTCAAGGCAGTCACGTACTTTAAGAACTTCAGGGACGGAACCAATTTGAAAGGTTGGCTTTATACCATTATGAAGAACACCTTTATCAATAATTACCGTCGCGTCGTAAAAACCAATTCCTTTATCACGAAGGAAGAAGAAATCTCACAAATTAACCTTGTTGTTTCTGCAGCAAAAAACAATGGTGAAAACAAGTTCATCATGGAGGATATCAACTATGCGCTATCCAAATTATCCGATGAATATTACATCCCGTTCACCATGTATTTTGAAGGTTATAAATACCATGAAATATCTGACCATCTGCAGATTCCAATAGGAACAGTAAAAACAAGGATACATGTAGCAAGGAAGTCAATGAAAAAGACACTTACTGCATATAAATTCAAAGAGAATTAATCTCTTTAAAACATCCGAAAAAATATTATTAAAGGTTTATTCAAATTAAGCCGTAGACCCCTTGTACAATTTTAAATGTCGCAAAGGGAGCTTAAAGAAATTCGAGATAAGCTTATTCGCTTATCTCGAATTTTGAAAGTTTCACAAACTCTTGTATACGGTTCGATATTTCTTCATTGCTTAGATTCTGTAATCTTTCCGTTCCAAATTTCTCTACACAAAAAGAAGCTAAAGCAGATCCGAAAATAATCGCATTCTTCATGTTGGCAAAATTAATGGACTGTAGCTTTGCTAAATATCCAATAAAACCACCTGCAAATGAATCTCCTGCACCTGTTGGATCAAATACATCGGCTAATGGCAATGCTGGTGCTGAAAAGACCTGACCTTCTCCAAACAACAATGCTCCGTGCTCTCCTTTTTTGATGATGAGGTATTGAGGTCCCATTTGAAGGATTTTCTCAGCAGCTTTAACCAAAGAGTATTCACCAGACAATTGTCTTGCTTCAGCATCGTTGATCGTCAAGACATCAACTTTCTTCAACACCTCTTTCAATTCATCCAATGCTACGTCCATCCAGAAGTTCATGGTATCCAAAACAACCAGCTTTGGTTTATTTTCCAAACGGTTCAAGGTAGCCATCTGTACTGCTGGAGTCAAGTTACCCAACAATAAATACTCACAATCTTGGTAGGATGCAGGAATCTTCGGGTCAAAATCTGCCAATACGTTCAACTCGGTGATCAAGGTATCACGGCTGTTCATATCATTATGGTATTTTCCGGACCAAAAGAAAGATTTCCCTCCAGGGATCACTTCTACGCCTTCCACATTGATTCCTCTTGACTTGATGATGTTTAAGTTATCATCTCCAAAGTCTTCTCCAATAACAGAAATTAATTTAACATCTGGGAATAGATAAGATGCTGCTAATCCAGCAAATGTAGCTGCTCCACCAACGATTTTATCGGTTTTGCCAAATGGGGTTTCAATGGCATCGAAAGCAACTGTTCCAACGATTACTAAACTCATGGATATAAATTATGTTATAAAAAAAATGCCGGCGATTGGCCGGCTGTTTTATTTTTGCTCCTGAAGCTGGGCTCGAACCAGCGACCCTCTGATTAACAGTCAGATGCTCTAACCAACTGAGCTATTCAGGAATTCGAATTGATAAGGTTGCCCTCATCTTCAAAGTGGTACAAAAATAGGTTTTTAATAATTAATACACAAACAAAAATTTGAAATATTTATCAAAAAAAGCCTTTAAACACGTAATCCACTCATATCCAATGAAAATTATCTTATCAATTCGATCGACTAAATATAACGATTGACTAAATTCTCTAAGAATTCCTGTTTTCCACTTCTCATTTCAGGTTCTCCGTTCTCAACTGCATAGGTTCTCAAATCTTCCAAAGTCAGTTTCCCTTGCTCGTACTCTGCTCCTTTTCCTTTATCAAAACTTGCATAACGATCTTTTCGGATTTTCTTGTAATCAGATTTCTGAAGGATGTTATCTGCAGTAACCAAGGCTCTCGCAAACGCATCCATACCGCCGATATGAGCATAGAACAAATCTTCTGGGTCAGTTGAATTCCTTCTGATCTTAGCATCAAAGTTCACACCTCCCCCTTGCAAGCCTCCTGCTTCCAAAATAATCAACATAGCTTCTGTCAATTCATTAAGGTCATTTGGGAATTGGTCGGTATCCCATCCATTTTGATAATCTCCACGGTTAGCATCGATTGAACCTAACATACCTGCATCTGCAGCTACTTGTAGTTCATGTTGGAAGGTATGGCCAGCTAATGTGGCATGGTTTACTTCAATATTCAATTTAAAATCTTCCAATAGATCATATTGCCTTAAGAAACTGATCACAGTTGCCGAGTCATAATCATATTGGTGCTTTGTTGGCTCACATGGTTTTGGTTCAATAAAGAATGTTCCTTTGAAACCGTTCTTGCGCGCGTAATCCTTTGACATGTGTAAGAATTTTGCCAAATGCTCCTGTTCGCGCTTCATGTTGGTATTCAATAAGGACATATATCCTTCTCTACCACCCCAGAACACATAGTTCTCACCTTTCAACGCAATCGTAGCGTCCAAAGCTGCTTTCACTTGTGCTCCTGCATGTGCCAATACATGGAAATCAGGGTTGGTTGAAGCACCATTCATATAACGATGATGGCTGAAAAGGTTAGCAGTACCCCACAGCAACTTAATTCCGCTTTCTTTTTGTTTCTCTTTGGCGTATTCTGCAATAGCTGCCAGATTCGAGTCATTCTCATTGACGTCATTTCCATAATCTACTAGATCGACATCATGGAAACAATAATACGGCAATTGCAATTTCGTCATGAACTCAAAAGCTGCATCCATCTTATCTTTTGCACGGTCAAGTGCCTTTGATTTCTCATCCCAAGGAAAGAAGTGGGTCTGCCCACCAAAAGGATCCGCTCCATTTCCATTGAATGAGTGCCAGTAGGCACATGCAAATTTAAAATGCTCTTCCATCGTCTTTCCCCCAATGACCTTTTTTGCGTCATACCAACGAAATGCCAATGGATTATCGGAATCTAAACCTTCGTATTTGATTTGCCCGATGTTCTTAAAATACTCTTTTTCTCCAATTAAAACTTTCATATTTATAGTTGATTATAATTTCTGTTGTAAACTTTCCTTCCAATTCGCATAGAGCTCATTATAGGTTTCCTTATCCTGAGGCTCGATGGTCTTTATCTTTTTCAAACCTGAGAATGCCTCTTTTTTATCTTTATAAACCTGAGCACCAATCCCTGCACCCAAAGCCGCTCCCACACTGCCATCATTCTCATACAGCTCGACAGGTACATTGGTCACTCCTGCAAAGGACTGCTGAAACACGGGACTCAAGAACATATTGGCATAACCGGCTTTGATGACCGTTGGATGGATTTCATTTTCCTTAATGATATCCAGTCCATATCGAAAAGAATGGGCAATGCCTTCTTGGACTGCTCGCCAGATATGCGCCGCATCATGCCTCACAAAATCAAGGTTTTCAATATGTCCATTAACGGTTTTATTGTTCAGCATCCGCTCAGCGCCATTACCAAATGGCAAAACAACGATGCCTTCAGAACCAATAGCTATATCGGCTGCCTTTTGGTTAATCTGATCGTAATCTAGACCCTGGGCAGTCAATTTTTTAATCCAGCTATTCTGTATTCCGGTCCCATTAATGCACAACAGTACGCCAATATTACTTTGGTCTTTACTATGGTTGACATGGGCAAAGCTATTTACCCTCGATTGTTTATCAAATATCAAATGGTCGGCTACTGCATAGATCACACCCGAGGTCCCAGCCGTAGCTGCTACTTCGCCAGCATCAATCACCCCTAAGGAGAGTGCATTGTTGGGCTGATCGCCCGCTTTATAACTCACAATAGCCTTTTCAGAGAGCCCTAATTCTGCGGCAACCCCTTTATCGATAGAACCGTAATTCGAAAAAATAGGCTGCACATCAGGAACTAAAGCTTGGTCAATTCCATAATAATCCAACAAGGTATCCGATAAGGCATCTTTTTCAAAATCCCATAATATCCCTTCAGAAATAGAACTCGGATTAGAATTGATCTGCTTGGTCAAGCACATACAAAGAAAGTCGCCCGGAAGCATGAACTTATGCACCTTTTCGTACAGAGCAGGTTCATTGTTCTTAACCCAAGAGAGCTTAGACGCTGTAAAATTACCAGGAGAATTAAGGTGAGATTTTAGAAATCCTTGGGGTTCTAACGATTGAAAAGCTTCATTTCCAATTTCCACTGCCCGACTATCACACCAAATAATGGAATTGCGGAGAACATTTTGTTCCTTATCGACCACAACCAGACCATGCATCTGATAGGCAATTCCAATTGCAGCAATGTCTTTAGGGTCATACTGTCCGCTTCTATTGGCTTTCAATATGGCTTTCTTGGTATTCTGCCACCAAAGATCGGGATCTTGTTCAGCCCAACCCTTTTGTTGCGATATGATTTCAGATTCGGTTTCCGGATATTGGGCAGAAACTATTCGTTTCCCAGTCTGTGCATCCAACACAGAAACTTTAATAAAAGAAGTCCCTAAGTCAATCCCTAGTAATAGCATAAATTGTTTATAATGGGTAAGTTGATTCCACAATATAATTATTTTTAGAATAAGAGAGGCACCCAATTGTGAATTCCTGAAATCCCCTGATTTTTTGAGATGGTCAACAAAGCAGGCAAACAATCCGTCAAAACACTGATAACCAACAACAAACCATCCAAAACATTAGCACTTTTCAACTATAACGTTTTCGTAAATAAAGATATATCGGTTTAGCAATCTCAGGTAATTTATTGGTTATAATTGTGTTATAAACCAGAATACATCAATCATTATCTAACAACATTTACCGCTTCGAAGGCCTATCTAAACAGCTTTTGAAGGTGAAAATGCAATGTAAACCTTAAACTCTTTAAATTATGACAAAACAGTACGTTTTACTCATCCTATTCTCTTTTGGGATGATTCTGCTCTCGGCAGCTCCCTGTTTTTCTCAACAAAACCAAAACCTCATACGAGGGACTGTAAAATCAACCGATGGAATGCCTGTTGAAGGGGCCAGCATCATGCAGTCAGGGACTAAAAATGGAACCCTTTCAGATGGGGACGGAAAATTCGAGCTTGAATTAACAGACGGCAACAGAGGAACCTTGACCATTACCCACACAGGTTTCAACAGCCAAACCGTCAACATCAACAGCCAAGACCTTCAAATTACCCTGCAACCTAAAGCCGAAGATCTTGATGAAGTCGTGGTGGTAGGTTATGGCACTCAAAAACGAAAAGACCTAACAGGGGCTGTAGCTTCTGTACAAGCCGAGAAGCTTGAAAAAGAAGCGCCAAGATCGGTTCAAGATCTTTTAAGAGGGAATGCCGCAGGTATTGTAATCAGTCAAGGAAATACAGCCAAGGGCGATGCTGATCTTTTGGTCAGAGGAAGAGGAACTCTAAAGGCTGGCGCCAGCCCACTAAACGTTGTGGATGGGGTCATCTTTGATGGAACCTTCGCCGACATCAACCCAAATGATATTGCTTCCATTGATATCCTTAAAGATGCCAGTGCTACTGCTGTCTATGGAGCCAGGGCGGCAAATGGGGTTGTTTTGATCACAACAAAACGTGGAGCTTCAGGAAAGCCAACTATTACCCTAAATGGCAATTTTGGCTTCGTGGAAAACTCCTATATGCCTAAAGTCATGAACGGACAGGAATTCCTGGCTTATCGCTATGACTACGAAATGGGCAAGAGAGCTCAAGATTACCACGACAAATACCCTGAAATGTTTGTAGATCCACGAAAATTATCGAATGTAGACCAATTGGCTTGGTACAACTACGATCAAAAAGATCCTGCAACGACCGTAACTGAAGAACAATTAATCCGTTCCTGGTTGGCTAGGCTAGAAATGAGATCCCCTGAGATTGAAAACTATCTGATCGGAAAAGAAACAAACTGGCAAGACCTTGTTTTTCACAAAGGAATCCAACAAGATTATACTGCCAGTATTTCCAATAAAACAGACAACCTAAACTACTATTTCTCCCTAAACCATGTAGATCGAGAAGGGTTTATCGTAGGAAATAGATTCAAGAACTTTAGAACAAGAATTAACCTCGAGTCCAAGATCACTAATTTCCTGAAAGTAGGAACCAATGCGAATTTCGCCGCTAGAAACGAAGGTTTCCTTCAAGCGGATTGGGGACAATCAGCAATTATCCCGCCTTATGGTTCTGATAATATTGGTGATCCTAATAGCCTGTACCAAAGATTACCGACTGGCGATGTTACACCAGTCAATCCATTCTTTGACAATATGTTCAGAGACCGTGTGGATCGCTACAACACCTTAAATGCAACTTTATATGGTGTGATTACCTTGCCTTATGGATTTGAAATACAATCCAACTTCACTCCATCATTTATCTGGAGAGAATACTATAACCATGATTCTTCTTTAAATCCAGAGTGGGCAGCCAAGGGTGGAACTGCTGAACGTTCCTTTTTTAGAACTTATAATTGGCAAATAGATAATGTCCTTCGTTGGAAAAAAGCATTTGGAGACCACAATTTCGAAGTTACTCTCTTGCAAAATGCTGAAAAAGGACAGTACTGGAGAACTAAAGCTACAGCATCCAACTTTGTCCCTAGCGATATCTTAGGTTGGCACAGAATCCAAGCAGGAACAGTGCCCCTCAATGAAAGTGATGACACCTACCGCACCGGAGATGCTCTCATGGGCCGTTTATTCTACTCTTTCAAGGATACCTATCTTTTCACGGCTTCCGTACGTCGTGATGGTTATTCCGCATTTGGATCCCAAAACCCAAGGGCAACCTTTCCAGCATTGGCATTTGCATGGAACTTCACGAATGAGAAATTCATGGAGGGAACAAAATCATGGTTAGATTACGGAAAACTAAGATTGACCTGGGGTAGAAATGGTAACCGTGATATCCCGCAATATGATGCGCTTTCGGATATGACCTCAGGCTTACATCCTTACATCGATTCAAAAGGAAATATTTACCTAGGCTCCCAACTATATGTAAACCGAATGGCCAACCTTGGCTTAAAATGGGAAAATAAAGCCTCTTATAACCTAGGTTTAGACTTCGCGATGTTCAAAAACCGTTTATCCGGAGCTATTGACCTATACACCGCAACAACCCATGATCTTTTAGTAGATCGCGAATTACCTGAAATCATCGGATTCAGTAGCGTAGCAGCCAATTTAGGTGAACTGAAAAGCCATGGTATCGATGTAAGCTTAACTGGAAATATCATTCAAAAAGAAACCTTCAACTGGTCCTCTAATTTCATTTTCATGCTCAACCGCAGAAAAATAGTAACCCTATATGGGGATATGGTAGACATTAAGGACGATGCAGGAAATGTTATTGGACAAAAGGAAGCAGATGACATTAAAAACAGATGGTTCATTGGCCAAGATCCAGACAGAATTTGGGATTATGAAAGACTAGGAGTCTGGCAACAAAATGAAGTGGATGAAGCCGACAAATTCGGATTGCAACCCGGCGACTTCAAATACTTAGACCAAAATGGCGATGGCGTGATGACTGATGCCGACCGTATCTTCCAAAGATACAAAACACCACGCTTCCGTTGGTCTTGGAGGAATGACTTCAATTATAAAAACTTCAACCTATCTGTATTCATTTACTCCAACTGGGGTCAAACTGACGGATTTAATCGTGCAGCAAATAACAGCAACTTCGCTGACCGTACGACCGATTATGTTATGCCGCGTTGGACAGCAGAAAACCCGATCGATGACTATGCGAGAATTGGTTCAAAGAACATCGGAACAAATTACATCAACAAATCCTTTGTAAGGTTAGAGAACATTTCCCTTTCTTATTTGGTGCCATCCAACATCTTGGAGAAAGCAAGCATCCGTAACCTAAGGATTTCAGCCTCTGTAAGGAATGCAGCCATGTGGGCTCCACATTGGGAATTTGGAGATCCCGAAGGATTCCCTGTCCCTAGAACTTACAACCTAAGCCTTAATTTCTCACTATAACCTATTGACCATGAAAACTTATAAAAAACTTTTATATATCGGCTTATTCGGTACTGCTTCTATCACCTTGATGGAAAGTTGTAGCAAAGATTGGCTAAAACCTCAACCGCTATCCTTCTATGCACCTGAAGTTGCCCTTTCCACTCCTGAAGGCCTATACTCTGCATTAACGGCTTGTGAGCGGAATATGCGCCATGAATTCTTCGGTGATGGTGCCCCGATCCTTACAGAAATCATCCAATCTGATGTTGCTGTGGAGGGAACAACAGATAAAGCAGGCCCGCAGATGAACATGGACATTGCGCTCCTTCCAGATGCACAACTCAACCATGAAAACAATACGCGTGTTGGCTGGTATTGGTATGAATCCTATAAGGGAATCAAATATGCAAATACGGTAATTTCTAGAATCGACAATGCAACTTTCAAGGATGATGCAGAAAAGAACGCTATCCTCGGAGCTGCCTATTTCCAACGTGCTTACCGCTATTATAAATTAGTCCATCAATTTGGAGATGTTCCTTTTCTAGATTGGGAAATCAATGAACCGAAATACGATTTCTACTCTTATGACAGATGGAGTATTTTGAAGAGATTGAAAAAAGACTTGGAATTCGCGTATCAATGGGTCCCTGAAATAGTTGACCGTGGAAGGACATCAAAAGCTGCCTGTGGTATTCTTTTGATGAAAGTAGCCATGGCTTTGGAAGATTTTGACCTTGCTATCAAGGTTGGAAATGAAGTAGTCGCCAAACACCCCTTAATGAGAAACAGGTTTACAGTAAACCAAAACCGACCAAATACAAATTTGATGTTTGACTTGCACAGCGTAGAAGCAAAACTAGACATGAGCAATACAGAAGGTTTAATGTATGTGGTCGCCTATCCAGAAGCTGAAGGATCGGCAAAAATTGAAACCATGCGTAATGCCGTACCTTTTTGGAACAACGGGAACATCAAAACTCCAGATGGACAAACGGGAACCAATATCAACCTTGCACCCGGTGAAACAGACCCCTCCATGGATCTTAATAAATCTTATGGTAGAGGAATTGGCAGGTTGAGGCCTACTTGGTATTTCAGTAATTCAATTTGGAGGGCGGATAAAGAAAAGAATGACCTTCGCGGAATCCATAACATGAACAGTTGGAAGCGTATGGAAGATCTGAAATACAACAGTCCTGACCTCAAAGCTAAAGGCAGCCAATGGTATGGAAAGAACTTCGTCAAAAGTCCTAGCATGAGTCCTGAAGACACTATTCGTCTTTGGTTCTCTTGGCCACATTACAAGGTTTTTGTACCAGATCCATTGAGCTCTACATGGACTGGCGGTGAAACCCCATGGTATGTATATCGCTCTGCAGAAGTTTATCTACTTTTAGCTGAATCATATTACTGGAAAAACCAACCTGGAATGGCTGCAACTGCACTGAATGAAGTAAGAACAAGAGCTGGGGCTACTCCACTCCAAGCTGGCGAGGTGAATATCGGTGAAATCTTGGACGAACGTGCAAGAGAGTTGTATTATGAAGAAAACAGACATCTTGAATTGGTGAGGATATCATACACCTACGCGAAAACCCGAAAACCTTGTGAAATTTTTGGAGGACGAGTTTACAACTTAGAAAACATCAGTGGACCTGGTGGCACTAATTCCAATATCAAGCAAACTGGAGTCAACTTCTGGTATGATCGCGTGGTTTCAAAAAGCAATTTCTACAACAAAGGAGTGAAACAAAAATGGGCAGAATACAAAATTTCAGTCCACCATATCCTTTGGCCAGTCCCTGCTAGTGCAATCAATACAAACTTAAAAGGGATCATCAACCAAAACATTGGGTATCCGGGTGCCGAAAGAAATGAAAAACCGCTCATCGTACCTGATGAAGGAACAGTATTAGGACCAAAAGCAGAATAAGAAAAATCTATATGTTGAATACCATTAATAATCAATCAATGAAAAGAAGAACAATAATCAAATCCATCTCCTCACTAGGGCTTGCCCTATTATTATCCGCCCAAGGATATGCGCAATCCGCGGACAACAAAGGATTCAAACCTCTGTTTGACGGCAAAACCCTAGCCGGTTGGAAATCCGCAGGTGGAGCTGCCCCATATACCGTTGAAGACGGAGCCATTGTCGGAAGAATGACGAAAGGTACTCCCAACTCCTTCCTGATCACGGAAAAAGAGTTTGGCGACTTTATCCTTGAACTCGACATCAAACTCGAAGGTGACAAGACCAATTCAGGGATTCAAACCCGAAGCCATATAGACCCCAATGCCAATAACGGAAAAGGAAGAGTATATGGTCGTCAGATCGAAATCGATCCTTCCGCACGTGCTTGGGCAGGCGGTGTCTATGATGAAGGCAGAAGGGGCTGGATCTATCCATTAGATTTAAACGAGCCTTCAAAGTCAGCTTACAAAAAAGATGAATTCAACCATATCCGGATTGAAGCCATCGGCAATGAACTACGTTCTTGGGTAAATGGGGTTCCTGCAGCTTATGTTGTGGATACCGTTGATGCTTCTGGGTTTATTGGTTTGCAAGTCCACAGCATCCCTGCTGAATTGGACGGAAAAAAGGTTTATTTTAAAAACATTAAAATCAAAACCGAAAACCTGAAACCTAGCCCCTATCCCAATGGCCAATATATCGTGAATCTGACTCCCAATTCATTAAGTCCTACGGAGCAAAAGAACGGCACGACACTTCTATTCAATGGCAAGAACTCCGATGGATGGAGAAGTGTAAAAGGCGAAAGTTTCCCAGAAAAAGGTTGGGCCATCAAGGACGGAATCATAAAAGTCCAAAAGTCCGATGGTGGTGAGTCAACGAATGGTGGCGATATCATCACAAAAGATAAATACAGTGTATTTGACCTTTCCTTTGAATTTAAACTAACACCTGGCGCAAATAGCGGTGTAAAATACTTTGTCACCCTTGCCGAGAAAACTTCGGGGTCTGCAATCGGACTAGAATACCAGATTCTCGATGATGCCAAGCATCCTGATGCAAAATTAGGAAGAGATGGAAATCGTACCATCGCCTCTCTTTATGATCTTATTACATCCGACAAAGGCCGTGGTGCCACAAGACCTATAGGCGAATGGAACCGCGGACGCGTAGTGGTAGACAAGGACAACCAAGTCACCTACTACCTAAACGGGGTCAAAGTATTATCCTATGTACGGGGATCAAAGGAGTTCAAGGATTTGGTGGCTATCAGCAAATACAAGGACTGGGATAAGTTCGGGGAAGCTTCTGAAGGACACATCCTTCTTCAGGACCATGGCGATGAAGTTTCATTCCGATCGATTAAAATCAACAAAACTAAATAACCATAAGCTGTCAATAAATATGAACCATTATTTATCACGCAGGAGCTTTATTAGCAAATCCATTATGGCAGGCGGTGCTGTCTTGCTTTCCAACAGCGTTCTGGGCAAAGTAAAGCTCGCTAGCCCCAATGAAAGAGTTAATCTGGCCTGCGTAGGAATAGGAAATAGAGCCAACGAGATCATTAAGGAACTTTACAAGACCGGACAATGCAATATTGTCGCGCTTTGTGATGTGGACATGGGTGCAAAACAAACCCAGGAAATCATCAAGATGTTCCCCAATGCGCCACGATACCAAGATTTCCGGAAAATGTTTGATGAGATGGGCAACCAGTTTGATGCTGTTGCCATCGGTACGCCTGACTTTGCCCATTTTGCCATTACCATGCAGGCTCTCGACCAAGGAAAGCATGTCTATGTGGAAAAACCCATGGCAAGGACCTTCAACGAAGTGGAGCTCATGATGCAAAAAGCCAAGAAAAACCCTAAGCTAGCCACCCAAATGGGTAACCAAGGTCACTCCGAGGCAAATTACTTCCAGTTCAAGGCATGGAAAGATGCTGGCATCATCAAAGATGTCACACGAATCGATGCGCACATGAACAGCCCTAGGAGATGGCACGGCTGGGATCCCAACCCTACAGGCTTTCCCTATCCTGAGAGGATACCGGAGACCCTAGATTGGGAAATCTGGCAAATGCAGACCTTAGGCCATCATTACAACAAAGACTTTGTCAATGGACAATGGCGCTGTTGGTTTGACTTTGGAATGGGAGCTTTAGGCGATTGGGGAGCTCATATCCTAGATACTGCCCATGAATTCCTAGAACTAGGCTTGCCAACAGTTGTCGAAGCAAAATCTTTGGAAGGACACAACTCGTATTTCTTCCCAATGTCTTCTACGCTGAACTTCCATTTCCCAAAAAGAAAGAATATGCCTGCAGTAGATATCAACTGGTATGACGGACTTACAAACCTTCCTCAGATCCCAGAAGGATATGGCGTCTCTGGATTGGATCCCAACATCCCACCGCCAAGCACGGGGAAAATAGAACCCGCAAAACTAAATCCTGGAAAAATCATCTATTCCAAAGATTTAATTTTCAAAGGAGGTTCCCACGCCAGCACCTTATCCATCATTCCGGAAACCAAAGCGAAGGACATGGCTTCCAAACTTCCTGAAGTTCCAGCAAGCCCGTCCAACCACTTCGCCAATTTCCTGAATGCCTGCAAAGGATCAGAAAAGACCAGATCATCCTTTGAAATCGCCGGACCACTCAGCCAAGTATTCTGCCTTGGGGTCATCACCCAAAAAATGAATAACAGAATTGAGTTCGACCCCAAAACCAAACAGATCACTAATGACCGCTTCGCCAATGAAATGCTTTACGGACCACCACCAGCAAAAGGATGGGAGGAGTATTACAAGGTTTAAGGAGATTTGAGAATTGAGATGTGAGTATTGAGATAGTAGAAATACCTCTCAAATCTCGCATCTTAATATTTTAAACATTAAAGGTGAATATGAAATTCTTTAAGGAGATATGAGTATTGAGACATGAGTATTGAGATAGTAGAAATACCCTCAAATCTCGCATCTTAATATTTTAAACATTAAACGTGTACATGAAATTCTTTCCAATTTCTCAAATCTCATATCTCACATCTCAATACTAAACAAAAAAAGATCTGCAAAAATTTTGCAGATCTTTTTTTGTTTCCGGCTCCTGAAGCTGGGCTCGAACCAGCGACCCTCTGATTAACAGTCAGATGCTCTAACCAACTGAGCTATTCAGGAGTTTAAACCGTCCCTTTCGTTTTCGGTGATGCAATTATCGGAAGTTTCTCCGACAAGTGCAAATATTTTTTGGCGATTTATCGCAAGTTATTCAAAACCAATTAGAATTAATTAAACAGAACATCTCGCAGGATATAGGTCGCGAAGCTAAAGTAGATCACCAAACCCGTCACATCGACAATCGTCGATACAAAGGGAGCTGATGAACTCGCTGGATCCGCTCCAAACCTACGCAGGATAAATGGCAACATCGCTCCCACCAAAGATCCCCAAAGGACCACGCCGACTAAGGAACTTCCGATAGCAGCACCATACAGGTACCATGCATCACCATAAGTATCCTTGAATACTTCCTCGACCCCAATTCTTAAGAAACCTAACACCCCTAAGATTACCCCAAGGAGCAATCCCGAAAGTATCTCGCGCTTCATGACCATCCACCAGTCCCGAAGGGTGACTTCACCCATAGCCATCGCCTGAATGATCAGGGTGGATGCTTGAGAACCGGAGTTACCCCCGCTAGACATGATTACAGGCATCAACAAGACAAGAACAGTGGTGAACTTAGCCTCATAGTGCTGAAGCACATTAAAAGTCAACAGCTGGCCTAAAAACAACACGATAAGCCATCCTGCCCTTTTCTTCACCAAGTGAAAGATCGAAACATCCAAATAGGGCTCATCCAAAGCCTCGGTACCCCCGATACGTTGCATGTCTTCGGTGTACTCTTCGTTGGCCACCCATAAGATGTCATCGATCGTCACAATACCCAACATGATATCCTGTTCATCAACTACAGGAAGAGCTACGCGATTGTTCATCCGGAAAATGGTTACTGCTTCCTCTTGTGGGTCATCGGCATGCAAAGAGATCAGTCGATTGTCGATCAAGTCACCGATCACCTTATCTGGTTCCGCCACAAGGATGTCCTTGATCCGAACGTCATCGATCAGCTTTCCATCAGAGTCGATGACATACAAGACATCGATCGTTTCAGAAGCCGAACCGTATCGACGGATGTGATCCAACACGCGTGGCATGGTCCAATGTTCCTTGACCGTGATATAGTCAGGAGTCATCAGACGACCCACTGAATCTTCAGGATATCCAAGCAAGGACAATGCTTCCTTTCGCTCCTCCGGTGTCAACAGAATAATGAGCCTTTTTACGACATCACCTTTCAGTTCCGAGAAGAAGGAAGTACGGTCATCCGGAGGCATCTCGTTAAGGAGCTCACGGATCTTGGAAGCCGGTAATTTTTTGAGAATTCTTTCTTGGGTGGGGAAGTCTAAAATACGGAATACATTCACCGCTCTTTTAAGACTTAAAGTTTCTAAAAATAAGGGACCGTATTCGGGAAGTTCATCGATCAATTCTTCAACATCCGAAATATTTAGTTCGTTCAAATAATCCGCAAGCTCAGTATGATCTCCACGTTCAATCAATTGCTCAACATGTGCTACAAGCATTGCTAATTCTTCCATACGCCTCCTTTATTTTACAATCCTACATTGGTCCAAAAATCGTTTGTGCAAAAGTCGTTTTTTTTGGCATAATAATATAATTAATTTTTAATCAATAAATCTGACCCCCAAATACAACAGGACCTTTACCCATTATCCAAACAGAAACATGTCATTATGTCACTATTAAATTATAGCCTTATAGCATGAATTTAAAGAAAGAAAAACACCTTCAAATCTATGCGCTAGAAAATCCTGAAAAATACCAACCCAAAAATTCCTAAAAATAAATCCGGTCGAAACCTCCATTTATTAGGCAGCAAATTCTACCAAAAATTTTCGAGTTCAAAAATCCATTCATTGATCAAGTCCTTAAACATTTTCAAAACTCCTTTGTAAACGTCAAACATTTGAATTTATTAACAAATTAACCTACATTTACAATGCAAAAAGTTAACTGAATTTTTAATCACAAACAAGTGATTTACATACACAAATACACATAAAACAGTGTAAATTATGAAAGAATTAAAAAACACATTAAATACTATTTATCAATCCTTTACAATTTTATTTAAAACCATTAGTTTAACTAAAACAGCAATTCTCTACTAATATATTTAGCATATGCTATTTTCCCCATATTTTAACGTGAATAAAAATCTATTTATCAGTATATTAACCATACTTATAGTAAGTTTAAGTACACATCATGCAAATTCTCAAATAATCGACAACGAACAAGCCTCTACTAAGGTTAAATGGAGACAGATAAATAGCAAAAAATTCCAACTCATATTCCCTATGGAGTTTGAGAAATCTGCCCTGCTCCTCTCCCAGCAAATCGACAGCATGATTAATTTCTCCAGTCAAGATTTAAAGAGAGAACCTAAGAAGATTTCAATAATTCTTCACGAAAACCACATCGAACAGAATGGATATGCCCAGCTTGCTCCCCGAAAAGTGGAGGCTTTTTCTACACCTGGACCTGCAAGTGACAATACCCAATGGCTCCCAAATCTGATCCAACATGAGCTCAGACATGTAGCCCAATTTGACAAGTTGACAGGTAGAATTCAAGGCCCGTTTTTCCAACAATTAGCCTTCGCTTTATATGGTCTTCACCTCCCAGCTTGGTACTTTGAGGGGGATGCCGTCTCTATAGAAACTCAATTTTCAGACGGTGGTCGAGGCCGAAGTAGCTCCTGGTTCATGCCACTTCGGACCAATTTGCTATCCGGAAAAGACTACTCTTTCAGTAAAAATATCTTAGGTTCATTCCGTGACCTGACCCCTACTTACTACCTCACTGGCTATACCATGAACAGCTACTTGACCAACCATTTTGGATATGGCATTAAGGAAGAAATCTTGGATAACATGCGGGCTAATTTAAGGCGACCATTCAACTTCAATTTAGCCCTGAAAAAGTATACAAAATTGAACAGTAAAAAACTCTATGAGGCCACGATTTCTGAACTCAAAGAGGAATGGGAATCTTCAAAAGTCGACCAAAATTTCAACTTGATTTTTGAGGAAAACAACCGCTACCCTACCCACTATTTCCTTCCACAAACCAACTCTTCAAAGGCAATATTTACCTTGGCTCAGTCAGCAGATATCATCCCAGAAATTCGAAAAAGGAAGGATGAAAAGGAAGAAACTTTAACACAAATCGGCTTCCAACTCACGCCATATTTCCATTTAAACGATCAATATTTGGTCTGGGATGAACTCCGAAAGGATGCTCGATTTGGCAAACAGACCTATAATATTATCCGGATTTTTGACCTCAAGACTGGAAAAACAGAGGACCTTTCAAAGAATTCTCGATTTTACAGCCCTATATTGAGCGATAATTCCCAAAAGGTATATACAGTCCAAGTGGACCAAAACAACCTATCCAGCCTCTTCTATATCGACCGAGTTTCAAAGATATCCACAAAAATCATGGATTTTCCGCAAGGATATCTTATCCAACAGCCTAGTTTGAACACTGAGGAAACCAAGATTGCCGCCATTTCGATCAGTCCAAAAGGAACCAATATCATCGAGATTGACCTCCAATCCAAGCAGTTTAAGGAGCTGTTCCCTTGGTCAAACCAAGAATTCCAACGCCCTATTTTCATAGGAAATGACTTAGTTTTTAAAGCTCAATTTCAAAAAATTGACAATATTTATAGATACTCTAGCGCTGAAGATAAGCTCTATTTGATCACAAATTCTCCCTTTGGCGCCTTTCTTCCTAGCCCTGGAAACGACCATTCTCTACTATATAATGAGTACCAATTCAACGGATATAAGGCCGCTTACCTCGATTCAACACAGCTCATAGGACAAGAAATTACCGCGAAATTTGAGGTCTCAGCACTGACTGACCAAAGGATCACAAGCCTTTTTAGCAACCCGGCACCCGATCAATCACAATCCTATCAGGTAGAAAAATACAACAGTTTAAGCCATCTATTCAACTTCCATAGCCTGAGCATAAGCAGTAATAATTTCGAAAGTTTCGATAATTATAGACCCGGAATCTTCTGGATAGCGAATGATCTGCTCAATACTTCACAGCTAAAATTAGGGTATGAATATGATCTGGACATGGAAAAAAGCATCTATTCAGCAGAAATTTCTTATCAGAAATACTACCCAAAATTCAATTTTTCCTATAGAAACAGAGGTCAAATCGGCTATGCTAAAAAGCAAAATACGGAAAATGAATATACCAAATTTGACTTCCGGGAACATGTTTATAGCCTAGATATGCAGATTCCAATGAGCATATATAGAGGAAAAACAACTTATAGTTATGGTCTAAACCTTGGTACATCCTACCAAAAAAGGTATGATTTGAGCTTAAATACACTCAGGGGATTTCATTATGAGATTGCTTTTCCACTCAATTACCAGGTCTATTTCAACCGAAACCGCCGAAGAAGCCAGATGGATCTGATCCCTAAATGGGGGCAGAATATCAATGTCCTTTACAGACATGTACCATTCGAGAACACGCTCGAAGGTTCACTATTTGCCATCAGGACTAACTTCTATTTCCCGGGCTTCTTTAGAAACCATGGCTTCCAAGCAAGGCTTTCCTACCAAAAAACTGATGGAAGATACAATGACACCTATGATATCCCGATGGTATCGGGCTATGCTCATTTCGACTCTCCTAAGGTTGAAAACACCTTATTGATGAACTACAGATTCCCTATTGCCTATCCAGATTGGGCTATTGGACAATTGGCTTATATCAAGCGATTCCATGGTAATTTCTTTGCAGACTACCAGAACATCCAGGACAGCAAGGCCGAACCTACCTCTTTTGGAATAGGGCTTTCAGCAGACTTCAATATGTTCAAATATGTGCTTCCCGACTTCGGTGTGGGCGCCAAACTCAGCTATATCAACCAGGCCAGTGCGAGGCAGCGGCTGGTTCCAAGCTTCAGTTTGAGTTACAGCTATTAAAACAAGAAAGGGGAACCAAATGGTTCCCCTTTCTTTATTTTATAGATAATATTAGTCTAAAATTGCTTTTACACCTGGAAGGGTTTTTCCTTCCATATATTCCAACAATGCACCACCACCGGTACTTACATAGCTTACGTGCTCAGTCATTCCAAATTTAGATACCGCAGCAGCTGAATCACCACCACCGATCAATGAAAATGCACCACGCTCTGTTGCAGCAACTACGGCATTAGCAACCGCACGAGTACCTTTAGCAAAAGTATCCATCTCAAATACACCCATAGGACCATTCCATAAAAGTGTATTGGATGCCATGATAACATCATTAAAGTGCTCTGAAGAATCCGGACCGATATCTAAACCTTGTTTATCAGCAGGGATTTCATCATTTGGACCGTCATATACATTAGCATCATTCGCGAAGCGATCAGCAATTTGCGCATCAGTAGGTAGAACCAAGTTCACCCCTTTTTCATCCGCTTTTTTCACTAATTCATTCGCCAAATCCAATTTATCAAGCTCAACCAAAGACTGGCCAATTTCACCACCACGCGCTTTTACAAAGGTATAAGCCATACCCCCGCCAATGATCAAATTATCAACCTTATCCAACAAGGCCTCGATCAATTCCAACTTATCAGACACCTTAGCACCACCCATAATAGCGGTAAATGGACGCTCAGGTTTATTCAATACTTTTTCGGCGTTTTCAATTTCCTTCGCCATCAAGTAACCAAAGTACTTATTATTAGGGAAAAATTCAGCAATAATCGCTGTAGAAGCATGGGCCCTATGTGCAGTACCGAACGCATCATTAACATATACATCACCTAAATCAGCCAATTTCTTAGCAAATTCACGGTCTCCTTTTTCTTCTTCTTTGTAGAATCTTAAGTTCTCTAACAACAATACCTGACCCGGTTGAAGGTTTTTTGCTTTTTCAACAGCTTCAGCACCAATACAGTCGTTTGCAAATTGTACATCCACACCTAATACATCTGATAGATGCTTTACAATATGTTTAAGGGAATATTTATCTGTAGGTCCTTCCTTTGGTCTTCCCAAGTGGGACATTAGGATAACGGAACCTCCATCATTTAAGATCTTTTTAATGGTAGGCAGCGCACCTTGAATACGGTTGTCATCAGTAATGTTGAAGTTCTCATCTAAAGGAACATTGAAATCAACTCTTATTAAAGCTTTCTTTCCGTTGAAATTTAAATCGTCGATAGTTTTCATTTTATTTTTATTTCCGGTTGATTTTAGAGTTTAAAGATATAAAAAACTTTCATTTTTCTTTTCAATCTGTAAATCTCTAGCATAATTCTAATTCTATATGGTAAGAACCTCTTCTGGCTGAGCCTATCGTCCCACAAACTCGGACACAAAAAAAGCGCTGATTTCTCAATCAGCGCTCTTTATTAATAGATTTCTACTAAATATGGAATCCTAGCTTGTACGCCAGATTGCTGACTTATCCTCTTCAGCTCCGACAAATACTTTACATAATCCCCCATCTCATCTTCCAACATCCACATTTTTATCTTGTCTCTCGAAGTAGACCATAACGAGGCAAAAGGATCTTTCGCTCTTGGGTACTCCGAAACTCTATAATTCTCAATTTTTGCTTTCTTCGCAGCAGCTTCAATAGCTTGGTCCAAAGTAGCTATACGGTCAACCAATTTCAATTTAACGGCTTGCTCACCGGTCCACACACGACCTTGACCAATACTGTCCACATCTGCCACCTGCATCTTTCTACCATCAGCCACACGCTTCAGGAATACTTGATAGATCTTGTTCACACCACCTTGAATAATCCCTTTTTCCTCTTCAGACAAAGGCCTATCCATATCTACGTCCATGTCTGCAAACTTAGCAGTCTTCACGGCATCGAAATGGATCCCTAACTTCTCATTGAACAATTTCTGGAAACTCGGGATCAAACCGAATACTCCGATGGAACCCGTAAGCGTAGTCGGATCTGCAAAGATAGAATCCGCTGCAGCTGAAATATAATATCCACCAGATGCCGCATAATCGCCCATTGAAACCACGACAGGTTTTACTTTTTTGGTCAGGTCAACCTCTCTCCAGATAGATTCTGAAGCCAATGCTGAACCTCCCGGGGAATTCACGCGCATCACGATCGCCTTTACCTTATCATCCAACCTCAACTCTCTCAGTTCCCTTGACAATTTATCGCCACCAATCTGCCCTTCGATACCTTCTCCATCAATAATCTCCCCATAGGCATACAATACAGCGATGCGATCGCCACCAGCCTCACCAGCACTAGCTTTATTATTATAATCTAATAAGGAAACAACAGGAATATCTTTTTTCGTATCAATCCCTAACTTATCCTTGATCTTTGATATTACCTGATCCTTGTACAATAAATCAGTCACAAAACCATATTTCTTTGCATCTTCCGGTTCACGAATCAAATAGCCATTCGCAATACTCTTTAAGCTATCAGTTGAAATCTTCTTTACAGCCGATATATCAGTCAAGAATGTACCATAAATACTGCTCAAATACGAATTCACCTGTTCCTTATTGGCCTCACTCATGCTGTTCAGGATAAAGGGCTCCACTGCACTTTTATAGGTTCCCACTTTAAGGACCTGCATATCAATCCCCAACTTATCCAAAGCCTCTTTATAGAACATTACTGAAGTAGCCAAGCCCCTGAAGTCCAAATTACCTTGTGGATGTAAGTAAACTTCATTGGCAACAGAATTCAAGTAATAGCCTTTTTGACTCATTACATCACTGTATGCTACAATAAATTTATCCGAAGTCTTAAAATCCAATAATGCCTCACGAATTGCTTTCATTGTGGCAAAACCAGTCCCTACACTGGATACATTCAGATAGATACCTTTTATATTATTGTCTGTTTTTGCTGCTTTTATCCTGGAAACGATATCGTTCAAGCCAATGGATTTAGAACCAGCATAACCCGGGATATCCAAACCTTCAAATGGATTTGCTTCTGTTTTTTCAGTGATGGCATGCGCTAGGTCGATCAATAAAACCGAGTTACTGGCTGTTACAGTTTCGGTCTTACTGCCGACCGAACTGATCATCATCCCAATGATTCCCATCAGGATAAAAAACATTAATATACTACTGATAATAATTCCTGTAATGGTCGCAAGTACATATTTAAAAAATGATCTCATATAATTAATTTAAGTAGTGTCCGTAAATTTAAGCTATTATTCCGATTATCATAAAACAATTCCTATATTATACTCATGAATAAAGTTTACCTACTTTTAGGGGCAAATATTGGTAATCCTATTAAACAACTAGAAGACGCAAAGGTTGAAATTGAAGACAGAATTGGGGAAATCACACTGCAATCAAAAATTTATGAATCCGAAGCTTGGGGCGTAGAAAACCAACCGGTATTTTTGAACCAGGTAATCCTGCTGGAGACTGAACTTTCCGCCAATAAGGTCTTGAACGAAATCCTGAAGATCGAAATCCTTTTGGGCAGGATCCGTGGTCAACGCTGGGGATCCAGGATCATCGATATCGATATCCTCTACTATAACGAAGACATTATTCATACCGAAGACCTTCAAGTTCCACATCCATATATCCAAGAAAGAAACTTTACGCTGATACCGCTCGTAGAAATTGCTGAAGATTATTTACACCCTATTTTTAAGAAATCAAATAAGGAATTGCTTGAAGAATCAACTGATCAACTGAAAGTAAAAACAATCTAACATGAATCCTTACCTAATTATTAATCCGGACTCCATCCAAGAGAACATGATGAACAACACGGAGGTTATCAAGCAGATGATCCCTTTGTATCTTGGTCAAGGGGTAGAAGATTTTAAGGCTTTAGAAGTCGCAATAGAATCTCAAGATCATGCAGATATCAAGTCAAAAGCTCATCACATCAAACCCACCATGCAATATCTAGGCGCCACGGCTTTAAGGATGAAATTCCAGGACCTGGAGGACAAGGCTGGCGGACAGGGACCGATGGCGGACATCCTTGACCTATTTGAAACCATCAGAAATGACTTCCAATTGGCCATGTCTGAACTTCAAGATTATCAGACTAAACTTGGCTAACTTCTTTCTCCGAAGCAAAGTGGATTTTTGAGAAGACAATATACAACAGCAAAACAATTGGTAAGGCCAAAAACTTAAGGATTACCAATAATATTACGCTGATGATCAGGAAAAGGTATTTGTACTTGTTAACTCCCCAGCTCAAACTGCTCAGCTTCATCGAAAACAATTTAATTTCCGAAACCAATAACAAACTGGTCAGGATCGCTATGCCCAATAAAAGCCAGGTATTCTTTAGGACCGGATAATCTTCCAAGATAAAAGGTAGGGAAACGATAAAGAAGGTATTCATCGGTGTATTGACCCCAATGAAATCCGTGCTCTGTCGGGTATCGATATTGAATTTCGCCAATCTCAATGCTGAAAATACAGTAATAATAAATCCTAGGTAGGGAAGATAGGCACTCGAACTGGTATCTTTTAACAAGGTAAAGATTATTGCTCCCGGTAAGAATCCAAAACTGATCACATCTGCAAGGGAATCTAATTCCTTCCCGATCAAAGACTTGACATGCAATGCCCTAGCCGACATACCGTCAAAAAAGTCAAATATACCCGATGCCAACACACAATAAAAAGCCAACATATATTCTTGGTTCAAGACCATGACAGTACCGATGCAACCTGAAAAGAGGTTTAGGGAAGTAATCGTATTTGGAATGTATTTCTTCATAAAAAAAAGCCACCTTTTCGCAAAGATGGCTTAAAAATATCAATTTATGATGGCTTTTTAGCCATTCATGCTAATTAAAAATTCTCCGTTGGATTTAGTTCCACGCATTTGGGTCAACAAAAATTCCATTGCTTCTTGCGAGTTCATGTCTGCAAGGTGGTTTCTCAATACCCATAGACGTTGTAATTCATCACGGTCAACCAATAGGTCATCACGTCTTGTGCTTGACGCTGTAAGGTCGATCGCAGGGAAGATACGTTTGTTAGACAATTTACGGTCTAATTGTAGCTCCATATTACCGGTACCCTTGAATTCTTCAAAGATAACTTCATCCATTTTTGAACCTGTTTCTGTCAATGCTGTAGCTAAGATAGTCAATGAACCACCGTTTTCGATATTTCTGGCAGCACCAAAGAAACGTTTTGGTTTATGCAAAGCATTTGCATCCACACCACCGGAAAGGATTTTTCCTGATGCTGGAGCAACGGTATTATAAGCACGTGCTAACCTGGTAATCGAATCCAATAGGATTACAACATCATGTCCACACTCTACCATACGTTTTGCTTTTTCCAATACGATGTTGGCAATTTTCACGTGTCGGTCCGCAGGCTCATCAAATGTAGATGAAACAACTTCTGCACGTACGCTTCTTGCCATATCTGTTACCTCCTCTGGACGTTCATCGATCAATAAAATGATCAAATAAACCTCAGGGTGGTTTTTCGCGATTGCATTGGCAACCTCTTTCAATAAATTGGTCTTACCTGTTTTTGGTTGTGCAACGATCAAACCACGTTGTCCTTTACCAATTGGGGTGAACAAGTCCATGATCCTGGTGGAGTAATTGCTAGGACCTAAATCCAAATTCAATTTCTCATCTGGGAACAATGGTGTCAAGTAATCAAAAGGCACACGGTCTCTTACTTCAGCAGGGTCTTGACCATTGATGGCCTCAACTCTTACTAAAGGAAAATACTTCTCACCTTCTTTTGGAGGGCGGATGCAACCTCTAACATTATCTCCAGTTTTCAAACCAAATAACTTGATCTGGGATTGAGAAACATAGATATCATCCGGAGATGTCAAATAATTATAGTCTGAAGACCTTAAGAAACCATAACCATCGGCCATAATTTCCAATACACCTTCGTTAATAATTACGTTATCAAAATCTGTTGGAGTGGAAGCTTTAAGGGCAGGTTCAGGAGAAGGAGTAGTGATGGGTTCTGCGGGAGTGGAATCTGCTGCTGGTTTGCTGGCAAATTCCATTTTCGTTTGCTCATCATCAGCCGCCACTCTGTTTCTACCTACTGCTACAGGTTCTGCAGCTTTTACTGTACGTACTCTTTTTCTTGTTCGCTCTGCATTGGCTTTATCCGAATCAACATCAGCAACTTCTAGAGGCTGCTCTTGTTGAGACTCTTTGGCTATTTCAGAAATACGATCAATCAACTCTTGTTTTCTAAGCTTTTCAGCATCAACAATGCCTAGAACTTTCGCAATCTCGCGCAATTCAGACACGAGCTTCGTATTCAATTCATTAATATCCATTAATATTAAAATATGATTTTTAAGGATTTTTACTTTTTTTGAAATATATCTTTCAGCTAATACATAAAATTCATATGTCTTATTGGGTAACTAAATCTTTTATAGAGATTTTATACTAGCGTCCCGAAAGATAAATTTAAGAACCGCCACAAAGAAAAAAAGAACTATTGTAATTTCAAAAGAAAATCAGCACTTTTTTTTATTTATAGTTTATTATATAACGTTAAGTAGCAGTAAAATGTTTTAGCAGCCGTCGAAAAACTTTAGAAATCAAAAAAAAGTTCTTTATTTGTACGATTAAATCATAAAGTTAGACATTTTTTTTATGAATAACCAACAAACAAACACCAATTACCCAGCTCTTTACACCTTAATTGTGGTGTTTTTTTTCTGGGGATTTATCGCAGCTGGAAACAGTGTATTTATTCCGTTCTGTAAAAATTACTTTCACTTAGACCAATTTCAATCTCAACTTATTGATTTTGCTTTCTACTCGGCCTATTACATTGGCGCACTTCTTCTCTTTATTTTCGGAACCATTTCTGGAAAGGACCTCGTTGGAAAATGGGGTTACAAAAGAAGTATTGTCTATGGCTTGTTATTCTCGGCATTAGGAGCTGCCGCAATGATCGTCGCCGTAGAAGTCAATGTGTACACCGGGATGTTAATAGGTCTATTTATCGTAGCGCTAGGTTTCTCCTTACAACAAACCGCAGCTAACCCCTTCGCCGTTCTATTGGGTGACCCTAAAACAGGTGCTTCCCGTGTGAACCTTGGTGGGGGTATCAACTCCTTCGGGACGACCATCGGACCATTGATCGTTGGATTTGCCCTTTTTGGGACTTTCGAAACCATTTCCGATGCTGAAATCGCAAACCTTCCCCTAAACAAAGTCGTATACCTATATATAGGTGTAGGTCTTCTTTTCGTTTTAGCAGCTGGTTTGTTCCATTTCTCTAAAAAAGTACCTCCAGGATTCAACCTGGAACAAATGGAGCCCGCAAATAAGGCCAGAACAACATTGATCATAATGACCATCTTGTTGTTATGTGCATTTATCCCTGTATTCACCAGTTATAAATCTGATACGGCTCTTCATATCCTTGACTTAAAAGAGCAAGCCGCAAACAACAACAATCAAGAACTATTAGCTCAAATCAAGGACCTTTCCCATGGTTTGGAAATCAAGCGTATGCTATGGTTACTGGGAGCTTTAGCCGTTATTGTTTTCGGATTATTGTTCTCTTATAATAGCGCCAAGAAAAACCCTGAAGGATGGGGTGCGATGAAATACCCTCAACTGGTTTTGGGTATGTTGGCATTATTTATCTATGTAGGTATTGAAGTAGCCATCGGAAGTAATTTAGGAGAATTATTAACCCTGGAAGAATTCGGCAACCTTCAATCCTCTCAGATTACACCATACGTTTCCATGTATTGGGGCGGTATGATGATCGGTAGATGGGCAGGCGCCATTACAGCCTTTAACCTGACAAAATCTAAGAAAAAATTATTGACCATCATTGTTCCTGTTATCGCTTTCACCATTATAATCGGTGTGAATTCATTAGCTGGTTTTGATATGTCGGTATTATATTACTTCATCATCTGTGTAGCATTACAAATTGCTGCATTCTTCTTGAGTAAAGAAAAACCTGTTCGTACCTTGATCATATTTGGAACATTTGGTCTCTTGGCCATGATCGTAGGTTTAATGACTTCAGGAACCGTTGCTATCTATTCCTTCCTAGCGGGTGGATTAGCATGTTCTATTATGTGGGGTTCCATCTTTAGTCTTTCCATTGTGGGATTAGGAAAATACACCGAACAAGGTTCTGCATTCTTAGTAATGATGATTCTTGGTGGTGGAATTATCCCTCCTATCCAAGGAAAACTTTCGGATATCATTGGTATTCACAACTCTTACCTCGTGCCAGCAATTGGCTTTATCTACATCATCGTCTTTGCGGTATTAGTTCGTAAATTCTTGTCTAAACAAGGAATTGCAATTGACGAAATTGAAGCTGAAGGGGCGCACTAAAGCGAAACTAATTGTAAAAAATACACTAAGTATTTTTTACGCTAAAATAATTATAAAAACCTTATAACCAATAAGTTATAAGGTTTTTATTTTTAATCAATGCCCTAGCCTTCCTAAATTATTTCAATATATCAAATAAAAATTCTTATTTTTATTAATAAATACCGTATTTTGGGATTTAAACTTAGAACAATACCATTGTAAAACGAAAAAACAAGTTACTTTAAAACTAAATTTATAAATAATGATAATAATTGCAGATGGAGGGTCTACAAAAACAAACTGGTGTTTGCTAGATGATAACAACAAGAAGATTTACTTCAACACCGAGGGTTATAACCCATATTTTGTAGATAGCGAATACATTATTGCATCCCTTAAAAAAGGACTACCTCAAGATATTCCATTTGATAAGATCAGCGAGGTAAATTATTATGGTGCTGGTGTACACAACGAGGAGAAGGCAAAAATTGTCGAAGATGCTATTCAAGCGGTATTCCCAAATTCTAAAGTTGAAGTTGGACATGACCTATTAGCTGCTGCACGTGCATTATTAGGTACGGAGGCTGGTTTTGCTGCAATCCTTGGAACAGGTACCAATACTTGTATATACGACGGAAAAGACATTACTCATAATATTGATTCTGCTGCTTACATCCTTGGTGATGAAGGATCTGGTAGCTTCATCGGTAAAAAACTTTTGGTAGATTTTATCAGAGGTTTAATGCCTAAAGATGTTGCTGAAGTGTTCTTTAACACTTACAAACTTACACCTGATGAAATCATGGACAACGTGTACACTAAACCTTTAGCAAACCGTTTCTGTGCTAGCTTCAGCAAATTTGTTTACGACAATAACGTAAACATCGAGTATACTCGCAAAATCGTTGATGATGCTTTCGAAGCTTTCTTCAACAACCTAGTGAGCAAATACCCTGACTACCAATCTTACACTTTCAACTGTATCGGTTCTGTGGGTTACAACTTCAGAAACGTATTGGAAGATAAAGCTGCTCAATATGGAATGAAAGTTGGAAAAATCTTACGTTCCCCTATTGACGATTTGGTACAATTCCACATCAACAGATCAAAAAGCGTTGCTTAATCATTAGCAGCCTGAACATAAAAAAAGCCCAATTGCTATCAAACAATTGGGCTTTTCTTTTTATCAATCTTTTACAGCTCTACCGATTCGCCGATTTTTGGCAATGCCAAGTAAACCTCTGATTCATTGAACTTCTTCTTTGCTTCTTCATGGTTGATCTTGATCGGAGGAAAGGAATCATAATGTATTCCGATTACATTATTGCAATTCACAAACTCAGCTGCAATGACAGCATCATCCACATCCATTGTGTAATGACCTCCGATAGGCAATAATGCCCAATCTATCTTATAACGTTCCAACAATTTCATTTCCATCGTCAAAGCAGTATCCCCAGCAAAATATATCGTCTTATCTTTCAAAAAGAACACATAACCCACAGGAAATCCTGCATAAGCACCGTCTGGGGTACTATTGCTGTGCGCCGCATACACCATCTTTACCTTAGCAAATGGCAGGTCCAAAGTTCCACCCAAGTTAAATTCGATGACCTTATCATCAGGTACTCCTTGTTTCCTGACCCAATCTGCCGTTTCCACAATGGTTGCCACCGTGGCACCACTCTGTTGTTGGATACTGAACATGTCGGCCACATGATCCTGATGGCCATGACTTAAAAAAATATAATCAGGCTTGATCTTGCTGATATCGACATCTTTGGCCAATGGATTATAACTGATGAAAGGATCCATCAATACCTTGGTACCATCAAAATCAAACTCTACACATGATTGTCCGTAATATGTTGCTTTCATTTTCTTCTATTATTTACCAAATAAGTTGCCTAATCCTCCCAATCCACCTAATAGATCCTGGGAAGCTGCTTGCATTTCAGTTTGACTGATACTTTCAGCCTGAACCAACGCCTTGTTTAAGGCAACAACCAATAGCTCTTCTATCTCCTCTTTATCCGCATCCTTAAAGAAATCTGGGTCAATTTGAATTTCCTTGATTTCCTTATTCGCCGTTGAAATTACGCGAACCTTTCCCCCTTCAGCCTCTCCTGATACCGAAATATGATCCAATCTAGCTTTGATCTCCTGTGCTTTCTGCTGTGCTTCAAATAACTTGTCAAACATAAATACTCCTTAATTTTTAAACCCCAAATTACAAATTATTTATGAATCTCGACAATTGCTTGGGTCTTTTGAACAGCTTGTTTACCTTTGTAGGATAATTGTCTATCATAATGATTCAACTAAAACACTATACAGCTATAGCAAACGAATTACAAGAGTCTGAACCCGAAAAATTCGAATTACTGGAGGAAGAAATCAACATCATTATCCATAAATTAAAATTTATCCATATTGAAAACCGACCTATGGTTGAAATCGTAGACCTTTCCAACCCTACAGCTGACCCAACCTACATCGAAGAAATCAGTGAAATTGCCGGAGCGCAGAACAACCCTTTGGTAAAAGAGCCTGAAAACACCGAAATCCTGATCTTTATCAACGATAATCCTGCATTCCTAGGAACACTCCCAGATTTACTGAACGATCAATACAGCGACTATAAAGCCGTTAAAAACAACAATATATTTATCGTTCAAAAACCTGAATTCGCAAAACATAAAGAAGACTTTTTATTGGATACCGAAATATTCGCGGAAATCATCCAATCAAAATATTTTGTATATGGACATGAAGGCAAGCATTGGATCAAATTTGATCTTTAACCTTCGCCTTGAACCAAAAAAAGGTCGCTTCTTTATCGGAAGCGACCTTTTTTTATTCGTATAGAAATTAAATGTATTTCTTTCTTAAGATAGCGTAAAGCTTATCTACGGTCTGTGGTTTCGACGCCCAATTATTTTTCAAGGAATAGTTCGATTGCAAGAAGGCATCCGCTTCCGCGAAATTGTCAAATCTATTGAGCAATTCAATAGCTTCCGAATAAGCCAAGCTATATCCATTGAACAGATCTTTAATGAACAATAGCTTATCATTTAAGCTAACCGCAACTTTCAGGTCACCGATTTTTTCTGTAGATCTATCCTGTGAAGTGTTGAATTGGTTGGCATTGGTCAAACCTGCTCTTTTTTGCTGTTGGATCAACTCATTCAAGGTCAATGGTCGACTAGGTTTAACCTCTGCTTGTTTAGCCAGATCGTTCAGTGAAACAACCTCTTCTGGTTTTTCCTCTTTAATCTCGACCTGCTTTTCTTCAATAACCACTTCGTTCACCGTCGGCTCAACTTCCGTTTTCTGCTCCACATTCTTCTTGTCTTCTTCAGCTTCATCAGCAGAAGCAACTGAGGTATAACCCGAAGATGCTGTATGAACAGGGTTAGATGAGATATTAAAATCTTTGAAATCCGAAACTTCTTCAACAGGCTCGGCATCCTGCTTCTCCTCTTCCCTAGGCTCTTCCTCTTGTGGCTCTTCTACCAATTCCTCTTTCTCCTCTTCCACTATCGCCTGGTTTTCTTCGTTGGAAACCTCGCCATAGTTGGTCGATTCTGGTGCTTCTTCATCGTATTCTTCGACAAAAGGTTTCTTTTCGCTCACTGGCTCTACGGCTTCCACTTCTTGGATCTCTTCCTCTACAGGTTGCTCATCAGCTTCATGCGCTTCATGTTCAACTGCAGGCGTAAAGCTACTCTCTTCAGCTTGTACCGCTCCTGCTGCTGCCGAAGTCAATAAATGCGTAGGTTGAGTCTGAAGTGATGCTAAAGCTTCGATATGTGCAGCCAAATATTTGGCCTGAGCAGCCAACAATAAAATATCTGCTTTTTTGCTTGCTAGATTGTTCTTGTCCAGTCCTGCATAATGCTCATTGATTTCTACCAAAAGATCCCCAATTTTCCCTAAAATATCCTGATCTGAATAAGCCATGTTTTATGTGTATAGATTGAAATTAATTCTAATATTAAATGATCAATAAAAAAATAAACAAACTGATTGACACCTCGTTTACGCTTTTATCCTATCTCCTTAAACCAAAAATAAGATTAAATTTCGATATTCGTAAGCTATATTAGCTAAGAATTTCATATTATATGAAACTTCTGAAATCAGGTTTTTAGTATAAAGTTTTATCAAAATGATGTTGTTTTCTGAGCATAATTTCCCCCACAGAAGAGGTCCTATTGGAAGTATCGAAGTGATCTGCGGGTCTATGTTTTCTGGAAAAACCGAAGAACTGATCCGTAGGATGAAAAGGGCACAATTTGCCAAACTTCCTGTAGAGATTTTCAAACCTGAAATCGATGTGCGCTATGGCCTGAATGAGGTTGTCTCCCATGACAGTAATTCCATCCCTTCTACCCCAGTTTCACATTCATCCGCCATATTGCTATTGAGTGCTGACACCAAAGTAGTAGGAATTGATGAAGCCCAATTTTTCGACGAGGAACTTCCTAATGTCTGCGTTGAACTAGCCAATCGCGGCATCCGCGTCATCGTTGCTGGCCTAGATATGGATTACTTAGGAAAACCCTTCGGACCGATACCTAGCCTAATGGCCATCGCAGAAGACGTCACTAAAGTCCATGCAGTCTGTGTAAAATGCGGTGCTCCAGCCAACTATTCCTACCGTTTACAGCAAAATGAATCCCGAGTCCTTCTTGGCGAAAAAGAAAGCTACGAACCTAGATGTAGAGCTTGCTATTTTGGCTTGGATAGACAGTAAATAGTCCGTAGGAGCGTATCGCATACGTCTACCATCCTGGATAAATTTAGCTGAATGAAATACCGCAAGTAATCTTGGTCCATCCTCCAATCCTCGGTGGGGAGCGGAGCCGAACCCTCATCCTGGTTCATCTGGCGGGCGAATTCAATTCGCCCCTACCATCCTGGATAAAATTAACTATATGAAATACCGCAAGTAATCTTGGCCCATCCTCCGATCCTCGGTGGGGGAGCGGAGCCGAACCCTCATCCTGGTTCAAATGCATCTGGCGGGCGAATTCAATATGCCTATCATCCTGGATAAATTTAGCTGAATGAAATACTGCAAATAATCTTGGTCCATCCTCCGATCCTCGGTGGGCAATGTCATTAAGTTAAGGTTTTTTGTGCTGAGGTTCATCCGAAGCATCTCGAAGTGCGAACCTTCAAACTCAACGACGCCCTTTATTGAAATGGCGAACAGTTCTTCAATCTTCGATTGAAGATGACATAGCCTTTAGGAGGAGAATCGTACAGATTCTTCACTATTCGTTCAGAATTGGAAATGAATTAAGAAGGGATTTTCAGAAAAATATTTCACCCAAGCTGTGGGTTATCCGTCAAGCGATTTGATTTTCTACAAAGATTTCACCCCTTCCAGGGGTTCCCAATTTATACAAACAACCATCCTTCCGAAGGAAGTCCTTTAGCCTCCGGCTCATTTCCTTGGCGGAAAAATGGAAAGAATGCCGTTGACTTGCGCGATGGGATTGCTCGGTGGGGGAGCGGAGCCGAACCCTCATCCTGCAAATGCATCTGGCAGGCGTATTCAATACGCCTACAAAATGGTCTCCTTGACTAAAAACAAAAAAGACGCTCTCTGGCGTCTTTTTGTTTTTATAAGATTTGCGATGTTATCACCTTATCAAGCGGTGTAACTTTTGAACGATATCGATGTGCTAATTTGCCATCTTTATCGATCAGGAATTTCTCGAAGTTCCAATTGATATCACCTTTGAAATCTGGATTATCGGTTTCTGTTAGGTATTTGAAAAGGGCAGTTTGTTTATCGCCTTTGACATCTACCTTTTCAGAAAGGATAAAGTTCACCCCGAAATTCTTTTCACAGAACTCAGCGATCTTTTTATTGTCTCCGTATTCCTGATTTCCAAAATTGTCTGAAGGGAAACCGATCACTACCAATTTGTCTCCATATTGTTCATGTAGTTCCTGTAGCTCTTTATATTGCTTGGTGAACCCACATTTGGACGCTGTGTTGACGATCAAAAGTTGTTTTCCTTTGAAATCAGCTAGATCCACTTTCTTTCCATCAATGGAAGTGAAAGAATAGTCATATACGGTAGGCTGTTGGAACAGCATGGTATAAAACATTATCATGGCCATTATCATAATCTATATATTTTTAAAGTTGAACATTCAGCTCTCTGTCCACCACATAATGGAACAGCTCTTCTATTGGGCTACTCAATATCTTGCCCACACGTACACCATGCAAAGAACATACCTCTCTTAAGTGAATATCAAAATAATAAGCTATTCTTCCCACAAAATGACATTCATATTCCCAAAAGTTCGGATAGGTCATGATATTGGTCCGAACAAACTCGTCAAAACCATTTCTCAAAAGATTATCTATATAGGGATGTTGTCTGTTCTGTCCCATAAATTCCGCAAACGATGCGAGGTAGGCATTCGGCCTGTCCCTTTGGTAGACGTTTTTGATAATGATATCCTTGGTAATAGGATGTGACTCCTTGAAGGTCCTTGCCAAATCCCTAGGCATGGTCTCATAGAGATAGGCAGTTATCAATTGTTTGCCAAACCAGGCACCTGAACCCTCGTCCCCAAGCACATAGCCATTGCCATGCAGACTTGCTGACAATTTTTCACCATCATAAAAACTGATGTCAGAACCAGTTCCTAGGTTGGAGATCAACCCTTTTCCGGCACCAAAGGTGGCATAAGCAGATCCTAACAGATCGCTTTCAACAGAAATAAAGGATGATGGAAAAATTTGGGTCAAGGCATTGGATACTAATTCACGGCGGTCAGGAGTGGAACATCCCGCTCCGAAAAAATAGACCTCATGAACCTCTTTTATATATGGGATAATTTCGGGAACCTCCGTCAAAATGGCTGCAATTTCCTTCTCGCTAACGAAAAAAGGATTTAAGCCTTTGGTACTGAATCGTAATGGTTTGCTATCTGGAAGATGGAGCATCCAATCTGATCGTGAGGATCCGCTATCTGCAACTAAAATCATATGCTACTAAATGTCATCATCTCAAATATACAAATTCCAAGAGAATAAAAATCGTTTTGTGGATTTAAACAAAAACGATTCTTCGGTTTCAAAACCCTCCCCCTTCCCATATTCCTAGTCTTCATTTATTGCCGAAGCACCTGTCTGTAATATTCTTGTGAAGGTCCAGCTTTAGCTGTATCTTTCTCCTATGAATCTGCAAGCGATTCTTATCTTTAACCAATAAATTATTACCTAATAGAATTATGAAGAACTCAATTAACCTTATTCGGTTACTGTTGTTTTCATTTGCTTTTATTCAAACAGTGTTTGCTCAACAAATCACTAGCCCGAAGGAGCATTTTGGATTCAATATTGGCGATGATTACCAATTGGCAACATTCACCGAAACTGAACAGTATTTCAAGAAATTAGACCAGCAATCCGATCGCTTGCTCTATACCGTCATTGGGAAGACCGAAGAAGGTAGAGATCAATGTATGTTGATCATCAGTTCTCCTGAAAACTTAAAAAACCTGGAAGAATTCAAGAACATTTCGACTAAATTGGCTCATGCTGACCTATCCGAAGCGGAAGCGCGTGACTTGGCTCAAAAGGGTAAGAGCATTGTCTGGATTGATGGCGGCCTACACTCCAACGAAGTAGTCGGAACGCACCAATTGATCCAAACAGCTTATCTATTGGCATCATCCAATGATCTTGAAACCAAGAAAATCTTGGAAAATAGCATTGTCTTAATGGTACATGCCAACCCTGACGGGCAAGAGTTGATCTCCAATTGGTACATGCGTGAAAAAACGCCAAATAAAAGATCAGGGAACTATGTTCCTGTCCTTTATCAGAAATACGCAGGCCATGATAACAACCGCGATTTTTTCATGCTGAACCTGAAGGAATCCCAAAATATGGCAAGACAGCTATTTGTTGAATGGATTCCACAGATCATGTACAACCACCATCAAACAGCCCCTGCCGGTGCTGTAGTGGCTGGTGCGCCATATCGCGATCCGTTCAACTATGTTTTCGACCCAATCTTGATGTCTGGCATCGATGCTTTAGGAGCAGCTATGTCTTCAAGGTTGAATGCAGAAGGCAAACCTGGCTATACGGCTAAGGATGGTTCGGTATTCTCTACTTGGTATAACGGTGGATTGAGAACGACCACTTATTTCCACAATATGATGGGCCTATTGACTGAAATGATCGGTAATCCTACTCCATTTGAAATCCCGCTAGTTCCTAACCGACTGATCCCAAACAATGATACTCAAAACCCAGTGATTCCACAGGTATGGCATTTCCAACAGTCTATTGATTATTCTGTTTCCTTGAACTATGCCGTATTGAACTATGCGAGTCGCTATAAGGATGAGGTCTTGTACAACATGTTCAGAATGGGCAAGAATTCCATCGAGCGTGGATCCAAAGATTTTTGGCCTTTATCTCCAAGCAAGGTTGCTGTCATTGATACAGCTTTCCAGCAAGCCAAGAGAAAAGACCCAAAAATCGAGAACAACCGAGAAGCTGAAAGGAAGCTATTGGGCAGTCTTTTCGACAACAAATCACTTCGTGACCCAAGGGGATTTATTATCCCTGCCGACCAAGCTGATTTTGTAAAAGCTACCGATTTCGTGAATGCATTGATCCAAAATGGAATCGACATCCAACAGGCCAATGCAGACTTTACCGTAAATGGCAAGAAATACGTTAAGGGTTCTTATATCATCAAGACCGATCAAGCATTCCGTCCTCATATTTTGGACATGTTTGAGCCCCAGGATCACCCGGATGATTTCCAATACCCAGGAGGCCCTCCTATCCCACCTTATGATGCTGCCGGATGGACATTGGCTTACCTGATGGACGTGAAGTTTGACCGTATCTTAGATGACTTCAACGGTCCTTTCCAAGACTTGACGAATGGAAAAGTGATCCAGTTGGCTGAAGTGGCTAAACCAAAAGGCAAGTACTTGAGGCTACCAGCCACTATCAATGAATCATTCCGCGTAAGCAATGATTTGTTAAAACAAGGCAAGAATGTATGGCGTGATGAATCCAATGGCGATATCTATGTAGAAAACAATGCGAATGTTAAATTGATCTTTGCTGCAGAAGCTAGTAATAGCTTGCCAAAACAAAGCAAAAAAATCAAAACTTTGCGTATTGCACTTTGGGATACCTATGGCGGAAGTATGCCATCAGGATGGTTAAGGTTCCTAATGGAGAAATACCATTATAACTTTGATGTCATCTATGCACCAGATATCGACAAGGGTAATCTGAATGCAAAATATGATATCATTATCTTTCCAGGAAACTCCATACCAAGGTTCAACAGCAATGCAAATGCATCATCCTATTATGGTCGCATGCCTGCAGAAGCCCCAGAAAACATCCCTTCTCCTTACAAAGAGAGATGGGGCCGCTTAACTGAGCAGAAGTCCATTCCAGTATTGAAAGCATTCTTGGAAAATGGCGGTAAAATCGTGACCATAGGAAGCAGCTCTGATTTAGCAGAACATTTAGAATTAGGGGTAGAAAACCATTTGGTAGACGCGCAACACAAAGCCCTGAAGAGAACAGACTTCTATACGCCAGGTTCGGTGTTGACAGCTAAAGTGGCAAAAGGAATTGCCAGTACTTGGGGATATAATGATCAAATTGATCTTTATTACAGCAATGACAACCTGTACAGAATCACGAATAACAACATCAAACCATTGATGTGGTTTGATTCCGAAAAAGTGTTAAAGAGTGGTTGGTCATGGGGACAGAAGTATTTGAAAGATGGTGTTATTGCATTTGAAGCGCCAGTAGGCAAAGGCAAATTGGTATCATTTGGGAATGATATTAATTTCCGTGCGCAGACTCATGGAACTTTCAAGTTATTGTTCAACCAATTGCAGTAATTAAAATCAACATAAATTTTAAGGCCATATCTCTACCGATATGGCCTTTTCTTTTTATTTGTAACATGATTTGAGTTTCGAAATCCAAAATTTACCTAGCGTTTGGAATTGACCTAATTCGAGACATATTCGGAATTTTCGCAAAATGGCTAAATCAGATTAACCCATATTCCCGAATCATTCTCGAATGAGTCCCGAATGAAACCCAAAGGAAATAGCAAGAAGTAAATAGGAAAAATGAGGAAAATTTTGAGGATTTTTTAGGCTATGATTATAGCAGATTGGAAACCATAAAGAAAGGCAAAGAAAATTACTTCTTTGCCTTTCCTATGTTAAGTATATTTTAAATATCGTTTTTAGCGGCTTCAATCAATTCCGAATAGAACGCTGTTTCAGTACGTCCAGCTGCACGGACTTGTTGTGGAATAAAGCTTTGTGCCGTTTGTCCTGGAATGGTATTGATCTCAATGAAGTAGAATTTATCCGTATTATTTTGGATAAAGAAATCCACACGGACCATGCCTTTGCAATTTAAGCGGACATAAACCTCACGTATAATGGCATCCGCCCTGTCTTTCTGTTCTTGGTTCAGATCGGCTGGAGTAATCTCCTGAGTCAGTCCAGGTGTATATTTTGCTTCAAAGTCAAAGAATTCCCTCGTTGTGATTACTTCTGTGGCAGGAAGTACTTGAAGCTCGCCTTTGGAATCCCTGAAGATCCCTTGGGAGAATTCCCTTCCTTTCACAAACTCTTCTACCAACACTTGCATACCGGTCCCTTCTGCATCGTAAGCTTCATCTAAGGCTTTAGGAAGTTCTTCCCAGGTATTTACCTTGTTCATACCGATGCTGCTACCACCTGCATTTGGTTTTACAAATAAGGGTAACGTTAATTTTTCTTTGACCAGATCAAATGCTTTGGGTCTGTCGATATCAAATAAAAGAACTGATTTTGCGACGTTCAATTCCGGAATGTCCTGGATAATAGCCTTGGTATAGCCCTTGTTCATGGTCAAGGATGACGTCAAAGCGCCACAAGAAGTATAAGACAATCCGATCATATCCAAATAGCCTTGCAACCTGCCATCTTCACCTGGCGTACCATGTAAAATGATAAAGGCAACATCAAAACGCAGCTTTTCATTATTGATGTTCAAGGAGAAATCTTGACGGTCAATTTCGTGTTTTTGGCCGTTTTCATCTGTATAAGCCCAACTTTCCAATGTAATATCAATTAGATACACATCGTATTTTTCCTTATCAATTTTGGAGTAAACAAATGCCGAACTTTTATAAGAAATTTCAGCCTCTCCAGTGTAACCACCCGTAATTAATGCTACTTTAGTTTTCATATGTAATAATCGAGAAGCAAATATAATTTGAGATACGAGGAAAAACGAATATTTTTGCCTTTATATTAGCAGTATTTGCGTGAAATTGTAAAATTGGAATTAATATTGTTAATAGGATAATCAAAAAAAACTCATTAATAGATGTCGAAGTTCTTTTTATACTTGAGAACGAGTGCTTTTAGGAAAAACTTAATTGCAGGGCTCATTTTCATTGTCATTCTTTTTATTTTAGTTTATTTCGGATTAAAGATCTACACTAAGCACGGTGATTCTCAAGAAGTTCCTCTATTGAAAGGCTTGAACATCAGTGAAGCTTTGAACGTATTGGACAAGGCCGGGTTAGAGGTTGAGATCGATTCGATCTACCAAATGGATGCAAAACCAGGCTTGGTAATCGACCAAGATCCGGACCCTAAGAGCCATGTGAAAGGTGGTCGTACGATTTATTTGACCATCATTACCCAATCTGCACCTGAAATTGCATTCCCAGAAGTAATTGATAAGACTTTTATCGAGGCATCTGCCATTTTGAAGAACCATTCTTTAAAGATTGCTGATACCGTTTATAGAAATGATATCGCCAGAGATGTGGTATTGGACGTAAAATTTGCCGGTCAACCGATCCGTCCGGGACGTATGGTTCCGAAAGGCTCTAAAATCAGCTTGATTTTAGGAAATGGCCGAGGAGATGATGAGGTTGAAATCCCAGTTTTGATTGGATTGAACTTGACAGAAGCAAAATTTGCTTTGGCTGGAAAAGGATTGACCTTAGGTTCGGTTTCCTTCGATGGCAACTCCAATGATACCCTAGGTTCTGTGGTAGTCAAACAAAACCCAGACACCAGTGCTAAGATTATTTCAATTGGTAATGCCATCCATGTTACTTTAGGAAAACCGGCAGAACCAGCTCCAACAACGACTACTCCACTAAACCCATAACATGGCTGAGAACAGAAAAAAAAGAAAAGGATTAGGGATTGTACTTATCATTATCTTATTGATAGTTCTGGTAGGTGCATGGATAGGATACCAAGCCTTTATGGCTCCAAGTATTTCCACGGATGAGGAATACTTCTATGTAAAAACCGATGAGCCCTATGCGAGTGTCATCTCGAGGATTGAGTCGGAAGGTATTGTCAAAAACCCAACCTATTTCAATTATGTAGCAAAGGCCATGGATTTGGAGAGCAGCGGCATTAAAGCGGGACGCTATAAACTATCTCAGGACATGAGCAATCGCCGATTGATAGGGAACTTACGTGGCGGTTATCAGGACGCTGTGAAATTCAGGTTCCAAAATGTACGCTTGAGACAGGATTTTGCAGGTTTATTGGGCAAGGACTTTGAAGCAGATTCACTGACTTTCATCAACCTTTTGAATGATGAGAAATTGGCTGAGAAATATGGCTTCAACAAGGAGAATTTCTTCAGCATGTTCGTTCCAAATACGTATGAAATCTATTGGAATACCAAGCCTGAAGAAATCATTGATCGTTTTTCAAAGGAATATGAGAAATTTTGGAATGCAGAACGCAGAGCCAAGGCAGACTCATTAGGAATGACGATCCAAGAGGTGAGCACCTTGGCATCCATCGTGAAGGGAGAAGCCTTGCACGTGGATGAAATGCCAAAAATTGCCGGTCTATATATCAACAGATTGAAGAAAGGGATGCTTTTGCAAGCAGATCCAACGGTGATCTTTGCCAATAACGACTTCACGATCCGTAGGGTGCTGAACAGACATTTGACCATTGACAATCCATATAATACTTACCGATTTAAGGGATTGCCTCCGGGACCGATCATGATGCCAAGCATTGCTTCTATTGATGCGGTATTGAATTATGATCAGCATCCATACATCTATATGTGTGCTAAGGATGATTTTTCAGGGTACCATTTATATGCAGAAACGGTTGCTGAGCACTTGATCAATGCGCGTAAATTCCAAAAAGCACTTGACGCAAGAAATATCAAGAAATAATATGTTTCATTACCAGCATCATATCAGGGTTCGTTACGCGGAGACAGACAATATGGGTTATGTCTATTATGGGAACTATGCGACTTATTACGAAGTTGCCCGTACTGAAATGTTAAGGAGCACGGGGATTTCCTATAAGCAGCTAGAGGAAATGGGTGTAATGTTGCCTGTGATCGAATTGAGCTGTAAATTTAATAAGGCGGCGAAATATGATGATTTAGTAACCATAAATATTTATATTAGAGAAAAACCAGGAATAAGGATTAAATTTGAATATGAGCTGTTTAATGAATCTGGAGAGCTGCTGAATACAGGCTCTACCCAACTGGTATTTGTGGACATGGAAAGAAACAGACCCTGCAAACCTCCTCAGATTTTCATAGATAAGATGGCTCCATTTTTTGGAGAATAATGAAAAAAATTCACCAGCATCTTCTGTACGTCAAACCTTATGACAGATTTATCGAGTGGACCAAATCTGCGACCTTACCGGGGTTTGGCAAATTACCACTCTATACGGTCATGGTATTTTTCTTTCAGGAGATCGCCCGTGAGTCCATTATCAACAAAGCCTCTTCCCTAGCCTACAATTTTATGTTGGCTGTATTTCCTGGAATCATTTTCCTATTTACGCTGATCCCCTATATACCTGTTGACAATTTCCAGGAACAATTGATGGAATTGATCCAGTTGGCCCTGCCCAACAGCGCTTTTGAAATCTTGGAGACGACCTTGGAGGATATCATCAAGCGACAGAACGGAGGTTTGCTTTCGGCCGGTTTTGTGCTCTGTACATTCTTTGCGACCAATGGTATGACCACCTTGATGATGAGCTTCAATAAAGCGTCTTTATCCAAAGAGTCGAGAACCTGGTTTCAAAGAAGAGTGGTGGCTCTAGCCCTTTCCCTTGCCATCGTTTTGGCATTGGCCGTGGGAATCGCACTTTATGCGGGGTCAAACTACTTGATAAATTACTTGAAGACACATATTGATTACGATCTGAAATGGTTTTGGGCATTTGCGATCAAGCTAGCCCAATGGATCATTTTGTTTGGTATCTATTTTTTTACAGTGAGCCTTATCTATAAGTTTGGGCCAAGCTCCACAAAAAAATGGAAGCTATTTACACCGGGTGCAACTTTGGCAACTTTATTGGCCATGTTGTCCTTTTCATTTTTCACCTTTTATATCAATAATTTTGGCGCCTACAACAAATTATACGGTTCCATCGGCACATTGATCGTGGTGATGATCTGGATGTATATCAACGCCCTTATCCTGATAATTGGCTTCGAATTAAATGCTAGTATCGCGCTCTCAAAACAGAGTATTAAAATTGTTAAACCGAGGGTATACAACTCGTTTAAACCAAACTAAATTTAATTTATTATAAATTTATTATTATTGTAATCGTATTGTGGAATTTGTTAGCGCAAATCACCAATTATACCGAGATATTTACCGATGGAAGACAAGGATTTACAAAAGCGGAATAAGCGGAACCAGAACGTAAGGAATATCCTGTTGAGTTCAATAATTTTATTGTTCATCACTTTTGTTATTTTTTTTATTTTTTCCTATATCCAGTATAAGAGTATTCAGAACAAAATCCAGAACATTTATACTTCGGTAAACAGTGACCAGAATAATTTCTCAGAATTATTGACCATATTCAGTGAGGCAGAGGATCATTTTAGGGTGTTCTCCATTACCTATAATATCCAAGATTACAATTCGTATCGCTCCAAACTGATCACTTTAAAATCAGCGGTCGATTCCTTGATCAAAGTGAGGAATGCAGAATCCCAAACCTTCAGCGACAAGAATTATAAAGGGCGCAAATTGGAAGACCTCTTGCCTAAATACACCCAATTGAATTCTAAATTGGACTCTATTTTAGTGGCCTCTGAAACTTTGAAGACCTTTAACATCCAAGCGAACAATGAAACAAACATCACGCTTCCGAAAGCAAAGGAACCCGCAGCCATCGTTCCGAATGAACCAAAGAAGGTCGTAGTCAAAAAGAAATCCTTGCTCAAGCGGATCTTCCAAAAGGGGGATGATACCATTACGGTTGAAACCGGTGTTCCTACCCATACCCAACAAGTAACAGAGCAAAATGCAAACCTGAAAAACATCATCAGGCAAGGAAATACACAAGCGGAGAACAGGTTAAAAGAACTGAAGCAGACCCTGACCGATATCCGTAAAAATGAAAGATCATTACTGGCGGATAACTTTACCCTGCTTCACAGTGCCAACCAACTGATCCGTATCATTCATGAAGAGCGTATCCAGATCCAAAGAGATAAAACAGACCATGAACTGAGCATCTTGATCGCGAGAACAGATACCTTTAAATGGCAGATCATAATTTCCCTGACCTTTGTTTTCATCGTGATCTGTATCTTGGTATACTACCAATTCTTTACGAACTATTATGAGCGAAAATTATTGGATGAGCGTGTATATGCTTCGAAATTAGCCGAGCAAAAAACGGATATCCTCGCAGAGATTACCCATGAGATCCGAACGCCTATCAATTCCTTGATTGGGATCGTGGACTTATTGAAGAGCCGTAAGGACCTTTACCAAGCCAATGATATCCATCTATTGGAATCAGCTTATACTAATATTACAGCGACATCAAAAACCATCAATGATATCCTGAACTTGAGCAAAATAGACCAACAGAACAATATTGAAGCAATCCACTTTGACTTTGTTGACCTATTGATTGATGTTGTGGAAACGCACCGCAACCATGCTGAGATGAAAGGGATAGAATTGGCCTATGAAGTTGACAAGGATCAACCGACGGTGATTTTCTCGGATGAATTTAAGGTGCGTCAGATCATGAGCAACCTAGTGAGCAATGCGATCAAATATTCGAATGCCGGAAAGGTGGTGGCAAGTGCGATCGTTGACGATCAAAGCAACCTTATCTTTAAGGTATCGGACCAGGGGCAAGGAATTCCAGATGCATTGAAGAAGAACATATTCAAGAAATATTATACGGTCAATAAATCGAATAAGGTTGAGGGCGGTGTTGGATTGGGTCTATATATAACCAAGAATATCGTCAGTACCTTGAAGGGTAAGATCAACTTTAAAACCAATGCTGGCCAAGGCACGACCTTTAAGGTAGAAATCCCGATTCCTAAGCCGAAATTCCGTCGGAAGACCTCGATGAATATCCAGAAGATCAGTGATTTTTCAAAGGATTTAAGTTGGTTGATCGTGGATGATAACGCCCTGAATTTGCTGTATTTGAAGCAGTTTTTCTCGTTACATACCCATGTCAAGACGGCGACGAACGGAAAAGAGGCTTTGGAGATATTGAGCAGGTTTCCGATTGACGTTGTTGTTACCGACATCAACATGCCGATCATGACGGGCGACGAATTATTGGCGACCGTGAGGGCTAACCCTGCTTACAATTCGGTTAAAATAATAGCCACATCTTCTGATAATGAACAAGTTAAGAAGCTAGAAAAAGAGCGTCAGGTTTTATTTGACGGGATTTTGATCAAGCCATTTAACGAGCGGAAACTGACAGAAGTGATTGTAAAAACGATCTATCCTATCTTTGAGGACAGCGACGAGTTACGTCAAGAATCCTAAACATTTAAATCTTTTTAAACTTTTTTACATCTAAACTCTTGTAAATAAAAGTTTTTCGTATCTTTGCAATCCCTACATTGTAGGGAAAAGGAGATTATTAATTAATGGCAAAAAAACAAGAAGCAGAAAAAGAGTTAGCGGCGAAAAACGCAGAGCTACAAGGTGCTGACACAAAAGTTGTGAAGGACACTGAAAAGATTGAGTCTGAGGCAGATTCAAATTTAATCGATGAGATTAAATCAAACACTTGGAGTACTCCATCAGGAGACTTCGACTGGGATCTTGATGAAAAAGCTTTTGGTAACTACAGTGATGCAGAACGTACTAAACTAGAAGAGCAGTACGCTGGCACATTCAACCAAATCAATCAAGGTGAGATTATTGAAGGTATCGTGGTATCGATCAATAACAAAGATGTTGTTTTAAACATCGGTTTCAAATCAGACGGTCTAGTAGCATTATCTGAGTTCCGTGACTTACCTGACTTAAAAATCGGTGATACGGTTGATGTATTTGTTGAATCGCAAGAGGATGCAAATGGTCAATTAGTATTATCACGCAAACGTGCTAAAACACAAAAATCTTGGGAAGAGATCAACGAGGCTTTGGAGAACGACAAAGTTATCGATGGTTTTGTTAAATCACGTACTAAAGGTGGTTTAATTGTAGACATCAAAGGTGTTGAGGCTTTCTTACCAGGATCTCAAATTGATATCAAACCTATCCGTGACTATGATGTTTACGTAGGTAAAACTATGGAATTCAAAGTTGTTAAGATCAACCATGAATTCAAAAACGTTGTTGTTTCCCACAAAGTATTGATCGAAGACGATTTGGAAAACCAAAAATCAGAGATCGTTGCGAAATTGGAAAAAGGACAAGTATTGGAAGGTACTGTTAAAAATATCACTGACTTCGGTGTGTTCATCGACTTGGGTGGTGTTGACGGATTACTTCACATTACTGACATCTCTTGGGGCCGTATCGAGCATCCAAAAGAGGTATTGGCATTAGACCAAACGATCAACGTGGTAGTTCTTGACTTTGATGACGAGAAAAAACGTATCGCATTAGGTTTGAAACAACTTTCAGAGCACCCTTGGGAATCTTTAGACAAGAACTTAGAAATCGGTTCTAAAGTAAAAGGTAAGATCGTTACTGTAGCTGACTACGGTGCATTCTTAGAAATCATCCCAGGAGTAGAAGGATTAATCCACGTTTCTGAAATGTCTTGGTCTCAAAACTTACGTTCTCCACAAGAGTTCTTGAAAGTAGGTGACGAAATCGAAGCTGAAATCTTGACTTTAGACCGTGAAGAGCGCAAAATGAGCTTAGGTATCAAACAATTGACTCCAGATCCTTGGCAAAACATCACTGAACGTTATCCAGTTGGTTCAAAACAATCAGCAGTTGTTAAGAACATGACTAACTTCGGTGTATTCGTTGAGTTAGAAGACGGAATCGATGGTTTAATTCACATTTCTGACCTTTCATGGTCTAAGAAAGTTAACCACCCTAACGAATTCACTAAAGTTGGTGAAAGATTAGACGTTGTGGTATTAGAATTAGACGAAGAAAACCGCAAGCTTTCATTAGGTCACAAACAATTAGAGGAAAACCCTTGGGATACTTTCGAAACGATCTTCACTGAAGGTTCAGTTCACGAAGGTACTGTAATCAAAGTTGGTGACAAAGGTGATATCGTTGCTTTACAATACGGTGTTGAAGGATTCTGCCCTAACAAACACTCTGTAAAAGAAGACGGATCAGCATTGAAAGTAGACGAAGTTGCTGAGTTCAAAATCATCGAATTCAACAAAGAAAACAAACGTCTAGTGATTTCTCACTCTCGTATTTGGGAAGATGCTAAAGCTGAAGCTCGTATCGAAGAGTTCAACGCTCGTAAAAAAGAAGCTAAAACTGCTAACGCAGCAGTGAAAAAAGTTAAAGATTCAGTTGAGAAATCAACTCTAGGTGATCTTGACGTATTAGCTCAATTGAAAGAGCAAATGGAAGACAACGAGAAAAAATCTAAATAATTTTAGATTTCTCTAAATACTTCGAAGCCCCGATTGCAAAATCGGGGCTTTATTGTTTTTTAGACTTGAGATGGGAGATATGAGATGTGAGAAATTGGAAGAATATTATTTTTTGAATGTAGAATAAGGGATTTAGGTAATGAGATGAGTGATTGTAAAAGATTAGATATAGATGTTCAAAGTCTTATTACATTTTGCATATCTTTAACATGAGAAGTTTAATATCTCAATACTCATATCTAAAATCTCATATCTATATACCCATGAGAACAGCAGCGCTAATCAGTACCGACGAGGCCCTCAAATTGATCAATGAGGAGCATGCCTTAGTTTTGGATGCCACTATCGATAAGGTCAACCAGAAAATAGACAACACGAATTTGGAACTGTTGCCAAACAGTTTGTTTTTGGATATAGAAGGTTCTTTTTCGGATCACCATAGCCCCTATCCGCATACGATGCTTTCGGCTCAGCAATTCAGCAAGGAAGCACAAAAATTGGGCATCAACCAAGATTCTACCTTGATCATCTATGATCGTTGGGGGGTCTATTCCAGCCCAAGGGCATGGTGGATGTTCAGGTATATGGGATTGGACAAGGTTTATGTGCTTAATGGTGGTCTGCCGGCTTGGAAAGCTGCAGGTTTGCCCATCGATAAGCAGTTCGCTGAAGCTGCCAGCTTAGGCAACTTCAAGGCAAAGCCCAATTATGAATGGTTTATCACGAAGGAGGAATTGGTGGAGCGCCTTGGAGATGACGATATCAGCATTACCGATGCTAGATCTTCTGGACGGTTCCATGGCACTGCTCCTGAACCAAGACCGGGTCTGCGATCAGGACATATCCCAGGATCAAAGAACCTGCCCTTTGATCTGGTACTGGATGGAATTCAATATCAGGACAAGGAAGAACTGGAACGTTTGTTTGAAGGTAAGATCGATAGCGCAAAGCAAAATATATTTACCTGCGGTTCGGGGGTTTCTGCAGCCATCATTGCATTGGCTGCCTATGAACTTGGAAATGACTATGTAACTATTTTTGATGGCTCCTGGAGTGAATGGGGAGCAGATGAGAATACTTTGGTGAGTAAATAATAATTAGATATTAGTATCTAGTATTTAGTATTTAGACTTTTCTGCAAGTGGTATAAGGAATTTTAAATTTTCAACTTCCTTTTTATTAAAGATAATATAGCCTTTGCTATTCTTTCAATCGGTGTCTAACTACTAAATACTAACTACTAAATACTTAATACTATCTTACTGGAAGCGGCACATAGCCGTCATCGCCTGGTACTTTGGGGAATTCATGGTTGATCCATTTTTCTTTGGCTTCATCGATTGTACTTTTATCGCTGGCTACGAAGTTCCAAGAGATAAAACGTTCTTCTGGGAAGGGTTCTCCTCCGAATATATAGACGGTAGTTCCGGCTTTCATTTCAAAGGTACATAGATGTGCGTCTAAGGTGATCAAGATCTGCTTTGGACCGTAGTTAAAGCCATTGCTATCGACTTCTCCTTCTAGGATATACAGACCGCTTTCGCCGTACAACTCTCCTCTGATATCAATTAAGGCATCTTTCTCGGCTTTAACTTCAATCATGTAAAGTTTGCTGTAAACAGGGACTGGCGATTTCTTACCGAAGGCTTCACCAGCGATCAGTTTGTAGGCAACATCGCCATCTTTCCAAGTGGGTATTTCATTGGCTTCAGTATGGTGGAATTCAGGTTCCATAAACTCTAGATCTTTTGGTAGTGCGACCCAGATCTGCAAGCCATGGAGATATTTATCCTTTTGGCGAAGGTATTCGGGTGTTCTTTCGGAATGGACTACTCCCTTCCCTGCTGTCATCCAGTTTACTGCACCGGGTTTGATTTCCATGGCAGTACCTAGACTGTCACGATGAAAGATCGAACCATCAAACAGATAGGTCAAGGTAGATAAACCTATATGAGGATGGGGTCCAACATCCAAATTCTCATGGTCTGCTAAACAAGCAGGGCCCATATGATCAATAAACACAAAAGGGCCAATGGAACGTTTCTGACGGAAAGGCAATAACCTGCCTACCATAAAGTTTCCGATGTTGGCTGCTGTTTCTTCTCTGATGAAATCAATATTTGACATGTGTCTCCTGTTTTTATGTTTCTTTAAAGTTACATATTATCGCTTATTATTCACTAGGCGAAAAATGAGATCAGCAGCCAACTTTGTCGTCCTATTGTCAATATCATAAAGGGGATTAATTTCGGCGAAGTCTATGCATTTGAGATTTGGGAGATTCATTATGCTTTGGAATATTTGCTGAAAGCCATGGTCAGGAACAATTCCATTGAACGCTGGCGCACTCACTCCAGGCGCATAGGATGCAGCAAAAACATCCATATCCACTGTAAGGTAGATAGCGTCCGTATGTTCGGCAAAGGATTGTATCTGTGCAATGACCTTATCGATATTTCCTGGAAAGATTTCTTCTCGTTTGATGACCTGTACGCCTTTTTCTTTTGCATAGTTGAACAAGGCTTGGGTATTGCTGATATCTTGGATACCTATGGCTAGGTAACTAGGTTCGAAGCCTTCTTTTGCAGCATCTTGAAAAATCTGATAGAATCCAGTTCCTGAATTCCCTTGATTATTCGCTAAATTCCGTATATCAAAGTGTGCATCCAAATTGATCACCCCGAGCTTTTTAGATTTACTATGGGCTTTCAGTCCATTAAAATGACCATAGTTCACTTCATGACCACCTCCTAAGACAATGGGGAAACCGCCATGATCAAGGATCTGGGCTACTCTTTTGGCGAGTTCATTTTGTGCAGCTTCCATATCTTCAGCAATGCAGATTACATCGCCAGCATCGGCTAATTTAACTTCAGCTTGCAAATGGTTTGGGAGTCCTGCGAGTACCTTGCGTAAAGCCGCCGGTGCATCCTTCGCTCCTATTCGTCCTTGATTTCTCTTGACGCCTTCATCACAACAGAATCCCAAGAACACAATCTGCTTTTCAAGAAAAGGAAGATCAGTGTCAAGATCAATACAGGAAATCAATTGATGCCATCGAAGAAATTCAGGAGTTTCGCCATCGATTCGGCCAGTCCATATCTGTTTTTCAGAAGGCTTGTAAAAAACATTACCTAGTGCTTCCATAGCAGGTTTATTCAAATAGGTTATCTATTAATTGGTCATCTACTAATTCTGCTTTGGTAACTTTAAGCGTAGATGTCCTTTCCAATTCAGTTTCAATAGCGCTGATGGCTTCCTTATTTCTAGCCCATGCTCTTCTGGCAATACCATTATTGACATCAAAGAATAGCATTTGCTTTAATTTAAGATCACTAGCTTCCGAACCATCTAAGACCATTCCGAAACCACCATTGATTACTTCTCCCCAGCCTACTCCACCACCATTGTGGATCGACACCCAAGTAGCGCCACGGAAACTATCTCCGATAACGTTATGGATAGCCATATCGGCTGTAAATTTACTGCCATCGTAAATATTGCTGGTTTCGCGATAAGGTGAGTCGGTACCACTCACATCGTGGTGGTCACGGCCTAAAATGACTGGCGCCGACAATCGACCATCTGCAACAGCCTGATTGAAAGCTTCTGCAATCTTCATCCTACCCAATGCATCTGCATAGAGGATACGAGCTTGCGAACCCACCACCAATTTATTGTTCTCCGCTTCGGAAATCCATTTGATATTATCTTCCATCTGTTGGAATATCTCGGAGGAAGCATTTTTTTGAAGTTCTTTCATCACTTCCAAGGCTAATTGGTCTGTTAATCGAAGATCCTCTGCCTTTCCTGATGTACAAACCCATCGAAAAGGACCAAATCCATAATCAAAGCACATAGGCCCAAGGATGTCCTGCACATAGGAAGGATATTTAAAATCGATTCCATTGCTAGCCATTACATCCGCACCAGCACGACTGGCTTCCAAAAGGAATGCATTCCCATAATCAAAGAAATAGGTTCCTTTTGCCACATGTCTATTGATAGCATCTGCATGGCGAACTAAAGTTCTTTGTACCTCTTTCTTAAATTGCTCTGGATTATTGGCGATGAGGTCGTTTGACTCTTCAAAACTTAGATCCACAGGATAATATCCTCCAGACCAAGGATTATGTAATGAGGTCTGATCGGAGCCCACTGTAATTGGTATATTCTGCTTATCAAATTGTTCCCAAACATCAACGATATTACCGATATAAGCTATTGAAATCACTTCTTTCTTAGCCATAGCTGCTTTTACCGCCAGGATAAGACCTTCCATATCTTCCAGCAAAAGGTCTACCCAACCTTGCGCATGTCTTTTCCTTGCTGCGGCGGGATTAACTTCCGCACATACGGTGATACAACCAGCAATATTACCTGCCTTAGGTTGTGCACCACTCATTCCACCCAAGCCAGATGTCACGAAAACTTTGCCTTGTATTGATTCACCTTCAGGAAGGTGTTTTCTGAAAGCATTCATCACAGTGATGGTGGTCCCATGAACTATTCCCTGTGGACCAATGTACATATAGGAGCCGGCGGTCATCTGTCCGTATTGGGTTACCCCCAAGGCATTGAATCTTTCCCAGTCATCAGGCTTTGAATAATTCGGAATCATCATTCCATTTGTCACGACTACCCTTGGTGCATTTTCAGATGATGGGAAAAGTCCCATAGGATGACCTGAGTACATGTGCAGGGTTTGCTGCTCGGTCATCTGCGACAAGTATTTCATGGTCAATAGGTATTGCGCCCAGTTTTGAAATACAGCACCATTGCCACCGTAAGTGATCAGTTCGTGTGGATGCTGCGCGACTGCAGGATCCAAATTGTTTTGGATCATCAACATGATAGCTGCAGCTTGCTGACTATTTGCTGGATAGGCTGAAATAGGCCTTGCAAACATTTCGTATTGAGGTCTAAACCGATACATGTAGATACGTCCGTAAGTTCTCAGTTCTTCCAAAAACTCAGAAGCCAGTTCAGAATGCCATTCTTTTGGAAAATAGCGCAATGCATTTCGAATGGCTAACTTTTCTTCTTCCGGACTTAATATCGCCTTGCGTTTTGGGGCATGGCTTACTTTATTATCTAGAATAGCTTTTGCAGGTAATTCTGAAGGAATACCCTGCAAGATTGCTTCCTTAAAATCTTTTTCTATCATGTTATTAATCATTTCTAACAAATACTTCTATTCCATTTTTCCACACGGCCTTTGGCTGTAATCCGCCTTGCAGGTAGGTGATGTTTTGATAATTATCCGTATCGTATACAACGAAATCAGCCAGTTTTCCTTCCATCAATCGTCCCCTATCGTCCAAATTCAAGGCCTTAGCAGCCCTGTAGGTTATCCCTGCCAATACCTCAGCATTGCTAAGCTTTTCCATCGTTGCCAAGATACTTGCGCTTTCGATCAATTTACCCATTGGGGCAGAACCAGGGTTCCAATCCGTTGCAATGGCCAAGCTAGCGCCAGCATCCAATAGCTTCCGCGCTGGGGTAAAGGCACAGCCTATACCTAATGAAGCCGCGGGCAATGCCACCGGAATCACATCTGAACCAGCCAGCAAACTGATTTCATTTTCGGTGGATGCTTCTAGGTGGTCAGCAGATACTGCTGCTAGTTCAACTGCCAGTTTAGAGCCAGAGGTACTGAACTGATCGGCATGAACCGTAAGATCAAAGCCCATTTCTTTGGCTTTTTGGTAATAAGGAAGAATCTGTTCTGCCGAGAAGGCACTCTTCTCAACAAAGGCATCAATCCGATTAGTTAATTTCTCTGATTTAAGGATAGGAAAGAGTTTCTCCCCCATCTCAAAAAGATAGTCCTCGGCATTGCCTTCATGATCCTTTGGATGCATGTGCGCAGCAAGGCAGGTCGAAACCAGATCTACATAAGAGGATTGGTTTGCTTCTTTGATGGCGCGAAGGGTTTTCAATTCTTCTTCAACTTGAAGACCATAGCCGCTCTTTACCTCCACAGTCGTTATACCTTGTCTCAACAGGGCATCAGCACGTTTCAGGGTCAAAGCTTTTAATTCTTCTTGGCTACAAGCACGAGTATGTTTTACGGTGCTCCAGATACCGCCACCAGCTTCTGCTATTTCTAGGTAGGAGCTTCCGGCATTACGCATGGCAAAGTCATTAGCTCGGTTTCCACCGAAGGCAATATGGGTATGGCAATCTATATATCCAGGAAGAGCAACAAAATCGCCTTTGAGTTCAACGATTTCAATATCCTTTGGCAAAGCCTCTTTCAGGCCATTAAAATCGCCTACAATGCTTATTTTACCATCAACGACATAAATACCCGCTTGTTCTATGATTTCCAGCTGTTCGTCTTTTAAAGCACCCTTTAGAGGCAAATGCTGCATAGTCAGCACTTGTTTGAATGGTCCTATTAATTTTCCGTTCTCTTTCATGATCAATAGTTTTCAAAATATTCAACAGCATCACCAAAATATGGGATATTATTTTCTTTGGCAGCCTTTTTTGCTACCTCGATCAACTCCCCTGATTTAATGATGGCCAAAGCATTGTCCAAGATATCCTGCATAGGTTGATCCTCCTCAATATGTGGAATCCTTGTCCTGATATGTTGATGGATAGCCTCGATCACTGCAGTCGACTGTTTCGGATTGTGGAAATCCTTCGCTTGAGCTGCACAAAGCATTTCAATACTTAATATCTTATCCACGTTATCCAACACCTGCAGGAGCTTCCTACCTGAGATAGAACCCATGCTCACATGGTCCTCTTGTCCTAGAGAAGTTGGGATACTATCCGCACTAGCCGGGAAACAAAGCCCTTTGTTTTCACTGGCGATGGCAGCGGTACTGTATTGAAGGATCATAAATCCAGAGTTTAAACCTGTTGCCTTCATCAACAATTTAGGGACACCATTAGTTTCACCTTCAAGGGATAAGTAAACCCTACGGTCAGAAATATTTCCCAATTCAGATACTGCAAGCGTAGCATAGTCTAAAGGCAAAGCAATCGGCTGACCATGGAATGAACCACCACTGATGGTTAGTTCGCTATTGATGATGATAGGATTATCGGTTACCGAATTGATTTCAGTCTCAATGATTTCCTTAAAGTGCAACCAAGCATTCCTAGAAGCCCCGTGCACTTGTGGTATACAACGCAAGGAATAAGGATCCTGAACACGGGAACAATTTTTATGGGATTCCAGAATCTCAGATTCTTTCAACAAATTGAATATAGTCGAGGCGACAAAAGTATTCCCTTTATAAGGTCTCAATTGATGCAATTCTGCAAAGAATGGCTTAATGGAACCATTCAAGCCTTCGATCATCAAGGTAGCAATAAGATCGGCATTGTTCATCAATCTATTCATTTCCACCACAGCTTTCACGCCATGAGCAGCCATAAATTGAGTACCATTGATTAATGCTAAACCTTCTTTGGCGCCCAATTGGATAGGTTCCATTCCAAATTCCTGAAGAACAGATGCTGCATCCACCGATTTACCATCTTTCCAAACTTTCCCTAATCCAATCAAAGGCAAAAACAAGTGTGATAAAGGGGCCAAATCTCCAGATGCACCCACAGAACCTTGTTTAGGAACAACTGGAATCACATCATTCTGAATATGCCAGATAATACGTTCTACTGTAGTCAATTGGACTCCCGAAAAACCTTTTGATAAGGCGTGCACTTTTAGGATGAGCATGAGCTTGCTCAATTCCTTATCAATAGGCTCGCCTACTCCAACGGCATGGCTTTTCAATATATTTTCCTGTAATTTTTTAGTATCCTGAGGACTGATCAAAGTAGTACACAATGGTCCAAAGCCCGTATTAATTCCATACACCACCTTACCAGCATCCACAATCTCCTGCACATATTGTGCACTTTGGTTTATTTTACTGATGGTTTCATCAGTCAATACCCCTTGGCATGCTGAATTCGCAATAGCCATAGCTATTGAACTATTCAAATAATCTTCTCCGTATTTAAAAGTTTTCATAATATTTCCCTGTGTAACCCAAATTTACCTGCTATATTTGATAATTGGCAATATCAATTTTAGCAACAACTGATAACCATGAATTATCAAATAGAACTTAGACATCTCTTATATTTCAAGGTCGTAGCCGAGGAATTACACTTCAGAAGGGCAGCTGAGAGGCTTTTCATCGCTCAGCCGGGACTTTCCAGACAGATCAAGCAACTGGAGGAGTATTATGGCACAAGGCTCTTTATTCGCGACAAGCGCAATGTGGAATTGACCGAAACAGGGATTTACCTTAAAAAAGAGGTGGATTTGATTTTCAACCAATTGGATAATGTCAAAGACCATATCCAAAAGATCTCTGAAGGCAAGATTACCTCATTGAAGCTCGGTTTTATCGGTTCTGCCGTCCAAGCCATGTTGCCCCAATTGCTGGTGGAGCTGAAACAGAAGCAACCACTGATCGATATCACGCTAAATGAACTCGCCAATGAGATTCAGATTGACATGATCAATAAACAAGAATTGGATTTCGGATTTGTACGGGTCAAGGACACGCCGATTGGCTTAAAATCCATTCCCATCTTAACGGAACATTTCTCCTTGGTGGTTCCTAAGAATTCAATGCCTAGGCCAAAGGGAAAAGTAAATCTCCATGATTTTAAAGAAGAATCCTTTATCCTCTTTTCCAAGGAATACAGCAACTCCTATTATGAACTGGTGATGAGTATTTTCGAGGACCACGATTTTGATCCACACGTTGCGCTCCGCACAGTCAATGCTTTAAGTATCTTCAATCTAGTCAGCCAAGGCTTGGGCGTGGCCATTGTACCTACTTCCTTGAAAAAAGGTTACCATACCCATGTTGATTTCTTAGAATTAAACCACCTGCCACAGCGCACCACACTCTCCCTTATCTGGAGTAAAAAGAACAGAAACCCTGGCATTCCATTCCTATTAGAAATCGTTGAAGGCTTAATAAAAAAGCAATAATTCTAAATATAAATTCCCCAATAGAGATTTCTTTCAATTATAAAATATCAGCTTTTCTCCATTATTTTTTTTCTAGCTTTATGGAATAACTTCCTTTTCTGCATCCATCGCAAAAACAAGGTTATGAACTTTAAGGTTTATGTTATATGAAACAATTATTCATCCTATTATTCGCCCTTACACCCATCCTGCTATTCAGTCAAGAATCTAAAACGACAACCATGATAGAAGAAAAATGGAAAGAGGTAGACAGACTAATTTCCATTGGGAATTATGAACAGACAGCTCCTCTTCTGAATGAAATAAAAACTTACGCCAAAAAATCTAAAAATGGCCCAATGGAGCTTCGAGCGATTATTGCAGAGAGCCAATTGCTTCAAGTCAATACCACGCAAGAAGATCTTTTCGATAAAGTAGACAAACATTTCCAAACCAACATCAACCAAACAGAGGGGGTTCAAAGAAGCCTACTCTATAGTTTTTATGCCCAGTTTTTAGGAAGCAATATCGATTACTACAGCGAAAGCAAGAATAAATTTTTAGCAGCTGATGAGGAAACCAAGTATAAAATCTTGGACTCCCTGTTCAATAAATCCTTGGAGAACAAAGATCTTCTCTTGAAGCAACCTATTGAAAACTGGAAATCGCTCTTTGCAACCTGCAAAAATCTAAGCCTCAGTCCTACGCTATACCATTTCAATATTAATCCATACCTCGCTTTTTTGCGAAGGGATAGGGAAAAGAATGCAGCAAAAATCAAAAATATATCAGAAGATTTGCTCAGTATCAATAAAAAAGCAGGATACGCTGATGCGACCTCCTATTTATTGGTGAACAATATTTCCCCTAGCTATCAAAAAAAAGATGGCTATGTTGATGCTTTGAAAAACGTAATTGCCCAAAACAAGAGTGCTTATAACGCATTCATCTATGCCATCATTGCAGAAACCTTGAACAGCAACAATGAAACAAAAAAGGCAGTCGAATTCCTAACCAAAGCAAAACAAGAGTACCCAACATCCCCTTGGATCAATGATGTTGAGCTCATGGATCAACAATTAAAAAGTGTTGAAATTCAGTTTTATAATCCTCAGATTAATCCTTCCAATGTCAACAGTCCTGTCCAGCTATCCTTTAAAAATGCGGAAAAGCTCTACTTGAAGGTTTTCAATGTGACCAATACCCCAACAAACTATAAGAAATTTGAAGTAAAATTAGATAGCATAACGAAAAAAGTAGGGGTAAATGCTGAAGAGGTGTATGCAGAGGAAATCCCAATAAAATCATTTGATGATTATAAAAGACATTCAACCATTTACAAGATAAATTCTCTTCCTTTTGGCAATTATGTAGCCCTTATTTCAAACAATCCTGAATTCAAAGCTGATGGTCTATTCAATACCGTATCCTCATCAAGCTTTATTGTTTCAGATTTATTTAACTACACAGAACTGGAGAAAGGGAAGAATACAGCATATCTTTTCAAAGGTTTGCTGATTAATCGAAAGACTGGTTTGCCTTACGCAGGTAAATCCCTGGAGATCTATGATGTAAACAAAGGAAAAGCACCAAAACTGGTTCATAAAATGAAAACTAATCAGAACGGAGAGTTTTCAGTAGATATCAATAAGGATTCATATTATCGCTATCAATCTGGGGCGATGCTTTACCTTGCCGAGGAAAAGCAGATCATCGATTTGGCTGCCCCTTTAAATTATAGCTTTTCGCAGATCGAGAAAGAGGAGGCTAGAGAAAGGTTCAATACCAAGATCTTAACCGACAGAAGGATTTATAGACCCGGTCAAAAGCTATACTTCAAAGGGATCGTTTATAACAGCAGCTCATTAAGTGGAAAAGTGATTGAAGGTAAAAAACTAGATGTTATCCTTCAAGATGCCAACGGTCAGAAGGTAGACTCCTTGTCTTTGACCAGTAATGCATTTGGTTCTGTAAACGGAGAACTTCAAATCCCTGCCAATACCTTGGCGGGCGGATTCAATATCCTGATTATGGATAAAGGAACCCAAATTGGCTATCACTACCTAAGTGTGGAAGAGTATAAGCGTCCTACCTTTAGCGTTAAATTTGAAACCAATAAGGAAACCTATAAACGCTCTGATATAGCCGAATTTGTTGGAAAAGTGGAGTCCTATTCCGGTGTGCCCCTAGTAGGTTCATCAGTGAATTACAAAGTACAAATAAACTCCTATGGTCGTAATTATACCAGTTTCACCTTAGCGGATAGCTCAATTATCGCTGATGAGCAAGGAAAATTTACCATCAGGATTCCATTAGAAGATACCGCATTAAATAAATTGGAAGATTTCAACATCAGTGTAACTGCTGAAGTCGTAAATCAGACCGGTGAGATGCAGCAAGCATCTGTTTTTTACACCTATTCGGATAAGCCTTGGGTCATCAATATTCAAGGTCCAAGAATAGAAGAAGCAGGTAAATGGAATAAACTATTCATCAGTACCGTAAATAAAAACAACCAACCCTTGCCCTTGACCGGTGAGATAAAAATCTATAAGTATCCTGAGCCTAATATTGCTTTACCGGATCGATATGACAATATATTTAAAGATGTGGATTACCATATTTTCAGTAATGCAGAGTACAAAAAACTATTCCCAACCTCATTTGATGAGTCTTTAATCATCAAGAAACCATCAGAATTGGTAAAAACCTATTCCTTTGACACAAGGGATACAAGTCTTGTGAAAATAGACTCCAACTTGTTTCCAAAAGGAAAGTATTACGTTGAAGTCATTTCAATCCAAGGAAAGGATACCATAAGAAGGCAAGCTGATGTGAGCATTTTCGACCCTGTTACCAAAAAGAGCAGCGATCATGACTTCCTCACCTACAGTTTTGATAAACCAAATTATGGTCTGGATGAACAGGTCAAATTAAATTTCTACACAGATGTCCCTAATGCAAAGGAAATAATTCTTTTCCCAAGTAACTCCTTTGGTAAACAAGAGACTTTTACCATTCCTGTAAAGAATGGTCGAGCAACCCATGAATTCAAATTTGATAAGGAAAAGTTTGCACGAGGTTATCAATTGGACGCTATATTAATTGTAGACAACCAGATTGAAAATAAATTCATCAGCGCTCCTAAGCGAACTGATGATCAAGATTTAAAGATTAAAATCAGCAGTTTTAGAGATAAAATTACGCCAGGAACAAAAGAGAAATGGAGCTTTAGCATCTTGCAAAAGGACAAGGTTATTCCTTCAGAGGTATTGGCTACCATGTATGACATGTCATTAGACGTTTTTGGAGCTAATTATTTCCCTACCTTTTTTGACAGATATAGCCCATCCTATTACAGGCGATATAATTTTACCAATTTATTCTACGCTTCATCAGCCTCAAGTCCTTTTGGCTTCAATGAACAAATTATCAATGCAGTAGGCAATGAATTACCTTTAGTCAACAATTATGGTCTTTGGGATAATTATTGGTTAAATCGCGGTGTCAATAACCTGCATAACTATTATGATGGTCCCCTTCTAAATAGAGCTGGTTCCGCCGTTGCAGTGAAAGGTATGCAAAGAATGGCTAAAAACACAACATCTGCTGTCAATCTTGAAGCAGCAGCCGATGTACATGAAGTAACGGAAGAAACTGTACAATTATATGATGAACTAAAAGACCCTAATCTTAGGGCACAAGTTGAAGAATTAAAGAATAAGAAACAAGGAGTAGACCTCTCTCAGGTCCAAGCACGCAAGAACCTTCAGGAAACGGCCTTCTTCTACCCGAACCTGTACACCGACAAAGATGGCAACATCAGTTTCGAGTTCGACAGTCCCGAGGCCCTAACCAAGTGGAAGCTCTTGCTCTTTGCCCATGGCAAGAACCTCGAGGTGGGTTCCGAACAGTTCTATACCCAGACCCAGAAGCAGCTGATGGTACGTCCTAACCTGCCAAGGTACTTCCGTGAATCCGACCAGATCGAGATCATCGCTCAGGTACAGAACCTCAGCGGCAAGCCACAGCAGGGTAAGGCCAAGATCGAGATCATCAACCCGGTCGACAATGCTGATATCAGCGAACAGTTCGTGTTGGGGGACATCACGACCGACTTCAGCGTAGAAAAGGACAACAACCAAACGGTATCCTGGAAGCTCAAAGTACCTGAGGGATACCCAAGCGTGCAGGTCAAGATCGTCGCTGCAAGCGGGGAACATTCCGATGGTGAGATCGTGGAACTGCCGGTACTGTCCAACAAGGTGCTGGTTTCCCAGACCGAGAAGATCGCCCTGAAAGCCGGCCAAAAACAGGACTTCAGCATCGCTTCTGCCGGCAAGGACAATCTACAGGCCAAGGTACAGGTACAGAGCAACCCGATCCTGGAGATCATCTCTGCCCTCGACTACCTCAAGAACTACCCTTACGAATGTACCGAACAGTCCAGCAGTAAATGGTTCGGTCTCAAGATGGTTCAATACATAGGCAAGCACTACCCTGCCATTTCCGATTATTTCAGGACCATCAAGGTAAAGGATACCAAGAGCAGACTGGAGGAGAATACTCAGCTCAACGAGCTGAAGCTGCAGGAAATGCCTTGGCTACGCGACATACAGCATGACAGCAAGCGCTTGGAGGCGTTGGCTGAACTCTTCAATTCCCATATCGAATCCGAACTCAAGGGTATTGAGCAGAAGCTGCTCCGCGGACAGCTTGATAACGGATCCTTCCCTTGGTTCGAAGGCGGAAAGTCCGATACCCATATCTCCATGAGGATACTGGAGGTCGTGGGCAAGGTATTCTACCTAGACCACATCCTAGTGAACCCGCAGATGAACGGTAGCATGAGACGCTTGGCCACCTATCTGGACCAGGACAGCAGCATAACTAGGGAAAAGGCATCCGCCAATATCGCCCTAGACTACCTATACGCTCGCCACTTCTGGAACTCGGAAGTCAAGGTCCCTGAGAAGAACAGCAAGGTCCTTCGGACCAAGATCGCCAAGGCACCAATCATCACCGCCAAGGGACCTGCCGGCTATGCAGCCAAGGCATGGATCGTCAACCAATTGTTCGGTGATTCCAAGGAATCCAACGAGATCCGCAATAGGATCCAACAGGAGGTCATCCTGGATCCCGACAGGGGCATGTATTGGGAGAGCAACGGAAAGCAGTACAACGACATCAGCCTGCATAGTTATATGCTGGAGGCCTACAAGCTCCATGACCCGAGCAAGCTCAATCCGATCAGCCAATGGATCTTCTTCCGCAAGGAAGCCAACTACTGGCGCAACACTTGGATGACCGTGGATGCCATCTACAGCCTGTTGCTGGCCAACAATCCAAAGGACTTCAACTTGGATAACGCCGTAACCGTACTGGTCGACGGTCAGAACGCCAAGATGGACTCGGTGGTACTGGGACAGGTATCCAAGACCTTCAATAAGCAGGATCTTGACCGCAACAGGTCCGTACAGATCGAGAACCACAACGACCGCACGGTATTCGGTGGAGTTTTCCATCAGTACTTCCTGCCAGTATCCGAAGTGAAGGCATCGACCAACGACATCAAGGTCAGCAAACAGTACATGGTAGAGCGGAACGGTAAATGGGTGGAGAGCAATCAGGCAAAACTGGGCGAAAAGATCAAGGTGATCATCACCGTCATCAACGACCAGGACCTGGAATATGTGCACCTGAAGGACAGCCGACCTGCAGGCGTGGAACCTGTATTCGTACCTTCGGGCTACAGCTGGAGAAACAACTACTATTTCACCCTGAAGGATGCATCGACCAACTACTTCTTCAATTCCCTGCAAAAAGGGAAAAGGACTTTCGAGTACGAGGTCAAGGCTAATAACGTAGGTGAATTCAATTCCGGGATAACCAGCATCGAAAGCATGTACGACCCGACCGTGAATGCTAGGTCAGATAACAAGGTCATCAGGATCGTTAAGTAAAAATATAATTACTATTGGAAGCTCCTAAAGAACAGGAGCTTCCAGTAACAAAAAAAACATTGGTGGCAATTTTAAAACGTTTGGCTTGCTGACATTATTCAAATTCGAATAATAATTTCAATATTTCATATCTGAAAATTAAATTATATTTAACTTTTAGCCAGGAGGAGATACAATTTTAATGTTATTGGGCGGCGCATTCTTAACATATCAAGTATCAGCAGCAGGAATAATTGATGATGCCCCCCCTTTTTAGTTGGTTGTCGATAAATTGAAAGCCCAATCAATTATATTATATTATACGACATCAACAAACTAGGGATAAATGTTAAACTGAGATAATTATTTCTAAAAAACAACTATTAAATTATCAAATTGTGAAAGAAAAGAAAAGAAACAAATCATATTCAATTGTTTTAAAAATTATTACAGGTATTATATTTATTTATGGCTTATATTTTGTCATAAATTCATTTATTTTAATAAATGATTCTAAAAATTATTCTAAATACATTACAAATAATATTAATACCTTGGAAAATGATACTCTTTTATACAATTTGTTGCCAAAGGATACCGGAATAATTGAAGATTTCAATTTTGAAGAATTAAAAAATTCAGAAAAAATTGTAAAATATAGTTTAAAAAATGAACAACATTTAATTTTTAAATTTCCTCTAAAAGTTAATGAAATTAAATCCAATAAGGGGAATCCTAGCACTTTAACTGGACTTAACAAAGTGCTAAATGTTTTTCCAGGAACCCAGTTAAACTACAAATACAAAAATATTGATAAACTAAAAGTACATTCAACAGATTTACAAATAATATCGAATGGAAATGTTATTCAAAAAGAAAATTCAATAACTTTTGATAAAACAAGTTTTATTGATTATAAATTTAATGATGTTTCATTACTTTATTTACAGACGAATAACCCAAATTTAACAATCACTTGTCAATATTATTTTTTTGAAAATTATTTTGTTATCGAATTTTCCGCCAGGGACAAAAGCCTTACTACCTGAAACCATAAAAATAATGCGAATGAAAGGTGATTGAAGTTTGTCTTGAATTGAATATGAAGATTAAACTAGTAAGAACTAAAATCTTACCTCCTAAAATTAATTGCTATAGCTTTTATTTTCGGGTCAGATTTAGCCTTGTTAACAAGGCTACTGGATTCATTTAATATCGCTTGATCTCCTTTTTTAGAATTTTTAGACGACATTATGTCCTTTAATAATTCTTGTTTTGAGACATTTTTACATAATACCAGACATAGATCAGTAATCAATTTCCTGTTGAATATCTTGAGGGCATTAATTGGATATACTTTCTTCTTTAAAATAGTATGAACAGCAAGAAAACCAATTATTCCTAGCAGCTTAACGAATCACGTTATTCAAAAAAAGAAAGCCCTCTGTCGCAATTTGCTTGACAGAGGGCTTTTATTTTAGAAAGGTTTAATGCTTATTTATTTTTTGTGATTATCGGTTTATGATCAACCATAACCACTTTTTCTTTATTCTCTACCTTATCCTTCTTTGCATTTTCTGCCAGGTGATGGCCGCCCAAGATTGGAGCAATGACCAACCCTACCAGACAAGTTAATTTAATCAAGATATTCATGGAAGGACCAGAAGTATCTTTGAATGGATCACCAACGGTATCACCGGTTACAGCTGCTTTATGCGCATCAGAACCTTTAAAGGTCATCTCACCATTGATCATAACACCTGCTTCAAAGGATTTCTTGGCATTATCCCAAGCTCCACCGGCATTGTTTTGGAAGATCGCCCACATGACTCCTGAAACTGCAACTCCCGCCATATACGCTCCTAATGCCTCTGCACCCATCACAAACCCAACAATGATTGGCGTGATAATGGTAATGGCACCCGGCAACATCATTTCGCGCAATGCGGCTTTGGTGGAAATATCCACACATCTTCCATAATCAGGTTTTCCAGTTCCTTCTAAGATGCCTGGAATTTCACGGAATTGCCTTCTCACTTCGTTCACCATATCCATGGCGGCTTTACCTACCGACTGCATTGCCAAAGCTGAGAATACAACTGGGATCATACCACCAATAAACAAGGCTGCCAATACATCGGCTTTGAAAATATTGATACCATCGATTCCGGTAAAGGTCACATAAGCTGCAAATAAAGCGAGTGCGGTCAATGCTGCTGAAGCAATGGCAAAACCCTTTCCTACCGCAGCTGTAGTATTACCTACCGAATCCAAAACATCCGTACGCTGACGCACCTCTTTTGGCAATTCGCTCATTTCCGCAATACCGCCCGCATTATCGGCAATTGGCCCAAAGGCATCGATTGCTAATTGCATCGCCGTAGTTGCCATCATGGCTGAAGCCGCAATAGCAACGCCATAGAAACCTGCCAGTTCGTATGAACCCCAGATTGCCAAAGCAAATAGGATGACCGAAGAGGCTGTAGATTTCATACCGGTCGCTAAACCGGCAATAATATTGGTCGCCGCACCGGTAGAAGAATTCTGTACAATATTCAAAACTGGTTTCTTACCCAAACCGGTATAGTATTCCGTAAAAGATGAAATCAAACCTCCAACCGCTAAACCAACAATGGTTGAATAGAAAATATTCATTCTAGGGACATCCTGATAGCCTTCACCAAAAAACTTCATCTGGATAACCTCTGGCAACATATACTGGATCAAAAAGAAACAAGCAACCACCGTCAATAGGATCGATGCCCAGTTACCCATATTCAAGGCCTTCTGCACTTGGTTTTCACGGGCATCATTTGATGAAACCTTAACCAAGAAAGTACCGATGATAGAGGCTAAAATACCTACACCAGCAATCACGATAGGCAGCAAGATCGGTCCCATGCCATTAAAAGCATCCGTGAACTGCGACCCATTTACTTCCGACATGTCCTTGATGATATAGTTACCCAGCACCATCGAAGCCAATACGGTTGCCACATAAGATCCAAATAGATCGGCCCCCATCCCAGCAACATCACCCACATTATCCCCAACGTTATCGGCAATGGTCGCCGGATTACGAGGATCATCCTCTGGAATCCCAGCTTCTACCTTACCTACTAAATCCGCTCCAACGTCAGCTGCTTTGGTATAGATACCACCACCTACCCTAGCAAATAGGGCAATGGATTCCGCACCTAAGGAAAAACCTGCCAGGGCCTCCAAAACAACGGTCATCTCCATATAGAAATTTCCGCCTTCGGTCAAAAACATCTTAAGGAACAATAGAAAGAAAATGCTCAATCCCAATACCGCCAATCCGGCTACGCCTAATCCCATAACGGTACCTCCAGAAAAGGAAACCTTTAGGGCTTGTGGTAGACTGGTTCTGGCTGCTTGGGTTGTTCTGACATTTGCCCGCGTCGCTATCCGCATCCCGATGTTCCCTGCCAAAGCCGAGAAAAAGGCACCACAGATAAAAGCAACAACGATAATCCAATGGGAAGTCTCTACCAAAGTAGATACGATGAAAAGTGCAATCGATGCGATCACAACAAAAATTAACAGGATTCGGTATTCCGCCTTCAGGAAAGCCATCGCCCCCTCTTGGATACTCTTGGAAATGGTTTGCATCTTGCCGTCGCCAGCATCTTGCTTACCAACCCATCCTGCTTTGACAAACATAAATAACAGACCCAATACAGCGAGTGCTGCTGGTAAATAGATGATAAATTGTTCCATACAAAGTTTATTTGGTTAGTATTAAAGATAACACATTTTTTTATCAATATACAAGCGTACAAAAACTTGTTTGATTTCGTACTCAATCGATAAACCTTGGAAGAACAATTACTTAGGATCGGCTTTTTTTAAGGAGACGGATCAGAGGGCATTCCAACTATACAGCTCGTTTTCCAATTTCACTTCATCAGAATCAAGCAGCTTTCGGAGGACTTTGAGGCGGTCCTCATCTTTGCCTATTTCTATTGCCTCGATCAGATCATGTAGCACCATGGGCTTTGCCAGTAAAAGGAATTGAATCTTCTTTTCAATGGATTCTGCCAAACCAGATTTATGCTCACGAACCACACAAAGATCGCATACACCACAAGGTTCCTTGGCTTCTTCCCCAAAATAATGCTGCAAACTCAAACTACGGCAATCCTTGGCATCCAGGTAATGATAGATGGCCTTTACCTGATCTTCTTTGATCAGTTTTCTTTCGGCAATAAACGCAGTATCAATGTAGAGGTTCTTATAATCTACCCGGGGTTGCAAAAATTGGAGCTGTGGGGAATCCGTCTTGGCCACATAGGTCATCAATTCCTGCTGTTGCAGGTACCGCATCATCCGCACAATCTCTTCATAGGGCTTGCTCAGTTTCTTGGCAAGTTCAAATTCATTGATCGGGACATAATAGTCAAAAACACCGCCATAAATCCTCAAAATGGCTTTGATCAATGGGTCATAGGCAGCACTCTGTACCTGGAATTTATAAAGTTCCTGAAAATCCACCTCGAATTTAATCCTTGCCGGAATATAGACCGCTTCACTCAATGACAACCATTTATCCCTTTCCAAGAACTTCAGGGAACTCAGGGTCTTGACCACCTCCAATTTATATTTCTTCGCAAAATCGACCACGTCGAAATCATAGGTCAAGCCTTTTCCAGCACCATAAGCGATCTGAAAGTAATTACAGAGATGATGGTAGACCTGTTGTATATATTGAAAATCCGGAAAGCTCAGGTCTATATTTTCCCAGAGTTCATTGCGATCGGCCTGCTGATACAATAAGACTGGATAGGCTTTTTTTCCATCTCTACCGGCCCTTCCAGCTTCTTGATAATAGGCCTCTAGCGAATCAGGAATGTCCAAGTGAATGACGAAACGTACATCAGGTTTATCTATTCCCATCCCAAAGGCATTGGTGGCCACAATAACGCGAACTTGGTTACTGGTCCATGCATCCTGTTTTTTGGAACGGCTTTGCATATCCAAACCTGCATGATAGAAATCGGCCGGTATGCCATGGTTCAACAGATAGCGAGCCACCTCTTGGGTTTCCCGACGGTTTCTTACATAGACTATTCCCGTTCCTCCGATCTTCGAAATAATCTTCAACATCCGACCCATCTTATTGTCTTCCTTGAAAACCATATAGCCCAGGTTTTCCCTTCGGAAACTCTTGGATAGTACATTTGGCTTAGCAAAGCCCAACTTCTCTTGGATATCTTCTACCACTTTAGGGGTAGCAGTAGCAGTCAAGGCAAGGATTGGAACTTTGGGCTGTAATTCCCGTAGTTTGATCAGCTCCAAATAGGAAGGTCGAAAATCATAGCCCCATTGTGAAATACAATGCGCTTCATCAATGGCAAAAAGATTCACTTTCATGTGGCGGATCCTTTCCTGAACCATATCATTGTATAGCCGTTCGGGAGCCAAATAGAGGAATTTGATATTGCCGAAAATACAATTGTCCAAAGCAATGTCCACTTCTCGGTGCGACATGCCTGAATAAATAGCAATTGCCGAAATATTCCTCTTCCTGAGGTTTTCGACTTGGTCTTTCATCAAGGCAATCAATGGACTGATCACGATGCAAATCCCTTCTTGGAGCATGGCAGGAACCTGGAAACAAATGGATTTTCCCCCACCTGTTGGCATCAATGCCAAGGTGTCATTTCCCAAGAGGATCTCATGGATAATTTCCTCCTGCAAAGGGCGAAATTTATCATATCCCCAATACTCTTTTAATATGGATAAGCTAGTTTTTTCCATCGTGATTACTCTCCCAAACATACGCAAAATTATCCTTCAATATGTAATAAGCCCTGTTTACCCTTTTTAATTCTGCAACCGACTTTTCAATATGCTGATCTGAATTGGACCCATCCAAAATGGTTATGGAGGCTTGCAATTCCTTGGGTAACCGAGCATTGTTCCTGAGCAGTAAAACTTTAGATGAGCGATGATCCTGAACACTGGAATTCTGAATATATAGATCCAGATCATCAGTGATATGTAGCAATTGATTTTCATTTTTAGGATGCAATCTATCGAACTGTACATCTTTGCTATCGACATATTTCTTTAAATCTGGAAACACAGAAGACGTAAGGCTTTTATGCTGGAGCGAATCACAGGTACTGATCAAATGCACATTCCCTTGCCTGATATAGGCAAGACACAGTTCTTTTCGGGTATTATATATTTTTAGGCCTTCAAATGATCGATGCTCCAGCTGGGTCTTAAGGACCATGGAAAAGAGCACAACAAAAGACAAAATCGCAGAATAGATAAAAACTTTAGCCTGCTTCTGAAAAGCTATAAAGAGAAAGATTAGGCTTATGTAGGAAAGTACGGTAATGGAAGCATCTATTATGATTCCATGTATACTAGAAAACGGAATGGAGTCCATATACTTAAGCATCTGATAGGAAAACAAAATGCATTGATTCAATAGCTCTCCAAAAAACTCACCTATTCCATCCATCGGAAATACGACTAATGCTAAGCCAGCATATAGGATGATAGTGGAAGGCAAGCTGATCAATAAATTGGATAGCAAAAAGAAAGTCGGGAACTGGTTGAAATAGAAAATTGCTAAAGCTGTAGTCATCAATTGTGCAGCAATAGAAATGTAAAGTAGATCCAAAAGCTTATTGACCCCATTATTGGTTGAATAATACAAATGTTGAAGGATAGGAATAAACAGTAGAATGCCAATAACCGCAAGATAGGATAACTGAAAACCTATATCAAAAAGCATAAAGGGATCAAACAGCAACAGAAGAAATGCGGAGGAAAAGACCGTATTTAAGGAAAAAATTACCCGACTGCGCCAATGCCCAATCAAAAACAAGCTAAACATTAAGGTGGCCCGCAATACGGCTGGCACAAAACCACAGATAAGAGCATAAAACCATATCATGCAAAGGGTAAAAATATATCTGGCCTTCCTGCCCTGCTGAAATCGATCTATTGGTTTTAGGATCATATTCAAAAGAAAAAACATCAAGCCTACATGCATCCCTGATACACTCAGCACATGAATGGTTCCGGTGTTAGAGAAGACTTCCAACAATTCATCAGACATATCTGTACGATACCCAAAGGTGATGGCACTGGCAATCTGAAAAGCTGAAGGATCCCTTATGAATTTCCTGAAATTAATCTGTAGCCTTTCCTGGAATTGCAAAACCCAGCTTTCAAATCCATTCATCTTTCCTTTTCTAAGCAGCAATACTTGTTCGCTTGGAATGAATACCTGATAGAATATCCCTTTCCCTTTCAAATAGGATGAATAGTCAAATTGACCAGGATTAAAAGCAGGGTCCAGCTCCTTGACCTTGGCTTTAAACCCAATGATATCCCCTTTGTGTAAATCAGTAAGGACGGAATCTTGATCCCAAATAGTAGCCATAAGGCGGGTACTATACGCAATTGAGCCAGCAGCTTGATGTTGGAATTCCAGTTCAATCCGACATCGTAAAACCTGGCCTTTTCTAATGGGTTCATCCAGTAATTTTCCAGAATAGATTAGCTCATGGCTTAAATCCATTTTTTCTTTGGGCATTTTTAGCGCAAGGCTGAACATCCCCAGCAGAAACAACAAAGCATAGCTCAGCAAATGGAGTTTCTTAGGCTTTTTAATCCAGCAATAAATGACCAGAAGAAAGAAAAGGATTAGGATCAATAGGGCCAGGCCTTGGAAATAGGCATAATCCCAAGTAACGTGAAAGGAAACTAAAATGCCAAGGGTAAAGAAAAGAAATATCCGAAAGAATGGAACCTGCTCTAACTTCAAATCCCGAAATTCCATGCTTACCAAGAATATCGGATTTGTACCTTGATATCTGATTTATTATTCCCTGCAATCTCATCCAGTCCAGAGCCTAACTTATCATCAGCAAAATAATGTGTCAAGGCATATCTTAGCCAAATATCAATTCCTTTAATAGGTCTCAACTTCTGGTTCAAATAGGTCCGAAAACCTTTCCGGAAATAAGATGGAAAGGAAAAACCATATAACACATCCCTTTCATAAGCAAACAATCTGGCCTCATAGGAATCCGAACTAAAATAGGCCAAGCGAAGATTCCCGCCAATTTTCCATTTGGGTCGATTCCAGATCAAATCCTGATAAACCATGATAGCATGCTGCTTACCAAAATTCGTTTTATGGAATTCCTTGACTTCCACTTGATTTCCAATCTGCAAGGAATTATTGAGCTTATAGAGGAAAATCAACCTCAATTGTTGCCTAGACACATCCGCGATACCTTTGAATTCTTTCTGATCGGCATTGAAGTTTTCCTGATAGAATTTATATTGATAACGTAATCTCAAGTGCCCTTTTCTATACCAGATATAACTCAATTGGGTCCTTCCCAAAAAGGAATATGAGGGTAATTTAGTGCGGTATTTCATCCACGGAAATTTCACATAGTCCAATCCATTCATCCATTCTGTTTTTCGAGTTGGATGGAATGTAAATCCTAGATTGAGGCCCTCTTCATTGGCTAAATTGGATTGTGCCTGAAAAGACTGGGCAAAAAATGCATGGTAATCTTTTGCATAATTTCTATAAGAAATGGATATGGAAAACTTCCTGCCCAGTGCCCCGATCAATCCATGATTATGCGCCCAACCCGTCCCGATGGAATGCGCTGACTCCCCAAACATCAAGATATTGTACAGGTAATATTGATAATAGGCCGAAACATTCTGTAAGTATTGACCTTCAAATCTGTGCTGACTGTATGGTCGGGTATTGAGCTTAAGGGGTAAGTCAAATTGGGTATGCAATAGGTTAGCACCAATTTTTAGGCGGGAAGCCATATAACCTAATTGGAGCCCATAAACCATTTGATGCAGCCTTTTTCGGTTGTTCAATTCGCTTGGCGTTCGATGTAAACCAGAATAATTGATGCTACTGACAAAAGGATAAGCGCCATCAGTATTTAGGCTGGCTGAAAGTTTATTGAATGAAAAAAATGGCGTAAACTCAAATGCCTTTCTTTTGACCTGTACGGCTATGCCCCGCATAAATTTACTTTCCATCAATCCAGTATGGGGTCTAATTCCAAAACCCTTCTGCATGATATTTGCCACGGAAGCAGATCTGCCCAACACTGCTCCATTCCATAAGGACAGGCCTTGGCCAAACTGCAAAAGGTAGTCGCCAACAATAAGCTTTTCAAAGGGACCGATCTTATTGATGAGAACGGAGCCTGAATAATAATCGAAACCCATCCTTTTTTGGTAAACAAGAAAAGGTTCGCCGGCATCCTTTTTCATATTGAGGCTAATCTTGAGTTTCTGACGGGCATTCCAACGGATACGGTTGATAATCTTATCGGGAGTGCCCAAATACCTTGACCTTTTGGGATCCGCGATCTCATAACCCCTAGGCACCTGTAATCCTCGGCTATAGGTCATCATCCAAGATCCATTAGCTTTCTTGACCAATCCCCTTAAATCACCCTCTCCATCCAGTAGATTTTCATTGACCTTGACAAAAGGAAGCAATTGTTCCAGTACTTCCAGATTGATACTGGGAATAACCTGAAGTTCTAATGTGGAGATAAAGGGTCCAGCTTTCTCCCGATGCCTTAAGATCTGCTGCACCTGAACTGGGGTAAGGAAAAATAATTGATGCAGGTCTTCTGCGGTAGCCTTATTCAAATCTATGGGTCGCTTTAGGTAGTAGGATAAGGTTTCTGCATAATCGGATAATTCTGTAGGCACTTCACTTTCATCCTGAATATTGTTGACCATTATTTCCTCGGCTTCAGTTTCATTTTGGGAGTATACAGATAAAGGAATAAGGTATAGGACGAAAAGAAAAAACAAACTTGGAAAAACACTGTACATTCAAAAAAGCAATAAAAATCCATACTTGGGCTTTCAAGCTAAATATCGGAGCACATTGTTAACTGGGCATCATTTGAGTTTTATAATATGACTAAGGGTACGGTGCTGTATAATAAATTTTGGTAAAGAATTTTTAAAGGGAGGACGAGCCTATAGCGATAAATACAAGGGGATTAGCAAGGATGAAAGATCAAAAATTCGAAAAATGATGCAGGGTTTTAGCTTAGTCTTATTCGAGGCATGTTCGAGACATATTGCGAAAATTCCGAATATGGCCCGAATAAAACTAAGACCATAATCGGGAAATAAATCACATCAGTTTTCATGTTAAGAAAAAATAAAGGTGGTCGAAAATAATCTCGACCACCATTAATCTGTGAAACTTATATTTTGATCTATTCTTAGATATCAATTTTTGCGTAACGTGCATTCGCTTCGATAAACTCTCTACGAGGAGCAACTTCATCACCCATCAACATAGAGAAGATACGGTCACATTCTGCAGCGTTTTCAATGGTTACTTGGCGAAGCGTGCGTCTTTCAGGATCCATGGTGGTTTCCCATAATTGCTCAGCGTTCATCTCTCCAAGACCTTTATAACGTTGAACATGTACGCTATCTTCTTTTCCTGCACCTTTCAGACGTTGGATTGCTGCCAAACGTTGATCTTCGGTCCATGCATATTCAAAGTCTTTACCTTTCTTCACCAAATATAATGGTGGCGTAGCGATATAGACATAACCACGTTCAATCAATTCTTTCATGTAACGGAAATAGAAGGTCAACAACAAGGTTGCAATGTGCGAACCATCGACGTCGGCATCCGTCATGATGATGATCTTGTGATAGCGAAGTTTATCGATGTTCAGCGCTTTGGAATCTTCGGCAGTACCGATCGACACCCCTAAAGCGGTAAACATATTCTTGATCTCTTCATTTTCGTAGATCTTATGTTCCATGGCTTTTTCCACGTTCAGGATCTTACCACGCAAAGGCATGATGGCCTGCGTAGCACGGTCACGGCCTTGTTTAGCTGTTCCACCCGCTGAATCCCCCTCGACGAAGAAGATCTCACATCTTTCAGGGTCTCTATCCGAACAGTCAGCCAGTTTTCCAGGAAGACCAGAACCGCCCATTACGGTTTTACGTTGAACCAATTCCCTAGCCTTACGAGCAGCAGCACGCGCTTGGGCAGCGATCACAACCTTTTGAACGATTTGCTTAGCCTCTTTCGGGTTCTCTTCCAAATAAGAGCTCAAGATCTCGCCTACGGCAACATCTACGGCACCCATTACTTCCGAGTTTCCTAATTTGGTTTTCGTCTGACCCTCGAACTGAGGTTCTGCAACTTTAACAGAGATTACCGCAGTCAATCCTTCGCGGAAGTCATCACCTGTGATCTCTACTTTTAGGTTTTTCAATAGACCAGAATCGTCAGCGTATTTCTTCAAGGTACGGGTCAATCCTCTACGGAAACCAGCAACGTGAGAACCACCTTCGATGGTATTGATGTTATTTACGTAAGAATGTACATTCTCGGAGTAAGTATCGTTGTATTGAAGGGCAAGCTCAACAGGAACCCCTTGTTTGATACCTTCCACATAGATTGGTTCAGGGATCAAAGCGGTTCTGTTTCCATCCAAGAATTTCACGAATTCTTGAAGACCACCTTCAGATAAGTATACATTTTTCTTGAACTCGCCGTTATCCAAGATTTCCCTTTCATCGATCAAGGTCAACTTAATGCCTTTGTTCAAGAAGGAAAGCTCTCTAAGACGGTTTGCTAAAGTATCGTAGTTATAAACGGTGGTAGTAGTAAAGATTTCCGAGTCAGGGATAAATGTAACAATGGTTCCGGTGACATCACTGGTACCGATTTCTTTTACATCATCCTGAGGCTTTCCTTGTACATATTCTTGGACAAAGATTTTACCCTCTCTATGTACTTCAGCGCGTAAATGAATAGAAAGGGCATTCACACAGGATACCCCCACACCGTGCAAACCTCCGGACACCTTGTAGGTATCTTTGTCGAATTTACCACCGGCGTGCAATACAGTCATTACAAGCTCTAAAGCAGATTTCTTTTCTTTCTTATTGATTCCTGTCGGAATACCGCGACCATTATCGCGAACCGATATACCGTTAGATTTTAGAATGGTTACGACAATGTCGTTACAATAACCGGCAACAGCTTCATCGATAGAGTTATCGACTACTTCATAAACCAAGTGATGTAGGCCTTTTACGCCTGTATCACCGATGTACATGGAAGGGCGCTTACGTACAGCTTCTAATCCTTCTAATACCTGGATATTATCCGCTGAATACGTAGATGCATTTTTAATTTCTTCGCTCATGAAAATCCTTTAAAATTACTGTTGATTAACTTTCAAAAATACGAAATTTTCCCCTAATAATCAAATAAAAAAGGCAACGTGAACGAGCAAAATTAACATAATTTCACTATTTAAATTCCATAGGAAATAGCAGCGTTTTTAGAATAATTGAATTTTTTATATTAGGTTTGTCATTAAGAAAATCGAAATATAAAACACAGAATGAATAAACTATTAAAAATTACCTTAGGTCTTGTTGCCACTGCAGCAATCGTATCTTGTAATCAACAGGCTAGTACCCAAGCTGAAAAATCACCTTCTGCAGCGACAACTACCGCTACTACACCTGACCCTACTGACAAAATCGCATATGTAAACTCGGATACTTTATCTGAGAAATACCAATATTTCAAAGACGTTCGCACCAAATTGGAAGCTAAAGTGAAAAAAGCACAGAGCGACCTACAAGCGAAAGGACAAGCTTACCAACGTGAACTGGCTGAATACCAACAAAAGGCAGCTACTATGAGTGCTTCGGAGCGTCAAGCTACGGAAGAACGTTTGGTAAGACACCAAAATGACCTGGGCCGTATGGACCAAAATGCTTCTACTTCCATTGCACAAGAAGAACAGACTGAATTCACTAAAGTATACACCACCATTACCGACCATCTGAAGAAACACTCGGAAGGTAAAGGATACAAATTGGTTTTGACCTACTCAAAAACCAACCCTGCGGTATTGTATGCTGACCCTAAAATGGACATCACCAACGAAGTTTTGGATGCCCTAAACAAGGAATACAAAGACAAAAGCGCTGCTGATAAAAAATAAGCAGTAAAGGATATCATGTAAAAGCCCCGATCGATCGGGGCTTTTTTTATGCTTTCTAAATCGCGGCAAAACAAGGAAAAGAATGCTAGGCCTTACAATTCGAATTTGTAATTTGCTATAATCTCACTAAATTTCATCTTTAAACCCAATACATGGTACGACATATAATCCGAAAAGAAGAAAATGGTTACGATTGGTACGAGATCCTTGACCCTACGCTAGAGGACTTTACCGAACTCAAGGCAAAGTACAACCTGAACGATGCTTCCATCAAAGACTGTCTTGAAATCGGCCATCTTCCAAAGATTGAGGAATTCGAAAATTACCATTTCCTGATCCTGCGTTCCATTGCGGATGCCTTTCCGGAAAATTCGGATACCCTCGCGGATATTACCCTTCGTATTTCGGTTTTTTATGATGAGGATTTCATTATTACTGTCCATAGAAATGAAATTCCCCTACTGAATGAATTGATTGAATTGGACAAGACCAACAAAAAACTGAAGTCCAGCAAGAGTTTGGTCAATAGCTTGGTCTCCCAATCGCTGAAAACATTTGAGAACCTGGTCATCAATGATCTGGCGGAGAAGCTGGATGATTATGAGGAGATCGTGTTTTTGCACCGCAAGCGGAAGCCTTTCTTGATGAAGCTATATTACCTGAAGAGACAGGTGGACCTTATCAAGATTATCTTGACGCTATACAAGGATATTGTGGACTATTTCCATATGCCGGAATACCAAAACATCTATACGCAGGACTTGCGGGATATCTATTCAAGAACCAACACCCTTTATCGGAATATTGGCGAAAATACGGCTCAGTTGCTTTCCGTTTACTTTAACATAGAATCCAACCATACCAATGAGATTATGCGAATCCTGACCATTATCTCCGTGTTCTTTATGCCATTGACGTTTATCGTTGGGGTATATGGCATGAACTTTAAATACATGCCCGAACTGGAATGGCTATTTGGCTACCCTGCAGTCTGGATCGTCATGGTATTGGTTTCCCTGATGATCTATATCTGGTTCAAGCGGAAAAGATGGTTATAGCAAAGGGGATTTCTTGGGCGTGGTAGCCACAAAATCTTTCAGATAGAATGGCTCGAAATAAGCCACATCTTCGAATTTTTGCCCCACAAATTTCTTATAAGAAACTTCATCTTGATAGTTGGCAATGGAATCGAATTGAGCCACTACTTGGATCTTATCGTTATGCTCAAAAGTCGGGATAAATTTATCGGCACCTGAGCCAAAGAGGATCAACCGGTAACCCTCATTGAGGTAGGCATCAAAAGTGTGCTCATCGATGATCAAGGCTTCGGTTTCCTTATACAGGCTTCCATCAGCATGGAAAATAGCCGTGTACACCTCTCTCCTCCTTGCATCAATCATGGGCAACAACAGGACTTTATCCTTGGACTGGGGATTTTTAGCGATAAAGCCATCTTTTAGGGCTTCTAAGGTATTATTAGCGATAAGCGGGATATCTAAGGCGTAACAAAGTCCTTTGGCAGTAGAGACGCCGATTCGCAATCCGGTATAAGACCCAGGACCCATACTAACCGCTACTGCGGACAGCTGATCAAGGGACATTCCAGCCTTTTCCATTAATTCCTGGATAAAAACGGTCAATTTGGTCGCGTGAAGATTAGGTTCATTGCCGACCACACTGAATAGATTTTGACCATGATTGGAAAGGGAAACTGAGCAAAGATTGGTAGCAGTTTCGATGGAAAGGATGTAGGAATTTGACATATTGAATTAAGGAACTGGATCATGCCCATGACCACCCCAAGGATTGCAACGGGCAATACGTTTAATAGTTAGCCAACCGCCCTTAAAGGGTCCGTGCTTAAGAATTGCTTCTTTGCCGTATTGGGAACAGGTTGGGGAATAACGGCAACTAGCGCCTAACAGTGGGGACAGAAATAGCTGGTAAATCTTGATAATGAGTAAAAAAAGCCACTTTAGAGGCAACTTAATCCCTTTTTCCCAAATTAGATTTAGATATTTCATGTTCTAGTTTACCGATCAATTGACCAAGCTTGCCCTGAAGCGTATCCATAGGTAGCTTTTCATTACTGACGTATTGAATGGCCAACAACAAATTTAAGGAATGATCTTGTAAAAAGGAATAGAGTTTGCCTTTCTCGAGTCTGTAACCTTCCCGGGTAAGTCTTTTGATATGGTTCCGGTCCACCGCTCTTTTGAAGCGTTTCTTGGGAACGGAGGTAATGACCTGGGCGGGGAATTTCTGTTCGGGATCGGCGGGTTTGCTGAGGAAGACCACTCGGAACGGATATACAACAAAAGAAGAACCATTATGGAAAAGATCGTCAATAGACCTTTTGCTACATAATCGTTCTTCTTTTTTAAATGTATATTTTTTCATCACGATGACCATAAAGCCGGCTAAAACAGCGCGGTCCCTATATCACCGGCGAGCGCAAGATTAACCTTTGTGACGGCTTTCGTCAGAAACTGAAAGGCGTTTTCTTCCTTTTGCTCTACGAGCAGCAAGTACTCTTCTACCATTTGCAGAGCTCATACGCTCTCTGAATCCGTGTTTATTTCTTCTTTTTCTTTGCGAAGGTTGAAATGTTCTCTTCATGACGCTTTTATGCTTGTTTTAATACTTTTAATCAAATTATCCCTCAAAAGAGGAATGCAAAAATAAAGTTTATTTCACACATACGCAACACTCTAAATCTAATAAATAAAAAAAAGCAAATTATTTAGGCGAATAACCTGCATAATTTGCTTTAGAGCATATATTTAATGCTTATTTATTTTTTAAAATATCGCGGATCTCAGTAAGCAAAGTTTCTTCTTTTGTAGGTGCTGGAGCTGCTTCTGGTTCTTTTGGTTCTTCTTTTTTCAAGGAATTGATCCCTTTGATCACCAAGAAAATACAGAAAGCGATGATCAGGAACTGGATCAACACGTTGATGAAGTTACCGTAAGTAACGGCCACTTCAGCCACACCTGCAGCTTCGTTTCCTTCTTTGATCACATACTTCATGGCAGAGAAATCTACACCACCAGTGAGATATCCGATTGGGGGCATAATGATATCGTCCACCAAAGAGGTCACGATCTTTCCAAATGCACCACCGATAACAACACCGACAGCTAGGTCAATCACGCTGCCGCGCATAGCGAATTCTTTAAATTCTTTTAAAAATCCCATAAGTTAAATAGTCTAAAAGTGAATATAATATGTTTAAATTGTTTTTGCTTAAATAGTCGTGCAATGTATTGAATATCTTACAAAAAAAGCTGTTTACAATCATAAATTGAAATTAATTTAAAAATAAATGAGTATTTTTAATGTACACTAAGTACTTCTACCATGGAGACTGTACGCAAAACTTTAATTTAATTTTTATACAGAGCGAATACATATAAAATTATTATATTTGAGGAAACAAATTAACTACTAAATATAATTTTTCAACCCTATTCCAACTGTTGGGAAATTATTAAAATCATGTGGATCTAGGGTAATTTGTGTAATAACTTTATGAAAAAAATATTAATAGCCGACGACCATATTATTGTCCGACTGGGGGTTTCAACTGCCATTAAAGAGACTTTAAAGACTGTTGAGATTGTCCATGCGCAGACATATGATGAGGTATTTGCACAATTAAAGACAACAAATTTTGATTTACTTCTCCTAGATATCAATATGCCTGGGGGTAATAACATCAAGGTGATCAAAGAGTTGTTGGACATGCAACCTGACTTAAAAATCTTAGTCTTCTCTTCGTATGACGAGACCCTGTATGCTCTTCGCTATATCGAGGCAGGTGCTGCGGGATATGTCAACAAAACTACGAGCATGACCGAATTCACCAATGCCATCAACAGCATTTTTGAACGGGGACGCTATATGTCTGAAGCCATTAAGGACCTTTATGTTCAGAAACTGACCACCAGCAAATCCAAGGTGGATAGCTTGAACCCATTGTACAAACTATCTAACCGCGAAATGGACGTGGCAAGACATCTAATCGAAGGATTGGGCATTATTGAGGTTTCAAACAGGTTGAACTTGAGTTCTTCCACCGTGAGTACCTATAAAAGTAGGATTTTCGAGAAACTGGGTGTGCACAACATTCCAGATTTGATATCGCTGTTCAAAATGAACGCAGATAAGGAATAACCAAATGGTTATTCCTTATTTTTTTATAGGTTCTTTTTTAGGATTTTGATCTAGCTAGGTCAAATCACCCATGCTTTTCACGGGAATGTCTTCTCGTGAGACTAATTTCAGCGCTTTCTGTTCAGTAAACTCATAGCCTTGGGAGTCTAGCTTCCATAACAAGGGGGAAAGGAAGCTGATACAGGCTTTGGCGCCTTGGTTAATGGCAGCCAGGTTATGGGTGTCCTTGGAGTTCTTTGCTTCGTTTTCGATTTCAAAAGGTCCAGAAAAACCGCGGTCATGAAGGGTTTCCACAAAACTGTTCCAGTCCATATCATCCGTACCTCCGAAGCCTGGAAGCATAGCCGTATAATGATGGCGGTCCCAATCACTTTGGGGAACACTTACACCTGCTAATTGAGCCAGATCAGCATTGACCTGTTGCATAGGGTACATCCCACCCCACTCAATCCTACCTTTGCTGCTCAACATCCTCGTGGTCTTGACATGCACACGTTTTAAGCGATCAATATCCATTTCTTCAATGACTTCAACCGGGTCGGTATTTTGCCAGATATCATGGGAAGGATCATAAATCTCGCCATGTGCCTTGCTCGGAATCATGGCATACATCAACTTGCGCGCAGCCAAAACCCCAGGGAGATTATTGAAGGTGCTAGTGTAACGGGAAGATCGCCAACCTTCCATCGGGCAGTTCTCATAGACCACGGTAACCCCTAAGTCTTCTGCATAGCGAATAATGGGTTCAAAGACCCTTTTATACTCATCCAGGTTCTTTTGGAAGCCGTCGATCTGATTTCCAAGCTCATGGTTATAACCTACAAAGGTCCCAACCATTACATTGTTCTCATCACCACCAAGCAAATGGGCTATTCTAATCAGTTTTAAGAGATGGTTTTGGTTTTTCAGTCTTTCCCCTTCATCACCGCCGATCATGTTCTCAAAGGCGCCCAAAGACAGCCTAAGCCCTTTGTTATTGAAGGCCTCCAAGGTTCTCTTGGCTTCCTCTGATCCAAAGCCATCATAATCTAAATGGGTGGCGGTATGGTCGGCTCGTGCGCCATCCTTACGGAATACACAGAGATCAATGCCCTGCGCGCCTAAACGGGAAGCGGTATCTAAAAGTTCTGCTTGTCCCAATTGATCGTAAGCGGAGCTCATCAACCAAATGGGATTCTGGATCTGTTTCATCTTATATCTAGTTTATTCGAATATACACATAAAAAAAGCCCAAAAATGGGCTTAGTTCTTAATAGGGTTTAAAGATCTTTATTTTTTGTTTTTGAGATCTTGGATTCCTAGGCGTAGATCCTGGGCTAAAGTCTTAATATCCTGCAGACCTTTTCTTACGCGTGTACCAGCGGCACTATTTCCTTTTGCAAAAAACTTGTCTGCGTCATGTTCTAATCCGTCAATTAGAGACTTCAACTCTTTGAATTTATCAATACTTGCCATAACTTTTAGTTTTGTTTATAATTTTTTATAGTAACTCACTTAAAATTAGCATCTTTTTTCTATAAACAAAATCTAAAAAACAAAAAAGGTGACCTTTTCAAGCCACCCTTTATTTATTAAATAGGATAAGATTAATCTACATTATCGTGTAGGAAAGAGTTGTTTGGTCTGATTTCAGTCTCACCATCATCAAAAGATAGGGTAAAACGGGAAACCTGAGACTCGGATGAATGAGGCACATCGTCTAATGTTTTTTGCTTTCTTTTGTAAGCAGGCTCATTCTCAAGCTCTTGAAGACCATTTGAAGATTTCAATTTCATGCTCAACTCTTTCAAACGAAGGATACGTTCCTTGGTTTTCAACAATTGATCTTCGAAATTGCTTTCTTCTTTCTTAGCTTCTTCCAACTCGATTTCAGCTTTTGGCTGAGCTACTTCGTTCACCGGTTCTGGAGTTGGCTCTTCCTTCTCTTCAGCAGGCTTGTATGTATCAAATACAGTAGGCAACTTGAACTCGAACAAAGAAGGTGAAGTTTTCAATTCAAATCCGTGTGGATTTGCATCTTCTTCAATTTCTTCCACATCAGAGTTATCATCTAATTCCAAGGTATGGCGAACGATTTGAGAATCGTTTTTCTCCACCGCATTTGCTTGAGCAGCTACTGCTGCCTTGTTTGAAAACAAGTCGCTCTGTGGAGCTTGATTCGTAGGGGTATCCACTGGAGTACTAGGCTTTACGAAAGCACTAGCTTCAGTATTGGTTCTATCCACGAATTGATTGGTAGTTACCGGTTTTACGAAAGCTGAAGTCGACACCTCGGGAGTCAAAGGAATGGCAATCTTTTCCATTTCTTTTTCCTTCACGCGCTCTTCAGAAGTTTGAAAACCAGTTGCTATTATAGTTACTGAAAGTTCCTCTTCGTAGTTTGCATCGATACAGTTACCCCAGATTAAGTCAGCCGAAAGACCAGCTTTTTCTTGGATGTAATCGGTAATGATCGCAACCTCATCCATTGTTACCTCACGAGTACCGGAAGTAATGTTCAATAAAATGTAACGAGCACCTTCAATTTCATTGTCTTTTAATAATGGTGATGCCAACGCGCCAGTTACAGCATCTAATGCACGTTGTTCACCTGTTGCCACGGCATTACCCATGATTGCAACACCAGAATCGTTCATTACGGTACGAACGTCCTTGAAATCGACGTTTACATATCCAGGGATGGTGATGATTTCTGCTATACCTTTGGCAGCAGTGGTCAAGATATCATCTGCCTTAGCAAATGCAGCAGTCATCGTCAAGTTCCCGAAGATTTCGCGCAAACGGTCGTTTGAAATAACTAAATAAGAGTCAACGTATTTGCGAAGTTCTCCCAAACCGTCTTCTGCTTGCATACGACGACGTTTACCTTCGAATGTGAATGGAGTTGTAACGATCGCAACGGTCAAGATTCCTAATTCCTTTGCTGCCTTAGCAAGCACCGGACTAGCTCCAGTACCAGTACCACCACCCATTCCTGCAGTAATGAAAAGCATCTTTGTATTGGTACCCAACATACGTTTGATATCCTCAATACTTTCGATAGCTGAGTTTTCACCAACATCAGGATCAGCGCCAGCACCCATACCTTCTGTAAGACTCGCTCCCAATTGCACCTTGTTTGGAATAGGGCTCAGTTCCAAAGCTTGCGCATCCGTATTGCAAACTATGAAATCCACACCACTAATTCCCTGCTTATACATGTGATTGACTGCGTTTCCGCCGCCCCCACCTACACCAATTACCTTGATAATTGATGAGTTCTCCTTTAACATTTCAAATTGTATCGACATATATTTTATCCTATTTAATTCTTCATCAAGCCTTTACGTTAACACAACGCAAGTCAACAATTCTAATGTAATATTACCAAATTCTTAACAAGAGTTTTCCACATTTGTTAAAATGTGGAAAAAACAAGCTGATGTTGATAATTATTTCTTACCGATGAAAGTGTCGTCGTCTATATCCGCTCCATCTTTGATCCAATCGCCTAAAAAACGAGTCAACCACCCTTCTTTTTTGTTTTGACCTTCCGCTATTTCTTTAACGCCTTCTTTCACTTTTACGTGTGTAGTGGCCGTCTTTTTGATGAATTTTTCCTCATTTCTTTTCTCTTCCTCTTCGATAGACTGAATCCCTTTGATCAACAATCCGATACCTGTTGCATACAATGGGCTTTTCAATTCTTCGAAAGCCTGCTTGTTCAACATATCGGTTTTTGCAAGGTATTCATTCGGGTAGCCAATGCGGCAATCGATTCCTGTGATATATTCTACCAACTGAACCAAATGCTTCAATTGCGCACCACCTCCAGTGATCACGATCCCGGCAATCAATTTGTCTTCATATCCTGAAGATTTGATTTCATAGAACACGTGCTCAATGATCTCTTCCATTCTCGCTTGAATGATATATGCTAAGTTCTTTACAGAAATCTCTTTAGCTTCCCTTCCTCTAATACCAGGTACACAGATAACCTCGTTTTCTTTGTTCTCATCTGCTAAAGCTGATCCGTATCTTACTTTCAATTGCTCTGCTTGATTGCGCAACACTGCACAACCTTGACGGATATCTTCCGTCACGATATTTCCGCCCAAAGGAATTACTGCCGTATGGCGGATAATACCTTCATGGAAGATTGCAACGTCTGTGGTACCACCACCGATATCCACCAACACAACACCTGCAGTCTTTTCCTCTTCATCCAACACAGCCTCGGATGATGCAAGAGGTTCAAGGATCAATTCAGAAACTTCAAGATCAGAGTTGTCCACACATCTCTTGATGTTCTTGATATCGGTAACACGACCTGAGATGATATGGAAGTTTGCTTCCACGCGTCTACCTGCCATACCGATAGGTTCTTTGATACCCGGTTCGTTGTCAATTGTAAATTCTTGTGGTAAAACATGGATGATCTCTTCTCCCGGAGGAAGGACCAATTTGTACATGTCCGAGATCAAACGCTCGATATCTAGGCGTCCGATTTCATCATCGTCATTCTTTGTTAAAATACCACGGTGTTGGATACTCTTGATGTGCTGTCCGGCAATACCTACATTGACAACTTTGATGTCAACGTTGGATTGACCTTCAGCCACAGCAACAGCCTCACGGATACTGGTCACCGTCTTCTGGATGTTGGCAACAACTCCACGATTAACGCCGGCAGACTCCGCTTTCCCTACACCTAATAACTCAACCTTGTTCGATCCACTACGACGACCTACAGTGACGCAGATCTTTGTCGTACCGATGTCCAATCCAACGATAATTGGATTTTCTTTTTCATTTTCTACAATTCTAGGTTTCATATGCTGTGTTTGATGCTGTATGTAATTTATTTCTTAAATCTTCTTGTTAATTTTCATTTGTAGGCTATCGATAAACCAATCGCCTTTGCGCTCGCAGACAATCTGTCCACTGTATTTCACATTCACCTTGCTATATGCATCGGATCCTACCTTCGGAAGGATATGTGTATAAAATTTCTTCAATCGGTCCAATTTGTAACTTAAAGAGTCCGCATTGCCGATGATCAGCTGCTGGCTACCCACTCTAGGAACGATCTCAATATCCTTTTCATCGTTGACATAAAGCTGAACGATCTGGTTGCTCCAAAGCTCATCGGTTTTGGTCTCTTCAACGATTTTCACCAAGTCCTTCACCAATTGGCTGTTTACAGGCTCCAATGATTTTTTGTAGCCCTCTTTAATATTTCCATTGGCAACCATCACATGTGGTACATACTTCAAAGTCACCGGGATCTTATTGCCTTTGGAGTCTACATAAAACTCTTGTCCGCCTTGATTGATAATCCTTACAACAACCTCGCGCTGTTGAACTGCAACTCGCATCGTTCCATCCATATCCATATGAACATCCGCATTGGATACATAAGGGGATTTCTTTAGTTCTGTTTCGATCTGTTGCAATGGCAATTGGTTCAATTGCTTGCCAACCACTGCTCCAAACTTCTCTTTGATCATCGATGAAATATCATTTTGATCAATGAAAGTCTCTTTCCCTTCTACCATTACTTTCAGTGCCGTACATTCCTGCACCTGGTCTTTCTTGTTGACCAAACTCATCAACATCCCCACTCCAACGATCGCCACTAATCCTAAGAAAAAATAGCCGACTTGACGCCATTGAATATTTCTTATTCTATTTAGCATGGTTCAATTCTTCTTTAAGTGGTTTAACCAGTTTGTCAATATCTCCAGCTCCAACAGTTACCAATAACTCTGGATCTTCTGTTCTCACGATTTCCAGAACTTCTTCTGGGCTTACTAAGCGTTTGTTGTCCAATTCAATTTTATTCAACAACCAAGTTGAATCAACACCTTCAATTGGCAATTCTCTTGCCGGATAGATCTCCATCAAAAGAAGTTCATCTGCCAATGCTAATACCTCTGCAAAGCCATCCACGAAATCCCTAGTCCTGCTGAACAAGTGCGGTTGGAAAACCACTGTTAGTTTCTTATTTGGATATAGCTTTCTCATCGAGGTCAAAAATGCCCTCAACTCTTCTGGATGATGTGCATAATCATCGATGTACACATTCTTATCAGACTTTACGATGTATTCAAAGCGTCTTTTCACACCTTGGAAATCCGACAATGCCGCCACGATTTTATCTGCTGCAATATCCAATAAATGGGCAACCGTAATGGCCGCTACTGCATTTTCAACATTATGCAATCCCGGAATCCCCAAATGAATATCCTTGATCACTAAATCAGCAGAATGGTAGTCAAAATAGAACTCACCATTCTCTACCCTTACATTTTCAGCATAGGCATCGCAAACCTGCTCTCTTGCATAGCTGATATCACCTGTAAATGGCAGTCCTACTTTCACGATTTTCTTTCCACCATCTACGACTCTATCCAGGAACATCTCAAAAGAAGTAATCAACTCTTGAGGGTCGCCATAGATATCCAAATGATCTGCATCCGCAGAAGTCACGATGGCAATATTAGGATGCAGGGTCAAGAAGGAGCGATCATATTCATCGGCCTCCACCACCACTACATCATTTTCTCCAAAAAGCACGTTGTTCTGATAGTTTGTACTGATTCCGCCCAAGAATGCCGAGCAATCAAAACCAGAATGTTTCAAAACATGTGCTACCATGGTAGAAGTTGTTGTCTTTCCATGCGTACCTGCAACGGCGATAGTAAATCGGCTCGCCGAGATAAAACCTAATACCTGAGAGCGTTTGAACAGTTCATGACCATTATCAACAAAAAACGCTTTCAATTTAAGGTCCTTCGGAATTGCAGGAGTGAAAATGATCAGGGTCTCATCGCTTGCCGAATTAAAAGCAGCAGGAACTGAATCCACATCATCAGCATAACTGATTGGCATTCCTTCCGCTTCTAAAGTTCTGGTAAGCTCTGTGGAGGTACGGTCATAACCAGCCACCTCACAGCCCAAACGACTAAAATAACGAGCCAATCCGCTCATGCCGATTCCGCCGATACCCAGGAGATAAACTCTTTTTATTTTGTCGATATTCATTTTCTATTTTTCTATTATACTCAATACTTCTTGTGCGATAACCTCATCTGCATCAGCCAAGGCCAATTTCAGGATGTGCTCTCCTAGTTCCCTTTGTTTAGCTCCATCCTGGAACAATCCAAGGACCGTATTCACCAACTCTTCCCTAGCCACTTGGTCTTTTACCATCAATGCGGCATCTTTCTCAACCAGGGCATTTGCATTCTTGGTCTGATGGTCATCTGCGACATTCGGCGAAGGCACTAATACCACTGGCTTTCCTACCACACATAGTTCCGATATGGTTCCTGCACCTGCTCTAGCCACGATGACATCAGCTGCGGCATAAGCATAATCCATGCGCTCTAAGAATGGCATCAACTTGATCGAGTCTGGTAATTGATCTGCTAATTCAGAATTCAATTTCTCGTAATAGTAGCTACCACATTGCCAGATCACTTGAATCCCCGCCGTTACCAACTTCTCCAGCCCTCCTTTGATGCTATCGTTCAAGGTCAATGCCCCCAAGCTTCCTCCAGTAACCAACAAGGTTTTCTTGTCCAGGTCCAATCCAAAAGCATGGATAGCTTCCTCTCGTTTACCTTCGATAGCAACTGAGGATTTACGGATAGGATTACCGGTCAACAAGACGCGATCCGCTGGAAAGAACCTTTCCATACCTTCATAGGCTACACAGATCTTCTTTGCCTTTGCTCCCAACTTCTTGTTAGTAACCCCAGCAAATGAATTCTGCTCTTGGATTACGGTAGGCAATCCCATCATATTCGCCATCATCAATAATGGACCAGATGCATACCCTCCAACACCAATTGCTGCTTCCGCTTTAAAATCTTTAAGAACTTTCCTCGCCTTCCACAAGCTTTTTACCATCTTGAAGGGAAGACTAATATTTTTAAGTAAGGACTGGCGGTTGATCCCAACGATATCCAATCCTACTATTTCATATCCCGCTGCCGGAACTCGTTCCATCTCCATCTTACCATTAGCTCCTACAAACAGGATCTCAATATCTGGAGACAGGTTTTTCAACGCATTGGCTATCGCTATCGCAGGAAAGATATGTCCTCCCGTTCCACCACCACTTATGATTACTCGATGCGCCATTCAATATTTCAATTAAATTGTTCCAACTACCACTTTGCGTGGAGCCTTTGCAACTTCTTTTTCTTCTTTAACTTTCAATTCTTCCACATTACGGCTCACACTTAGGATAATCCCCAAGGCTACACTCGTAAATAAGATCGATGTCCCCCCCATACTCACTAAGGGAAGTGGAACCCCGGTCACTGGTCCAAGACCAACGGCAACCGCCATGTTTGCCAAAGCCTGAATCGTCAGACTGAAGCCCAAACCGGCTGCCAGGAACGCCCCGAAGGCCCTCGGACTTAAGGTGACAATCCGGATACATCGATACATCAATGCGATATACAGGAAGAGCAATACCGCCCCTCCAATCGTGCCATACTCTTCAATGATAATGGCAAAAATAAAATCTGAATATGGGTGAGGTAATACGTTACGCTGAACACTGTTACCAACACCTTTACCAAACATCTCACCTGTAGCAATCGCTATCTTGGCATTATTAGCCTGGTAGTTTTTATCATCCTGGAAGGAACCTTTTCCTTCATGCACTTCTTCTGTATTGAAGAAACCTTGAATACGGCTCAGGTAAGTAGCCCGTCTAGGTCCCATAAAGATCACCAGCATCAATAGAACCCCACCGCCCATACAAACCACCGCAATCTGTTTGAAACTGATACGACCGATCAACAGCAACAAAACACTAACACCAAACAGCATCAAAGCTGTAGATAAGTTTGCCCATGCGATTAAAACGAACACAAAACAAACCGCTCCCATGATCGGAATAAAGGATTTCTTCACGTCCTTGATCTCCTCTTGCTTACGGGATAGCATCCTTGCCAAGAAGGTAATCAAAGCCAATTTCGCCAAATCCGAAGTCTGGAAAGTCTGATTGATCACCGGGATGGTCAACCAACGACTGGCATCATTTACCTTGCTTCCGAATACTAGGGTATATAACAACAATGGAATCGTGACTACCATCAGCAATTTGGAAATCCCAGCATAATAGCGGTAATCCAATTTATGTGATAGATACATCATCACTAAACCGGCCACAACAATGAAAAGGTGTTTGAATAAATAAAGTTCAGTACCCTTTCCTTCCTTGTAAGCCAAGGTTCCTACCGAACTGTAAACAGCCAATAGTGACCAGATGGACAACAAGATCACAATGATCCAGATCCATTTATCGCCTTTTAGTTTAGAAAAAATGTATTCCATTGTCCTCCTAATTATAAAGTCATTACTGCTTCCTTAAATTTGTCACCACGATCTTCGTAGTTCTTGAACCAGTCAAAGCTGGCACATGCTGGCGATAACAATACCGTATCACCCTTCTTAGCCAGATGCGAAGCAATCTGAACGGCATCACTCATCGATGCACTATTCACGATCACATCCGTATCATCTTCAAAAGCCTCATGGATACGGCCAGTATCCTTTCCGATACAGATGATCGCTTTCACTTTTGACTTCACTAAGTCCTTCAACATTTCGTAGTCGTTTCCTTTATCCACACCACCCATAATCAACACGATATCTGTAGAGAAACTTTCCAAGGCGTACCAAACCGAATTGACATTGGTCGCTTTAGAATCATTGATATAATTAACCCCACCGATACAAGCTACGTGCTCCAATCTGTGTTCCACGTTTACAAAAGAACCCATGCTCTCCTTCATCGTTTGGTTTCTCAATTCCTGAGCCTTAGCAACCAGTCCTGAAGCCATGTTGTTGTAAACATTGTGCTTGCCTTGCAGTGATAATTCTTCGATATTCATGATAAAAGCTTCTCTATTTGGTATTAAAATGTTCAAATTCTTCTCGTCGTCCAGATACGCTCCGGTATCTACTATCCCCTCTTGTGTAAATGGCAGGTGCATTGCTGCGGTTGGATGCTTCTCCAGGGCTGCCATGGTCTCCGGATCATCCTTACAATAGATAAAGTAATCCGTCGGCCTTTGATTTTGAACCATGCGGAACTTCGATGCCACATAATTCTCCATCTTATAATCATATCGATCTAAATGATCGGGTGTGATATTCAAGATCACGGCAACATCAGCGCGGAAGTGGTACATATCATCCAGCATAAAACTGGAGATCTCCAAAACGTAAGCATCATGTTGCTCTCTAGCTACCTGCAAGGCAAAGCTATTTCCTATATTTCCGGCTAGGCCTACATTCAAACCTGCATTCTTCAATATATGGTAAGTCAACAAAGTGGAAGTTGTCTTCCCGTTTGACCCGGTGATGCACAATAACTTGGCATCGGTATATTGAGCGGCAAACTCGATTTCCGAAATGATCGGAAGGCCTAAACCTCTTAATTCCTTTATCAATGGAGCCTTCTCTGGAATCCCAGGACTCTTCACCACTAGGTCGGCATTGATCACCGATTCCTTTGTATGCTGTCCCTCTTCAAATGCGATCCCCTCTTTTTCCAAAGTGGCTTTATACGTATCAGCTATAGCGCCCATATCTGACACAAACACATCAAAACCCTTATCCTTTCCCAGGATTGCTGCACCAACTCCACTCTCACCTGCGCCTAAAATTACTAGACGGCCAGTTTGGGGGTAATATGTATGTGCTATGTTCGGCATCTTCTACTATCTTACTTTTAATGTGACAATGGTCAAAATGGCCAGCATGATCGACACAATCACAAATCGTGTCACGATCTTGGACTCATGGTAACCTTTCTTCTGATAATGGTGGTGCAATGGCGACATCAGGAAGATCCTTCTGCCCTCACCATATTTCTTCTTGGTATACTTGAAGTAAGAAACCTGAAGGATAACCGATAGATTCTCAATCAAGAAAATACCACACAACACCGGGATCAATAATTCTTTACGGATCAGGATCGCGAATGCAGCAATGATACCACCGATTGCCAAACTCCCTGTATCACCCATAAACACTTGTGCAGGGTAGGCATTGTACCAAAGGAAACCTGTACAGGCTCCAACAAATGCACCCGCAAAAATCACCAGCTCACCCGAATTCGGGATAAACATAATGTTTAGGTAATCCGCAAAAATGATGTTACCCGACACATAGGCTAGGATAGCCAAGGTAATCCCCATAATAGCGGAGGTTCCCGTGGCGAGCCCGTCTATACCATCTGTAATATTCGCTCCATTGGAGACCGCCGTGATAATAAACACGACAACGACCAAGAAAACAAAGAACGTAGCCAAAGGGCTATTGACACCGAATACGTCCAATACTTTGGCGTAATCGAACTCATTGTTTTTGTAAAATGGAATGTTTGTCTTTGTAGACTTCACATTCTCAGCATAAGTCTTCTCGCCAGTTGATGGATTGATAATCACTTCCACCGGTTTTGAAGAAGTTGGATTTGCTACCTGTTGTCTTGCAACAATCTCAGGATGGAAATACATAGTAATCGCGATCAGCACACCTAATCCTACCTGACCAATCACCTTAAACTTCCCAGCCAATCCTTCTTTATTCTTACGGAATACTTTGATGTAGTCATCCAAGAATCCGATTGCACCCATCCAGATCGTCGTAATGATCATCAGGATGATGTAGATATTATCCAGTTTTGCAAAGAGCAATGTTGGAATCAAGATACCGGCGATAATGATCAGTCCACCCATGGTAGGGGTTCCTTGCTTTTTCTTCTCACCTTCCAATCCTAAATCGCGGATGGTCTCTCCAACTTGTTTTTGGTGCAGTAAGCGAATCAATCGGCTACCGAATACCGTTGTGATGATTAACGAAAGGATAACTGCCATGGCTGTACGAAACGAGATATATTGGAATAATCCAGCACCAGGAATATGGACGTGCTCGTTAAGCCAAGTGAATAAATAGTAAAGCATGCAGTTTAATTATGTTCGTTAAAAATCTTTATTAATTCCTCTTTATCGTCAAAGTGATTTTTCACCCCATTGATATCTTGATATTTCTCATGTCCTTTTCCAGCCACCAAGATTACATCACCTGGTTGCGCTAGGTGGAAAGCAGCACGGATGGCTTCTCTTCTATCCGTAATCGAGAAAACATTCTTGCGCTTATCCGCGGAAATACCAACCTCCATCTCTTTGATGATGGTAGCAGGATCTTCCGTCCTTGGATTGTCTGAAGTCAAGACCACTTTATCGCTTAACCTCGATGCCACTTCAGCCATCTCCGGGCGCTTGGTCTTATCACGATCTCCACCACAACCTAAAACCGTCAAGATCTGCTGTCCAGGTTTCCTCAATGCGCCAATGGTTTCCAATACATTTTCAACCGCATCTGGCGTATGGGCATAATCCACAATGGCAACCACACCTGTTGAGGATTTCATGGTTTCAAAACGTCCTTCTGCTCCAGTGATCTCGCTCAATGCCATCAAAACCTTCACTGTCTCTTGCTCCAATAAAATCGAAGCACCATACACAGCCAATAGGTTATAAGCATTGAAATCACCAACCAACTTCACCCACACTTCCTGTCCATCAACCTGCAATAGCATCCCATCAAAATGGCTTTCAAAGATTTTAGCCTTAAAGTCTGCCATTTGGTGCAAACCATAGGTTTTCTTATGCGCAAATGTATTCTGAAGCATCACCTGACCGTTTTTATCATCGATATTGGTCAATGCAAATGCATATCTGTCTAAATCATCAAAGAACTTTTTCTTGGCCTTGATATAGTTGGCGAAAGTTCCATGGAAGTCCAAGTGATCATGCGTGATATTGGTAAAGATGCCACCCGCAAATTTCAACCCGGCAATGCGTTGCTGAACAACCGCATGCGAACTCACTTCCATAAAACAGTAGTCACATCCATCTTCCACCATTTCCTTCAACAGTGAATTCAATGATATCGGATCAGGAGTGGTATGGGTCGCTTCCACCACACGCTCACCTATTTGGTTCTGCACCGTGGACAATAAGCCCACATGAAAACCTAATCGGCTGAACAGGTTAAAAAGCAAGGTCGCCACGGTCGTTTTCCCATTGGTACCTGTTACCCCTACTAATTTCAATTTCGAGGAAGGATTTCCGTAAAATGTAGAAGCCATTACACCTAATGCATAAGCCGAATCGCCGACTACCACATATACTACATCTTCTTTGATCTCCTCTGGTAATTCTTCTACCAGCACCACGGAAGCACCTAATTCAATCGCTTTATTAACGAATAGATGTCCATCGGTCTGATGCCCACGAACTGCCACAAACGCACTGCCCTTAACCGCTTTCCTTGAATCCAAGCATAGCGCGCTAACCTCTGTGTCCAGAGACCCACGGTAATCGATTACCGGAATGGCATGTAGCAACTCTTTCAACAACATATTAATTCAATTCTATTAGAACACGGGTGCCAGGTTTCAATTTCTGACCGGCCACCAATGATTGATTTATTACTCTTCCCTTACCTTTTACTGTAGTTTTAAAACCAGCGTTCTCCATCGCGTAGATTGCATCAACCAAACCCATCCCCTTCACATTCGGAACAACACCCTCCTTGTACTCGGAAACCGTAAAGGCTTCTGCCGAATGGTTCGCCGAATCTTTATCCGCAGCCACGATTGAATTCCAGTTCACCGATTGCACACCCAACATCTCATAAACCTTCGCAGTTGCATCTTTAGAACCTTTCAATGTGTATGGAACTTTATTTCCAGCTACATTCACTTTTCTATTGTTAAATGTTTTGTGCAATGACAAATCATTTGCAAAAACCATATCCGCCAACTCCCTGAATACCGGACCAGCAACTGAACCACCATAGTATCCATTTCTAGGATTACGGATCACCACAATCATGGAATACTTAGGGTTCTCCGCCGGGAAATATCCCGCAAAGGAAGATTGATACCTTCTAGCACCATATCCCCTTGACCCATCAGCCATCTGTGCTGTACCCGTTTTACCAGCCGAAGAATAAAGTGGGCTTTTCAATTTCTTACCAGTCCCTTCAACCATCACCCCTTCCATCATCTTCTGCATTTTGCCGATCGCTTCTTTTGAAGCAATTTGTTTATTGATCACCCTAGCTTCAAACTTCTTAACGGTAGTTCCTAGGTGTTGAATTTCTTTTACGAATAAAGGAGCTAACATCTTTCCATCATTAGCAACTGCATTGTACAAAGTCAATGTTTGCAATGGCGTCAATTTCAACTCATAGCCATAGGCCATCTGTACCAATGACAATTTACTCCAAGACCTGCTATCCGGCATTTTCACCCAAGGGTTAGCCTCTCCAGGGATCTGCAAGCCCAAAGGCTTAGCCATGCCCCATTCGTGCAACTTGCCAGTGAATTTCTCTGGATTCTTGCCATAAGCATTACCGATTGTCTTAGCGACCCCAACGTTTGAAGACTCTTCAAAAGCCTCCTTGATGGTCACCTTAGATTTCTTCGGTGGATGCGAATCCTTAATGGTATGCCCAGGAACTTTCCAAGTACCATTACCGATATCGATCACTGTATTGGTATCAACCTTATTATCATCCAATGCCACTAGGTACGACGCAACCTTGAATGTAGACCCAGGGTCAGCACCTTGTGCAATGGCATAATTGAATTTCTCTCTGTACACCCCTTCGCCATCTCTGGTAAAGTTGGCTATCGCACGCACCTCTCCGGTTGCCACCTCCATCAAAATCACGCAACCATTATCTGCATTACTTACGATCAACTGTTTTTCCAAAGCACGTTGTGCCATGTCTTGCATATTCACATCTATGGTGGCAATGATATCCGAACCATCCGTTGGAGCAACCTCCACCTCACGGTTCACTGGAATCCAAACCCCACCTGCTATACGCTGCATCAACTGCACGCCGCTCTTACCTTCGATATAATCGCCGTAAGCACCTTCCAGTCCAACACGAACCGTATCGCCCTTACTGTTTTTATAACCAATGGTACGAGCCGCCAAATTGGTAAATGGCAGAATACGCTTGTTTTCTCTAACTGCTATCAAAGAACTCGAGAATCTTTCCTTCTCTTCCTTAAAGTTTCTCAACAAAGGAAAGGTCTTCAAGACCTTCAACTGTTGGTGTGATACATTACGCTTGATTAATACGTAACGTTGTTTTTTAGCCCTTGCCTCTTTTAAATAAGTCAGGTACTGTCTGGCCGATTTATCCTTAAAAAAGGTCGCTAGCTTACTGGCCAAAGAATCCACCCGAGCATTGAACACTTGGTTGTGCTCGGATGGAATGGCCATCGCATCAAACCGTATCTCATATTCCGGAACAGAAGTAGCCAGTAAACTTCCGTCATTGGAATAAATATTTCCTCTTGCCGCTTCGATCACACGTTCGCGGATCGTCAAGCTGTCTGCAATCTCACGCCACTTATCCCCGTCCACATATTGCAAATGCAACAACTTCCCAAATACCATTAAAGCACCAAAAACCATCAGGCCAAACGCCAGGTACACCCTAATCAATATGGACTTCCTAATATTCATGTTTTGGTCTTAATCTTTATTTTACTTCCCTTACTATCTCCAACTTGATTGGCGGTTCTGTTCTTTCTTTCAATCCCAAGGTATCCGCACGCTTTGCAATCTCAGTCTGCGTCGTCAATTTCATCAACTCGGCATTCAACGATTTATAATCCCAACTCAACTCCTTCACTTCCCTGCCCAACTTATCGATCCTTCTTACCGTGTTCTCTGCCAAGTGACGGTTTGAGATATACAGCAAACCTAATAAGGCAAGAAATGCCACGAAAGGTAGATTCTTGGCAACTAGGTATGTAGAAAGCTTTTTCTGAGAAAAGAAGGTTTTCAGGAAGTCCTGGGTTTCCTCAACCTTTTCTTCCAACGCATCAGACATCTCCTCTTGCACTTCTTCACTCAGCTCATTTTGCTTTATAGTATTTCTCTTTGCCATATACCTACTCTACTATATTTTTTCTGCAATTCTCAACTTGGCACTGCGCGCCCTGTTGTTCTGTTTCACTTCATCTTCCGAAGCAACGATTGCTTTTCTACTGATCACTTTAAATGGTTTGATCTCGTTACCAAAGAAATCCTTCTCCACTTCTCCCTTGAACTTTCCTTTGGCCATGAAATTCTTCACCAACCTGTCTTCCAACGAATGGTAAGACATCACTACCAAACGACCTTCTGGCTTCAAGACCAAGGAGGTCTGCTCCAAGAACTCCTGTAATGCTTCCAGCTCCTTGTTTACCTCTATGCGCAAGGCCTGAAAAACCTGGGCATGGTACTTATGCTCTTTCCCCTTAGGGACCAGTTTCTGGATGACCTGCTTCAATTCGGCAACCGTCTGGATCGGATTGCTCAATCGGCCGGTAACAATCGTTTTGGCCAATGATTTAGCATTCTGAATCTCACCGTACATCCCAAAGATCCTGTGCAATTCTTCTTCAGGATAAGTGTTCAGCACTTTACGGGCGTCCAAATCAGCCACCTGATCCATTCGCATATCCAGGTCCGCATCAAAACGGATGGAAAAACCACGATCAGCAGCGTCAAATTGATGTGATGAAACCCCCAAGTCAGCCAAAATCCCGTCCACTTGTTTCACCCCTTCCAGTCGCAAATAATTTTTTAAGAACTTAAAATTTTGATGAATCAATGTAAATCGATCATCAGGAAGTGTGTTTTTGATGGCATCTGGATCTTGATCAAAAGCGATCAACCTCCCTTGAGGTCCCAAATGCTTCAGGATCTCCTTCGAGTGTCCGCCACCCCCAAACGTTACATCCACATAGATTCCGTTTGGTTTTATTGCTAGTGCGTCTATACATTCCTGCAACATGACAGGAACGTGATATCCGATCTCCTTATTCATTCCCATCTCCTGCAAAGTTAAATCCACCCATTACTTCCTCAGCCAATGCAGAAAAATCTTCGTCAGTACTACTGTCCATCATTTTTTCGTATTCGTCTTTCGCCCAAACCTCAATTTTATCAAACTGGCATTGCAAGAAAACTTCGCCTGTTACATGCGCATATTCCAACAATGATTTTGGCAAAAGCACCCTACCCGCAGAATCCAAAGAAAGCTCCGTAGCACCACGCATAAACTGACGGATGAAAATCCTGTTCTTCTCGTTGTACTGGTTCAATTTCGAAAGTTGAAGCATTTTTTTGCTCCATTCTTCTTTGGTATAGATCACTAAATTCTTCTCGAAACCGCGATTCATAACAAGCCCCTCGCGCTCTACATCAGGCAGTTGCCTTTTGAGCGCAGCAGGGATCACCATTCTTCCTTTGGTGTCTAGCTTGCATTCGAATTCTCCGATTAATTGAATCATTTGACCTATTTCTACTCTAATTTTAATGTAAAAGTATACACTTTCTCCCACAATCTCCCACAATGCCCCACAAAAAAGTTTTCCACATAGCCTATCGACTACAAAAAAGCCCTTCAACGCACTTTAAAAGCATAATAATATTGAAACACAATAAATTAAGAATTGTAAAAATCATCGCCATAACAGTAATATTTAGCCTCAATTCTCTTGTTTTTAAGGAATTGTAAGCCCCAAAAACAGCAAAAGTGGGGCAAAGTGGAGCAACTGAAAACAAATGATAGGTCAAGTGGGGGAAAGTGGTAGAATCAGGTGATTTTTGACCTGGAATTCATCGGACATGGAGGCAAGCCCTTCCCTCTTGCTGCTTATTGCTTAAATATTCTTTATTCTCGCATAAATGCAATAATTTTGTGGCTCAATAAAAATGAGATAATCATGCACAGAACACATACTTGTGGCGAATTAAGAATTGAAGACCTAGGAAAAACCGTAACCCTGAGCGGATGGGTACAAAAATCACGCGATTTAGGTGGAATGACATTTATTGATGTTCGTGATAGATATGGTATTACTCAGCTCACTTTCAATAGCGAAGACAATGAATCCCTTCGTAGCCAAGCCCGCGAATTGGGTAGAGAGTATGTTATCAAGGTGACTGGTACCGTAATAGAACGTTCCAGCAAAAACCCTAAAATCCCTACTGGAGATATTGAAATCAAAGTCAGCAACCTACAGGTGCTGAACGAATCCAAATTACCTCCTTTTACTATAGAAGATGAAACAGACGGTGGTGAAGACATCCGTATGAAATACCGTTATTTGGATATCCGTAGAAATCCAGTAAAGAACAGCTTATTGTTCCGCCATAAGGTGACGCAAGAGGTAAGAAACTACTTGTCTGCATTAGATTTCTGTGAAATCGAAACTCCTTATTTAATAAAGTCTACTCCAGAAGGTGCTCGTGACTTTATCGTACCATCACGCATGAACCCGGGACAGTTTTACGCACTTCCTCAATCCCCTCAAACCTTTAAACAATTGTTAATGGTGGGTGGAATGGATAAATATTTCCAAATCGTGAAATGTTTCCGTGATGAGGATTTACGTGCCGATAGACAACCTGAGTTTACACAGATTGACTGTGAAATGTCTTTCGTAGAACAAGAAGATATCTTGAACGTATTCGAAGGCATGACCCGTCACCTATTAAAGACTATCCATGGCATTGAATTAGATCAATTCCCGAGAATGACTTTTGATGAAGCAATGCGTACTTATGGTAACGACAAACCAGATATCCGTTTCGGAATGAAGTTTGGCGAACTGAACGCAGTTGCTCAACATAAGGACTTCGCTATCTTCAACAACGCTGAATTAGTGGTGGGTATCGCCGTTCCAGGCGCTGCTTCTTATACCAGGAAACAAATCGATGAATTGGTTGACTGGGTTAAGCGTCCTCAAGTAGGAGCTTCCGGAATGGTCTATGTGAAATGTGAAGCTGATGGAACTTATAAATCATCAGTAGATAAATTCTACGATCAAGCGGATCTTGCTCAATGGGCCGAGGCAACTGGCGCACAAGCTGGCGACCTGATCTTAATCCTTTCGGGCCCTGCCAACAAAACAAGAGCACAGTTAAGCGCCTTGCGTATGGAATTAGGCAATCGCATGGGCTTACGTAAGCCAAATGAATTTGCTCCTCTATGGGTTGTCGACTTCCCTTTATTGGAATGGGATGAGGAAACTGAAAGATTCCACGCCATGCACCATCCATTTACTTCACCGAAGCTAGAGGATATGCCTTTATTGGACACTGATCCAGGAAAGGTTCGCGCAATTGCTTATGACTTGGTATTGAACGGAAATGAAATCGGTGGTGGTTCCATCCGTATCCATGATAAGGACATGCAAGCCTTGATGTTTAAGCACCTAGGCTTTACGCCAGAACAGGCACAAGCTCAGTTTGGTTTCTTAATGAATGCTTTCCAATATGGAGCCCCTCCACATGGTGGTTTAGCTTTCGGTCTAGACCGTCTGACGGCTATCTTGGGAGGTCAGGAAACCATCCGTGACTTTATCGCATTCCCGAAAAATAACTCCGGACGCGATGTCATGATCGACGCTCCTGCCGAAATTGCCAAAGAACAATTGGACGAACTAAGCATCAGCTTAATCGAACCAAAAAAATAAAAAAACATAAAAGCAAAAATAGCGGTCAACGAAAATTGGCCGCTATTTTTTTGTTCTCTTGTCAAATTTTGAACAGAACTATAGTTATAAACATTATACTGCCTTTAGCAGATATTTTTTTATCTTTAAAATTGGTTGATTTTCACGCTCAACCTTTATTTTTGCATTAGCAACAGAACATCCCTATGGCACAGACAGTAGCTGAGAAATTCCTGAAAGATAGTGCTTCAAAATCCTTTGATTTACAGCATAGGCAGATTATCAATAATAATATTGATAAATATGAACATGCTTTTGAAAAAGGGAAAAGTAAGTTCCTTGACCTGGAGAATTCCAAGATCAAGGCAAACCTGATCAAATGGAAGGTGATTGAAAACCTAGATCGCTATCTCTTGGATTTTGAATCAAATTTCACAGCTCGTGGCGGCAAGGTAATCTGGGCTAATGATGCAGAAGAAGCGCGCGAGGAAATCTGGAAGATCATGGAACAGCATCAAGCCAAATCGGTGGTGAAATCCAAGTCCATGGCAACCGAAGAAATTGAGCTCAACCATTTCCTGGAAAAGAAAAACATCGAGACCATTGAAAGTGACCTCGGTGAATTCATCATCCAGCTCTTGGGACAAAAACCCTATCACTTCGTTACTCCAGCCATGCACCTGAGTTTGGAAGAAATTGCCAAACTATTCCATGAGAAATTCGACACACCTCTAGAAGCTACGGCGGAGGAGCTGACCATGAAAGCTAGGGAGATCTTGAGAGAGAAATATACCCAAGCGGATATTGGGATCACTGGTGCAAACTTCCTGATTGCAGATACTGGTGCGATCGCCATTACCGAGAATGAAGGTAATGCTCGATTGACCACCACTTTCCCTAAGGTACATATTGCAGTTGTAGGAATAGAAAAGGTGCTTCCCAGCTTAAATGACCTTGATCTTTTCTGGCCTTTATTGGCAACCCATGGAACAGGGCAAAACCTTACCGTATACAATACGGTCTTAAATGGTCCACGTAAAAACACAGAATATGACGGTCCCGATGAGATGTATGTTATCTTATTGGATAATGGCCGTACCAATGTCCTTGAACAGAAGGAACAACGCCAAGGATTGTATTGCATCCGTTGCGGCGCTTGCCTGAATGTCTGTCCAATCTATCAAAATATTGGTGGACATACCTACGAAACCACCTATCAAGGTCCAATTGGATCCTTGATCTCTCCGCACCTCAATGGCATGAAAGAGTTTAAGCACTTAAGTTATGCTTCCTCTTTATGTGGAAAGTGTACGGAAGTTTGCCCTGTAGGCATCGATATCCAAAAGATGCTTTTGGTCAACAGAAGGGATGCCGTTCAACAAGACCTCGTTTCATCCGTAGAGAAAAAAGGCTGGAGTATGTTTACCTGGGCAATCCAAAAAAGAAAGATCATTGATTTCTTTGGTGGCAAGACCAAAAACTTCTTTATCCGCAAGTTCTTCAAAAAAGCTTGGGGCAACCAACGTGAACTTCCGAAAATCGCTGATAAATCATTTTCGCAACAGTGGAAAGAAAAGCAGAAGGATAAATAGTTTATCCATACTGTATGGATGTTCGGGATAAGAGGGTTTTTGAACCAGGATGTTCGGGATAAGAGGATAGACCAAGATCTGGGAAAGAACCTGGATTTGGCTACACGGTTATCGAGCGAAGCCGAGATGCTCCTCCTTTAGCTTTCTATGAATCCCTCTCCAGCGCATTTCCAATTCTGAACGATCAGTGAAGAATCTGTTCGGTTTTCCTCCATCAGGCCCTGTCATCGTGCACCGAAAGGTGCAGGAACTGTACGCCAATAAACTTATTGATTGTATGGTTTCGATACTCTTTTTGCCTTAAATTAACGCGAAAAAGCAACAAAGAAAATTGTTGTCAACTCAACGGTTATCGAGCGAAGCCGAGATGCCGCTCGCCAACCGTGGATTCGGTGTTCGACAGGCTCACCCATCGGATAGACCAAGATAAAGACGCCTGATATGGTATCAAGCTTGGTATATATCATGGCTTATGGCTTATTTTCTATTTAAAAAAAGGTTCGCTTTCGCGAACCTTTAATAATAATAACCTTAAAAAATTATTTCCCTTCCCCTTTTTACTTTTCTGTATCAACAATTGACTTACTATTTTCTGCCATACGAATAAATTCTGCGCGATAGCCTTCATCATCTTTTCCTTTTGCTGATTTTGCACGGGCGATCAAGCTTGAAAAGCTTGAATTTTGCTTGTAATCTGAATTACGAAGCAACATCCCGAACTCAGCAACTGCAGTTGCAAAACGGAAATCCTCGCTTATGGAATCAAATGCTTTGGGGGCATCTTTCACGACAGTCTGTTGCAATTCGCTCTTATCAGATTTTGGATCTTTGTACCTAAATTTCACAGTCGCCAACTCTCCGTTCTTGGAACCCAAGTTTGGTTTATCATTATTCTGGTATTTCAAAGGGTCCACCGTTCCAATAATCGAACTCTTTACTCCTACTGGAATGATTTCATAAATCGCAGTTACGGTATGTCCAACGCCCATATCACCGCCGATCTTAGCATCATTGTTGAAGTCTTCTGCTTCCAATAAACGGTTTTCATAGCCAACCAATCTATAGGCCTGTACATAGGCAGGATTAAACTCCACCTGAATCTTCACATCCTTAGCAACGGTAAATAATGTTGCCCCAAATTCAGTCACCATCGCCTTTCTCGCTTCAGAGATATTATCGATATACGCATAGTTACCTCTTCCTTTGTCAGCCAAAGTTTCCATCTTGCTATCTTTCAGGTTGCCCATTCCATATCCAAGTACAGTCAGGTTCACTCCACTTTCACGTTCCTTAGCGATCAGGTCCTCCATCGCTTCATCACTGGACTCACCCACATTGAAATCACCATCCGATGCCAGGATAATTCTATTATTGCCATCCTTAATAAAATTCGCGCGGGCAATCTGATAGGCTTTCTTGATCCCTTCTCCACCAGCAGTAGATCCACCAGCGGTCAGTTCATCGATCGCAGTCTTGATTTTCATTTTTTGATCACCGCGGGTACTTTCTAATTTAACGCCCGCTGAACCTGCATAGGTCACAATAGCAACCTTATCTTCAGGTCTCAATTGATCGACCAACATTTTCAAGGAAGACTGCACCAATGGCAATCTATTATCACCCATCATGGATCCCGAAACATCAATCAAGAAAACAAAATTGGAGGCCTTTAAATTTTCCTTAGGAATATCTTTTGCCTTCAAGGCGATTCGCATTAATTGATGCTCCTTGTTCCATGGCGAAGTGGTCAATTCGGTATAGATCTTCACTGGGTCGCCATTGTTCGGCCCCTGTAAATCATATTGGAAATAATTGATCATCTCTTCAACCCTTACTGCATCTTTCGGAGGCAATTGACCAGCATTGATCATCCTTCTTACATTAGAATAGGAAGCAGCATCCACATCCACTGCAAAAGTTGACAAAGCTTCTTTTGTAGGGGAAATAAAACCGTTCTCATCAAAACGACCGTAAGTTTCCGTATTTTGAGGTCTAGGTTGAACATAAAGACCGTATGCACGTCCTTGTATACTTCCTATCATTTTACTTTTTGCCGTATTGCCATGGCCAATGACAACAACCTCTTCTAACAAAGTATTTTCGGCTTGCAGTATTACCTTGATGGTTATCTTCTTGCCTACCTTTACTTTTTTAGTTTCGTACCCTAAAAATTTAAAAACCAAAATATCTTTTTCAGCAGCTTTTATGGAGAATGCACCTTGCTGATCGGTCAGCGTTGATTGCTGCTTTCCTTCCACACGAACCTCCACACCAGCAAGTGCGGCTTGTGTTCCCGCCTCAGTTACAATACCTTTGATGATTCCTTCTTGGGCTAGTCCGCTACTACCTAGAGTAAGCAAAAAGACTAATAATGCAAATATTTTATTCATGACTAGTAAGTTTTGCCAAGGGATGCAGAAAAAATCAAATTTCCATAAACGAGAAAAAAAAATTAATTTTCAGCAGTAAATGAGCACTAGGACCTTGTCAAAACAGAAAAATCTATCGGATGAAGATCTGCTAAAACTCTATCTGCTGGATGGCGACCTCAACCATCTGGGTGACCTCTATCAAAAGCATAGTGAAATGGTCTATTATGTGTGTTTACGCTACTTTAAAGAGCCTGAGCGCAGCAAGGATGCCGTCATGCAGATCTTTGAAGAACTTATCGACAAAGTCAAGAAACAAGAAATCCAGGACTTCCCACGCTGGCTCTATGTAGTCAGTAAAAACCATTGCCTGATGGCCTTGCGTTCTGCAAAAAACAAACAAGAAATTGTTACAGATAATTTTGTGGAATTTTCTATGAACCTGCATCAGGAGGAAAACTATCAAGAAAGGGAGGAACAGTTATTGAGACTGGAAAGCTGCTTGGATACCTTAATAGAAAAACAAAAGAAAAGTATTCAGCTCTTTTTCATCGAACAAAAATGCTACAAAGAAGTGGTCGAAATAACCGGCTTTAGCATGAACGATGTAAAAAGCTATATCCAAAATGGCAAAAGGAATTTGAAGAACTGTATGGAAAGGAATTCTCATGAATAAGAACTTTGACATAGCATATCTACGTAAATACGTGAACGGAGAACTGAGCGACTCCGAAATGTATGCTATTGAAAAGGCATCTCATGAAGATGAACTTTTAATGGATGTATTGATGGGCTTGGAGGAAGAGAAAAAACTAAACAGCCCGCTTGAAGTTGCAGACCTACATACCGCTATTTTCGAAAGAACGCATCCAGCAAAGGTAAGACCAATCAGCTTCTATAGAAACCTATCCATCGCAGCTTCGGTGTTACTGGCATTAGGTATTGGCAGCATTTGGTATTTAAATAGAGACCAGAACAAGGTTGCTGAGACGATGGAAACCGTTGCCATGGACAACTCCGCTGAGGTCCCTACAGATACCACCTTGAACAGTATCCATCTAGATAGTTTAGATGGTATCTCGGATGAGGATAACCTGATTGCACTTGCAACTCCTACCGAACCAGTACAAGCAGAAACTGCAAAACCAGGGGAAAGAAAGCAATCTAACAAGACAAAAAGGCCTACCGTTGAAGAAATCTTAGCAGATAACCAAGATGTTTTCTTGCGGGAAGTACCCCGTGCTGATACCAGCACATTCCATGATAAACACGACAATATGATAGCTTCCAACGAGGTTGGATCGTTCAAAAGGGCAGACAAATCTAATGTTATCGTGATGAATGGCAAAGCGCCAGCCAAGGCAAAAATTACTGGACAGGTTGCCGGTGTAGCTGCCGACCGCATAAGCTCGCTTCAAGATGTCAAGAAATTAGCCACTGGCCGTGTACTAGACCAACAATCGGGAAGACCGATTGTCAGTGCTTCGGTACGTGATGTCAAAACCAACGATGTGGTCATGACTGATTCTTCCGGACAATATATCATGCCATTGACTTCCGATAACCAAAAGCTGGAAATCCTTTCCCTCGGTTATGAAAAGGAATTGATTACTGCTAGCAACAATAAAATCGTCCAGCTAAAACCTAGCTTCGGAGATTTAGATGAAGTCGTGGTGGTTGGTTATGGGAATAAGACCCAAAAAGTAAAATCAGAACCATTGGTGGGTTGGGTGGCCTACAAGAAATACATCAATGATAATTCTTACCAGACCCTCTTAGGCAAGGGCTCTGTTACCTTGGTCTTCGATATCTCTACTTTCGGAAGACCGATCGATATCAGCATCAAGAAATCCAGCAATCCAGACCTAAGCCAAAAAGCCATTCAGATTATCCAGAATGGACCTGATTGGAAAAAAGGAAATGATGGCAAAAAGATTGAAGTCAAGATCAATTTCAGATAAGATAAATCCGATTTAATTTTTAGTCAGATTAAAACATTAAAGGATAAATGAGAAATTTATCCTTAGCAATGCTGCAATTATCCTTCGGGAATGGTTCGAGACTTATTCGAGACATATTGCGAGATTTCCGAATAAGTCTCGAATAAGGTCAAGTGGTATGCTGAAATATAAATACTAAAAATTTTCTGGCGATTGCATGCCTGGAGAATCCTGAGGAAGCTCCAATTGAGCTGGGTTACACTCCCATTCTAGCTACAGGCCCTACTTCTTGTCCGATAAAATCTTCTTTCAAGAACTTTTGGTAACCGGCAATGGCAATCATGGCCGCATTGTCGGTGCAATACTCGAATTTAGGGATAAATACATTCCAATTATATTTCTTTCCCATTTCGATCAGTCCATTCCTTAATCCAGAATTCGCAGATACACCACCCGCAATAGCGATGTCTTTAACGCCGGTCTGTTTGGCGGCTTTCTTTAATTTATTCAATAGGATGGAAACGATACGGCTCTGAACAGAAGCACATAGGTCATCCATTTTTTCGTTCAAGAAATTAGGGTTCTGCTTTACTTCAGCTTGTACCAAATATAAAATTGCGGTTTTCAGACCAGAGAAACTGAAATTTAGATCAGCGATCTGCGGTTCGGGCAACTTAAAGGCATCAGGGTTCCCGTTTTGGGCGTGCTTATCGATCAAAGGACCACCTGGATAAGGCAGGTCCAAAATCTTTGCTGTCTTATCAAAGGCCTCTCCAGCTGCATCGTCCAAGGTTTCGCCTAACAATTCCATTTCAAAATAATCCTTGACCAAAACGATCTGGGTATGTCCACCTGAAACCGTGAGACATAGAAATGGAAATTGGGGTTTCGGATCATCGATAAAATGTGCCAAGATATGCGCTTGCATATGATTGACATCGATCAAGGGGATATCCATAGCCAAGGCAAATGATTTTGCGAAGGAGGTTCCAACCAATAATGCACCTAAAAGTCCAGGCCCACGCGTAAAAGCTACTGCATCTATGTCATTTTTCCGTATTTTAGCAGCAGCGATAGCTTGGTCTACTGTTGGAATGATGTTTTGTTGATGTGCGCGTGAAGCTAACTCAGGAACCACACCCCCATATTTAGCATGAATTGCTTGACTTGCAATAATATTTGACTTAATTTCGCCGTCTATACATATAGAGGCCGAAGTTTCATCACATGAAGATTCTATTCCTAGAATGATGGCCATTTTGAGAGAAGTATAAAATTTAATTTACAAAAGTATCAAAAAAATACTTAAAATAACGCTTATTAGCCTGCTCAGCATCCTTGCTCTGCTGTCGGTGATTTTATTCTCTTTACAATTTTCATCTGTTCAAACATTTGTCACTAAAAAAGTGGCTAAATACCTTTCTAAAGAACTCAATGCCAAAGTAGAAATTGGCAGCATTTACTTTAAGCCTTTCTCCGAACTGAATCTATATGATTTCAACCTTTCGGACCAAGATGGGAATCCCATTCTTTCTGCAAAAAAATTAAATGCAGATCTTATCCTAACTGATTTTTTCCAGAATAAGATTGTCATTGAAAAACTGAATATTGAAAGTGCCTATGTGGATTTCCAGGTCTACAAAGACAGTTCGAACATCAAATTCCTGCTAAACTATTTCAGTCCCAAAAAGAAAAAGAAAACAGGTCCAAAGAAAAAAATGGAGCTGAAATTATATGCCCTGAATCTGGTTGACAACCATGTCAAGATTATCAACCATACCCAAAAGCACCATAGCCGAGGGGTAGATTTTTCAGATATAGAACTGACCCATCTATCCGGTAATTTCAGCAATATAGAACAGGATAGCAGCTCGATAAAGGCCAAGATCAAGAAGTTGACTTTCCAGGAGAAATCAGGTTTTATCGTTCGGGAACTAAGTGCAGATGCTTTTGTCACGGATAAATCGATGGAATTTGAGCAGTTGCGCCTAATCACCAACAATTCTACTTTGGGAAGACACTTAAAATTCAGCTATAAAGATTTTGGGGACTTTGGCGATTTCGTCAAGAAGGTCCAGATCGAGTCCAGCATGCACAATGTATTCGTTGATTCTAAGGATATTGAATACTTTGCTCCAGACATGAAATTTGTCAAGTTCAAAGCCAAGGTAAACCAAGGAGAAGTAAAGGGTACGGTCGCCAATATGTCTGTGAAAGATGCCGATATCCAAACCGGTGAAGAAACTAGGTTAGTTGGAGATTTCAGTATCAAGGGTCTCCCCGATATCAATAAGACCATTTTTGATTTCCAAGCCGACCAATTGCGGACCAGTGCTTCGGATGTGGAAAAGTTGGTCCCTGAACTGTCGAACCAGAGTTCCTTCGCTTTGCCTGAGCAACTCCATCGATTGGGACTGATCAATTTTGCAGGGTCCTTCAAAGGATTATACAATTTATTTGATGTGGAAGGATCCTTCAACACGGAATTAGGAAAGATCGAAACCAACAGTAAAATTGATATCCAAAAGAATATTCAGTATGCTGGGAACATGAAATCCGAGGAGTTTCAGATCGGGGACCTGATCAACAGCAATACCATCAAGAATTCAGCTTTTAACTTGGAATTTGATGGCCAAAACCTAGATTTCAAAGAAATTCAATTGAATATCATTGGCGATTTGCGAAGATTCCAGCTCAACAATTACCAATACGATAGTGTATCGGTCGATGCCTTTCTATTTGAAGAACAGATTGAGATGAATGGCCATATCAGCGATCCGAATATTGCCTTAGCCTATGATTCAAAGATCAACCTGAGTGGAGAATTCAATATTTACAATGTAGACGCCCAGATCGATCAAATCAACCTGAAAAAATTCGGTTTGGTAAATAAGGATAGCATCATTATCTATGATTCCAATATCAGCACGCACCTTACAGGAAATAACTTGAACAATTTGAATGGTGATCTAAGAGCCAATCAGATCTCCATGCAGACCAGTAAGGGGAAATTCAGCATCGATGATGTGTTCTTTGCGGCTGAAGGGAATGAAACAGACAGGCTCTTGACCCTAAAATCCAATGTGATGGATGGGGAGATGAAAGGCGTAATCGACTTGAACACCCTTGTACCCTATTTCAAGGCTCTAGCCATGAAATATGCGCCTGCCATTGGCTTGGAAACCGAAAGCTACAATCCACAGATTTTTGATCTGGAACTCAATATCAAGTCTTTTGAACCAGTATCGGCTTTCTTGGATCCAACCTTAACCCTTGAAGATGGAGCCACATTGGAAGCGCATTTTAACTCTGAAGATTTTACGGCACAATTCAATGCCTTTAGCCCTTTTGTAAAATATCAAGGAGTTAATCTTCAGAATTTAAGCATTGATGAAATTGCCGATGAGCATGCCTTCTCCTTAAACCTAAAAGCAGATAAGGTCTTTTTGACGGACTCTGTTTTTGTCAATAATGTAGAGATCAACAATGTGCTTTCCAAGGACAGCCTTTTATTCAACATCAAAGGTGCAGAGGAAACCGAAAAGAATTATATGCGCTTGAATGGTAACATTCACTTCGCTCACAATAAACCCGCTTATATCCGATTTGAGGAGTCCACGATCGTGGTGAATTATGAACCTTGGGCTTTCAACAAAGACGCTGAAATGCGGGTTTCCAAAGGGAAATTCTATTTAAATAACTTAATTGCTTCCCAAGGAAACCAGCGGGTGGAATTCAATGGAGTACTATCCAATGAGGACGATAAGCTGGACATCCGCTTCGAAAGGTTCAACCTGCATTCCTTGGAAACGGTTACCAAGCCGATGGGGGTACATTTGGATGGAGAATTGAATGGAAATATCGAATTACATTCCATTTTCAAAAAACCTTATCTCTCAGCAAACGTTACAACGACACCATTGGTATGGAATCAAATTCCGATTGGACAACTGGTCCTTTTGGCAGATTTTGAGCCGGAATCTAAAGTAGCGAATCTGGATTTCCAATTATTAGATGATCGTAAAAGAGGCTTGACTTTGAACGGCACCTATCAGGTCGTATCGGGTGAGCAAGCCATTAATCTAAAAGGAAACCTGAACCAAACGGAGCTGATCTTGTTCCAGCCTTTTATCCGCACATTAGCTTCGGATCTGGAAGGAAAGATGGATGCCGACCTACAAATCACGGGGACACTTCAAAATCCGCAGATCAATGGTACAGCAAAAATAGAAAGTGCATCCTTTAAGGTCAATTATCTTAAAACCACCTATAACCTGAACAATCAGTCCGTGATGATTGATAAAAATGCGGTCATGATGAATAATTTGACCTTTACGGATTCCAAGGGACATCAGGCAGTGGCAGGTGGGGTGGTTAACCTATCTCAACTGAGCAATCCTTATATCGATGTCAATGTCGCGACGAATCACGTCATGATCCTGAACACGACCTACAAGGACAATAATTTGTATTATGGTACTGCTTACGCTACAGGAACATACCAGTTTAAAGGGTATACCTCAGCGATAGACATCAATATCAAAGCAAGATCCGAAGATAATACGGTAATCAGCATCCCTTTCAATACCGCAATGACCGTTTCAGAAAGTGACTTTATCTACTTCGTGAGTAAAGACTCAACGGTAAACAAGGAAAACGCAAATCGATATTTCCTTAAGGGCATGACGATGAACATGGACCTGGAATTGACGCCAAGCGCAGAGGTTAATTTGCAAACCGACATTGGCTCGCTGAAAGGTACGGGAACCGGAGAGATCAGTTTGAAGGTTTCCAGTTTAGGTGACTTTGAGATGTTTGGGGATTATGCGATCAATTCAGGAAAATTCCACTTTACGGCGCAGGATTTCATCAATAAATATTTCGACATTAAGCAAGGCGGAACGATTCGCTGGACGGGTTCTCCTTCTGGAGCAACCGTCAATATTACGGCAGTTTACCAACAACGAACCTCCATTGGCGACCTATACAATGCGGCTGGGCGTGCAGGGACTGATGAAAGAGTATTGGCGCAAGCAGACATGATCATCAAGGGGACCTTGAGCCAACCCGATGTCTCTTTTGACTTGAACTTCCCACAAACACCATACGTCAAGGATGAGCTTCAGGCTTACTTCAGTGATGCCAATAACGTTAACCAACAGGCATTGAGTTTGATTATCCGCAGAAGTTTTACAACTGGAAACTCCGGTGAAATCGGTAGAGAGGTGAACAATACCCTATTATCTGCCGGAACGGAAATCGCCTTTAACCAGTTGAACAATATTTTGGCACAATCCCTAAGGATCAATTTCTTGGATTTCAATATCCGATCGCTAAACGATGCCTCGGCCTCATTCCGCTTCTTTGATGATCGATTGGTACTGACAGGGGGAATCGTGGACCGCAGGAACATACAGACCACCGACCTGACCTTTTTCTCGAACCAAGTAGCAACCGATGCGGAATTGACCTATAAGATCAGAAGGGATGGAAGTTTGATGTTTAGGGCCTATAATCGATTGAACACGAGAAATATCTTATTTACACCGACGGATGACTACATCAATGCGGTAGGTTTGGTATACCGTCAAGAATTTAATACCCTTGGCGAGTTTTGGAGAAAGATGTGGACCTGGAAGCCAAAGCGTGACAGTATCCCATCAATCCCTAACATTCCGCAGGACAGCATCAGGAACTCCTCAGACAGCAGCAATAACGCTAGCCAAGGTAAAGTTCCAAAAGCCGGTTATGTTCCTCCTCCAGGCTTCCAGTAAACTCAGGCTGCTTTGCACGGTTGTACCAATACCTTGCATTCCATAGATCACCCTCCACGCGGTGGAGATAAGCATGCACATGAGCCGATACCTTATCATTCAGATGATCGATCAAATCATGGGCTTTTTTCCAATCTCCTTTCGCATCATACCATAGTGCTTGGATCTGTACCTCCCAGTCAGGATTAGGTTGCGGGTCTTTCAAGGTGGAATTAAATTCTTGTATAGTCATGGAATTAAGATATTCATTTTTTCAAGATATATGAAATCGAGAAGATGATCTTGTCGATAAAAACAAAAGGGCGATAAACGCCCTTTTGTTTTTATTATTTAAACTTGCTTGCCAGAGCAGCCAATTTAGCTGCCATGTCGGTTTCAGGAGCTCGCTCCTGACGCTTATCTGATCTTTTATCAAATCGTTTTTCCGACTGTTTCCTAGGCGCTTTTTCCTCAGTTTTCATCGACAGACTGATTCGGTTTCTTTTCTCATCAACTTCAGTCACCGTTACGGTCACTTGTTGTTGAACTTTTACGACTTCATGTGGGTCGGAAACAAAGTGGTTAGCCAATTGGCTCAGATGTACCAAACCATCTTGGTGAACGCCAATATCGACGAAAGCTCCAAAATTGGTGATATTCGTTACGATACCCGGCAGTTTCATGCCGATCTTCAGATCTGAAACTTTATTGACACCTTCGGTAAAAGAGAAAGCTTCAAATTTCTCACGTGGGTCTAATCCAGGTTTAGCTAATTCAGCCATGATATCGTTTAGCGTAGGCAATCCTACCTCATCGGAAATATATTTCTTCAGATCGACACGCTTTCTTACCTGATCATCTTTCATCAAGTCTTGGATAGATACATTGATATCTTTCGCCATTTGCTCGACCAAGGCATAACGCTCTGGGTGAACAGCCGAAGCATCCAAAGGATGATCCGCATTGCGGATACGCAAGAATCCAGCCGCCTGCTCGAAAGCCTTATCCCCTAGCCTAGGCACCTTTTTCAATTCTCTACGCGAACTGAAAGGTCCATTTTCTTTTCTATAATTGACAATCTGTTGTGCCAATGCAGGACCTAATCCAGAGATATAGGAAAGGATCTGCTTGGACGCTGTATTCAGCTCCACACCTACCGAGTTCACACAGGACATCACGGTATCATCAAGTGCAGACTGTAATTTATTTTGATCTACATCATGTTGGTATTGGCCAACACCGATTGACTTAGGGTCAATCTTTACCAATTCAGCCAATGGGTCCATTAATCTCCTACCAATGGAAACTGCACCCCTAACCGTTACATCATGGTCAGGGAATTCTTCCCTTGCCACTTCAGAAGCAGAATATATAGATGCTCCACTTTCATTTACCATAACGATAGTAGCACCGGGCATGTTCATCTTACGGATAAAATCTTCCGTTTCGCGACCCGCTGTACCATTACCAATAGCGATGGCTTCGATATCATGGGAAGAGATCAATCTTTTGATGATACGCTCAGCTTCAGCCTGTCCGCCAGCGCCATTGTGCGGGAAGATAGCTGTATTTTCCAACAGGTTTCCTTGGGCATCTAAAACGACCGTTTTACAGCCCGTTCTAAAGCCGGGGTCAATCGCCAACAATCTCTTTTGCCCAAGCGGTGCCGCCAATAGCAATTGACGAACATTATCGGCAAAAACCTTAATGGCTTCTTCATCCGCTTTCTGTCTGGTCAAGACGCGGATTTCTGTTTCCATAGAAGGCTTTAGCAGGCGTTTGTAGCTATCGGATAGCGCCAAGGACACTTGCTTGCTGGCATCATTATTTCCTTTGATATAAAGCTTCTCAATCCCTGGAACCACATCCGTTTCAGCGACATCGATATCCAAGTACAATAACTCTTCCTTTTCCCCTCTTCGCATTGCCAATACCCGGTGCGAAGGCGCATCTTTCAAAGATTCTGACCATTCAAAATAATCTTTATATTTCAATGCTGCTTCTTCCTTGCCTGGAACAACACGAGATACGAACTGTCCTTTGTTCAACAAGGTTTTACGGGCATGAGCACGCACTTCTGCATCTTCAGCGATTTGTTCTGCGATGATATCACGCGCACCGGCCAAGGCTTCTTCCATGGAAGCCACGCCTTTTTCTTCATCAATATAAGAAGCTGCATTGGTTTCCACATCCATTTTATCTTGGCTTAGCAAAAGCTCGGCAAGTGGCTGCAATCCTTTTTCACGGGCAACAGAAGCTCTAGTTTTACGCTTAGGTTTGTAAGGCAGGTAGATATCTTCCAAAGCCGCCATGGTTTCGGCAGATTTCACTTGGATTTCAAGTTCCGGAGTAAGTTTACCTTGTTCAGCGATCGACTTCAGGACGGCTTCCTTACGTTTGTCCAAGTCTCTCAATTGCTGCATGCGATCACGGATGGCGGTAATCTGCACTTCATCCAAGCTTCCGGTCAGTTCCTTGCGGTATCTGGAAATAAAAGGAACTGTTGCACCTTCATCCAATAGGTTGATGGTGGTATGCACTTGTTTCTCGCTAATCGACAATTCTTTCGATACGATAATCTCGTGGGATGTACTCATAAAATATTTTAAAATGAAAAAACAAAGCTGTTGAATGGATTCCAACAGCTTATCGATATAGAATTCTTAATTGTTTTAGGCTTTCTTAGAATTATTCTCTTCTAATGGATTTTGCTCAACTTCAGGTTCAGGAGTTTCAGTTGAGTTCGCTACTGCTTGGGTGTCATCAGCAGCTGGGCTGTCATTGCTTCCAAAATGGTCATTATAACCGTAGCTATAGTAATCGTCTTGGGTTGGCGTGCTGTATGGCTTATGCTCATACGTTCCAGCAGGAGCTGTAAATTGAGGAACTTTCTTCTCTACTACACCTTCTTCGGACACTTCCCCAGTTTCTGTAGCTGCATTGGCCTGTTCAAAGTCTTGAATAGGTGTTGCAGCAGGTTTTTTTGTTTCAGGCTCTTTATCAATATCTGTTTTTATATCGTCAATTTCTTTTTCGAAGTTATTGATCTGATCTGAAATCTCTCTCTTAATCCCCTCAGAAGCATCTTTAAATTCCCGGATACCGCGCCCCAGTCCTCTAGCCAATTCTGGTAATTTCTTGCCACCAAAAAGTAATAATGCAACTAAAATAATAAGCATCATCTCCTGGGTACCAATGTTCAAAAACGCTAAATTCATCTCTACTTTATTAATTGTTAATAAGCTAAGGTAAGTCTATTATTTTTTTTCAGCAATTTTTTGATGTAAATATTTAGAAACAAAAAGTTAACCCAAACATGATTCGCTAAGCAAGTTTTAACTCGTACCTTTGTGCTCTTTACTTTTTTCGTATATGCTGCAGAATATCAAATCCAACAAAATTTATTACTTAAGTACGATGGCTTTAGCGGGTCCGGTTGTGATATCACAATTGGGTCATACCTTGGTGCAAACAGCAGATACCATTATTGTCGGTCACTTCGCAGGGACCATCCCATTAGCTGCGGTTTCCTTGGTGCACTCTGTATTTATGGTAGTGCTGGTGATTGGATTGGGGATAGCTTACGGCTTGACTCCGCTGATTGCCCAAGAAAACGGCAGGCAGAATTATAAGGAATGTGCAAAATTACTATCCAATAGTTTTTGGTTGAACATTGTATCAGCCATCCTCCTGTTCCTATTCGTTTTTTATGGATCTATGTTTGCCATGGAGCATGCCGACCAGGACCCTGAGGTGGTAGAGACTGCAAAGCCATATCTGTTGATCTTGAGTCTTTCTATCATGCCCTTAATGATCTTCAATACCTTTAAACAGTTTGCTGAAGGTTTGGGATTCACCAAACAGGCGATGAACATAACCATCTGGGGGAATGTGCTGAACGTAATCATTGCTGTAATCCTAGTGAAAGGGATGTTCGGAATCGAACCGATGGGCGTACGTGGTGTGGGTATTGCGACCTTGGTGGACCGCATCTTGATGATGACCGTGATGGCTTGGTATGTATTGAAATCTAAAAACTTCAAGCGCTATATTGACCATTTCTCCGTTAAGTTTATTGACTTTATTAGAGTAAAACAGATTTTCAAGATAGGTGGTCCTGTGGCAATGCAATATGTATTTGAAATCGGAGCATTTGCAGGTGCGGCGCTGATCGCAGGTAAGATCGGTGCAATAGAACAGGCAGCTCACCAGACGGCGATAACATTGGCGGCAATGACCTATATGATGGCAAGCGGAATTGCTTCTGCGGCTACCATCAAGGTGGGCAATGCCTATGGAAATAAAAACTTCTTCCGATTACAGAAGTTCGCAACCGTGTCTTACCATTTGGTATTGATTTTCATGGTTATCTGTGCGATTATTTTTGCTGTGTTCAATCAGTACCTACCATACATTATCAGCAAGGATCATGAAGTGGTGGTTATGGCCTCACAGTTATTGATCATTGCAGGTATGTTCCAAATATTTGATGGTACCCAAGTGGTAGGTCTTGGTACATTACGGGGTATGGGCGATGTCAATTCCCCTACTTTCATTACCTTCTTTGCATACTGGGTAATCGGTTTACCGACAGCCTATTTCTTAGGAATTGAATTGAACATTGGAGTTAAAGGGATATGGTACGGTTTGACCTTGGGCTTATTGACCTCCTCGATATTACTATATTTCAGATACCGCTATATGGTGATGATGAAGTTGCCGATGCATCAGGCTATGATAAATGGATAAAACAAAAACGCTCTTCGGATGATGAGCGTTTTTGTTTTATTATGGATTAGATAACTCTTTCAGAGTCCCAATTTTCTAAATAATCCGCCACACGTCGGATGAACTGTCCACCCAATGCACCATCAATAACACGATGGTCATAAGACATGGAAATGTACATCATATGGCGTACTGCAATGACATCACCGAATTCGGTCTCCAGAACTGCAGGTTTCTTTTTGATCGTCCCTACGGCTAGGATAGCTGCTTGAGGTTGGTTGATGATCGGCATGCCGAAGATATTTCCAAATGCACCGATATTGGTGAAGGTAAAAGTACCACCTTGGGTATCGTCTGGTTTAAGCTTGTTGCCTCGAGAACGGTTTGCCAAGTCATTCACGGACCTAGAGATTCCGGTTAAGCTCAGTTGATCTACGTTCTTGATGACCGGAACGATCAGGTTTCCAGAAGGCAATGCGGTAGCCATTCCGATATTGATGTTCTTTTTACGGATAATATTATAACCATCTACAGAAACATTCACCATTGGGAAATCTTTGATTGCTTTGGCAATCGCTTCGATGAACAATGGCGTAAAGGTGATATTTTCACCTTCAGTTTTCTTATAGGCGTCTTTTACTTTATTTCTCCAATTCACCAGATTGGTAACATCAGCTTCAACAACCGAGAACACATGTGGAGAGGTCTTGACACTGTTTACCATGTGGTCGGAAATCAACCTACGCATGCGATCCATTTCAATGATTTCAGAATCTCCAGTACTGCTTTTCACTACTTGAGCGGCTGGAGTTTGAGGTTCTTCAACTTTTGGTTGAGGCCTTTCTTCTGAAACTGGCTGAGCAGGTTTGGGCACTTGAAGACCTTTGTTCTTTTCCAGGTAACTCAAGATATCTTGTTTGGTCACACGGCCTTCGCCCCCAGTGCCTGGAATACTGTCCAGCTCTTTTTGGGAGATACCCTCTTGTTGGGCTATATTTCTTACCAATGGGGAATAAAAGCGGATTCCGGAATGGATCTCCTGATGGTTAGGTTCAATCTGAATATTTTTATCCTGAACCTGATCAATACCTGGGATATCCTCATCTGGGATTTCTATTGGCGGTAATTCGACATTCGTGACTACCTTTTGGTAAACATCGGATTCGCTTGGAGAATCAATAGGAGTATCTGAGCTTTTATGATCCTCTTCTTGGGAGGTAGATTGAGGCTCTTGGTTTTCAATTTCAGGTCCTTCAATTTCAATCAATGCAATGACATCACCGACTTGAACCACCTGATTTTCTTCGAACAATCTTTCTTTAAGAATACCAGATACTGGCGATGGAACTTCAGAATCGACCTTATCGGTAGCAAGTTCTACGACTGCATCATCCTCATCAATATGCTCCCCAACCTGCTTTACCCATTTGGTCAGAGTCGCTTCAGATACGCTCTCCCCCATCTTAGGTAACAAAAGTTTATATATTGCCATCTATTATTATTTGGATTGTTAGATTACTAAGTTAATTATTAATACTTACTTGACAAGTGAACAAAATTAAATATTTTATCATATATATTTAACAAAATATCGTTCTGTTAAAATTCCGATTCTTGTTGAAATAAGTTCCAGAGCAACAGTAATGCCTGAGCAGTAGTACGTTCTATGTTAATCAAGCGATCATGGTGGAAGTGAAACAACTTGGTTTTTACTTCATTCGGACCCGCGATAGCTACCCAAACCGTGCCAACTGGTTTCTCTGCACTGCCCCCATCGGGTCCTGCGATGCCACTGGTTGCAATCGCATAATCTACATTTAACTTTTGCTGAACACCCTTTGCCATTTGGATAACGGTCTCTTCGCTCACGGCACCATGTGCTATCAAAGTTTCTTCCTGTACCCCTAGCACATGCATCTTGACTTCATTGGCATAAGCTACGACAGCACCTTGGAACATTTTGCTAGAACCCGGTATTTCAGTGATCAGCCTGGCGATATTACCGCCAGTACAGCTTTCCGCAGTCGCTAGGGTCTTTCCCTTTTCAGCGAATGCATGGACAATGACTTCCTCAAAGCTGACATCCTCGGTAGCCACTACTGCATTTCCTATTCGATCGACTAATTTATCCTTCCAACCTTCGGCTTCCTCTTCGAGCTTATCGAGATCGGTTCCTGTTGCAGTCAGCCTCAATCGCACGAGACCAATCTTGGGTAAATATGCCAAATGGATATGAGGCGGAAATTGGTCTTCAATTTCTGCAATATGTTCGGCTAAATGGGACTCGCCTATCCCTACCGTCAGGATATATTTATTGACTACCTTTTCTTCGGTTTTATAATCCCTTAATTTAGGAAGGACTCGATAGGTCATTAGGTTCTTCATTTCAAAGGGAACCCCCGGAAGGAACACATAGACCTTGCCGTCCTTTTCTACCCACATACCCGGGGCAGTTCCCCAATCATTGAAGAGGACATCGGCAATGGCCAAGACCTCTGCCTGCCCCTTATTGATCTCGGGCATGGTACGTCCGAATCGATGGAAGATCTGTTGGACATGTTCCATCACTTCGGGATTGTGGACCAAAGTGGTATTAAAGTATTTTGCGGCCGTATATTTGGTTACATCATCTTTGGTTGGCCCTAACCCGCCTGTACAGATGATAATATCTGCCCTGCTGGCTGCATCATGCAATGCTTCTAGGATATGGCTTTCCTGATCGGTAATGGACGTGATTTGTTGTATTTGGATTTGCTGGGCGAATAGCTCTTGGGCTATCCAAGCAGAATTGGTATCTACTATCTGTCCGAGCAAGATTTCATCACCAATGGTAATAATTTCAGCTTTCATAGATATAGTTTTATGCAGAGTGGCTATTTAGTATGTATAGTGACTCTGTCTTTTGGTCAATTTTAAATCCTGTAAAATGGATGCTTTCGCACGTATGGTAATATTGTAACTCTTATATGTTCCGAAAGGGACCCATCCGACCGACATATCCCAACAGTGCAGGTCTCTGTAGATGCTGATCTGGGTCATGGACGCCTCTTTCTGCACAAAGTCATAGCCGGTATTGAATTGGACTTTCCATTTTGGAGTCACATTAAAATCACCATGCACGTTTACCGTACTGGTCAGTCTGGTCTCCATTCTTTGCTTTTCGCGGCTGAAAACACGGGCATAGTTCATGCTGAATGAACCTGCCAAGTTCCATGGAATATTGAAATCCACGAATGCATTGGGATCGGTACTGATCCTTGCCAAGGCTTGTGCCTGTTCAGGAGTCAGGTTAGGCATTGAACTTCTCAAGGAGTCGATATTATCGCTTCTGTTTTGGTTTGCTTTTGGGTTCAAACTATAGTCAAAGGACAAACCAAAGTTGGTCAATCGCGCTAGTGTTCCGTCTTTGATCGCAAAACGGTCAATACGGTTACCGGTATATTTATCGTAAGTATAAGGATCGAAATTACCGTTGAAGTTGACATTTACTTTTTTGTCAAATAAGGCAGTACGGCCGGAGAAACTAATCTGGGAGAGCTTCAGGGAATCTGCCGCAACGTTGTAGTTACCACTGAAAGTCAGACCTTGGATAATAGGAACCTTTTTGACGCCAGTACCGGTGGTGTCTTTATCATTCCGGATCTTGGCCTCGATAGTATTGTCTACGGAGAAGCCGATACCGAAGGATTTACCTTGTGATGGAGTTCCGTACATAGCATTTTCAAAAATGGAATATCTACGATAGGTCCCGTTTTCGTCTGTGAAGTCCCTATAGAAATTATAACGCTCATCCGAGAAATCCGGACGGTAGTTCACATTGATGGATGGGGTAACGGTATGGCGCATCGCTTCGATCTTACCGATCTTCTTGTTCATCTGACCATAGATCTTGGTCGATAGGCCTGAAGATACCGAATAGTCGTAAGCACGTTTAAAGCCTTGAAGGGTATCCTTTACGCTTTCGAATCCATACGGCTGGTTTACCAATCGGTTCCTTACAGATTGTAGGTACCAACGTTCGGTATAGTTGAATGAAGTATTGAACTGGAAGTACTTCATCACATTCAAGCTTAAACTTACCGGGATATTATGTTGCATACCATTGGTAAATTTTTTCAGTGATTCTTTTCTGAACAATAGGGAGTCAGTCGTTACGATCCTGTTTTGACCTTGAAGGCTATATCCAACAGTGATTCGCTGATACCATTTTTGTTCGCCGATACGATCTTTGGAATCGAATGGGTTAAAAGTTGCCACGTTCAAACTGATCGTTGGTAAATCCAAGGTCAAGGCTCCTGTCGAAAGGTCTTGTTCATGGGACATATTTGCCGTGAAATTCACCTTGCCATCTGCAAATACTTTTCCGTAGGCCACAGAGGAACGCATGCTGTTGTTGATAGCCTGTTGCGGATTATATCCTCCTGTGGTAGCGGCATTACGGTAGGCATTACGGGAACCGAAGTTTACCGATGCTGAGAATGACGTTCCTGGATTTGCTTCTTGACGCTGCGAGTGGTTCCAGGTAAATCGGAAGTTTTTATCACGACCATAATTATCTGTTCCCTCTACCCCTTGCACGTAGGATCCATATTGCAGGGAGAAGTTACCGTTGAATTTGTAATTCACCATGTATTGGGTCCGCACATTGGCTTCCCAAGTACCTTTGGAGTACAAGGTACCCCTGATTTCTGAATCCCAGTAATCATTGAATGTAAGGTACCAACCTAGGTCGCGCATGGCAAAACCTCTGGCGGCATCTTCACCGAAGGACGGAAATAAGAATCCGGAGCTCTTCTTGTCCTGCTTAGGAAAAAAACCAAAAGGGATGGCCAAGAATTTTATGGGAATATTCGCTACCACCAAATAAGATGGACCGGCAATAATCTGTTTCTGGGTAATGACCCCTTTGGTGATCTGAATACCAAAGTGGGTATGCGGATAAGGCAAGTTACAGGTAGAATACAGCCCTTTATAGAGGGACATTTCATCGTAGATGTTTTTCCTGACCTCTTTGGCCTGAATATATCCCCCATCTACTTCGGTCATGACACCGAAGGTTTTGGGTACTTGCGTCTTATAATTGTATAAAAGGGAGTCTACAGCAATTGGAGATTCACCAGGCATGATCACAACCGGACGACCTACATATTTGCCGTTATGGTCCATTACTCCGGATGCAAACAGGACGTTGGTATTTCTATCCAAACGGATATAATCTGCTGCTAATTCAAAGCCTTGGTATTTTACTTTGGCGCCTTTGTATAAGTGTAGAACGTTTTTACTGACCTGGTTCCAAGAAGAATCATTGGCAGAAATCGTCACAACGGTCTCCAAACCACCTTGATCTTTCATGTGGACGGTATCCTGACCATTTACTTCTTTAAAGTTATTTCTACTGGTATCGGTCGGAATTGTATCTCTTTGAAGGGTGTCTATTGTAACATTTTGAGTGCGAGAATTGGTCTCCACCTGAGCCTGTAGCACAGACATCCCAATAAAAAAAAACAGAATGGAAAGGAAAAAACAACTTAAGGCCTTCAAAATGAAATATGAATGTTATTTTTGTGCTAATTTTAAACTCTTGTTGGCAAAAATAGTCAAAAATCAATAACAACGATTAGGTTTTTCAAAAGTTAATCATATTTAACAGTTTACATTTACAATGTTATTGATAGGACTAAAATAATAACGTTAACTATGAATTTCAATAAATCAATAAAAATATCAATTTCGTTCGCAGCGGTACTACTTCCCTTAGTTTTATTAAGTGGTATTGTTCGTTCTTCTGAAAAGAAAAATCAAGAGAATAATCCTCCTCAAACTTCTCAATCCAATAAAACATTCAAATTAGTCGTTATTGATCCAGGGCACGGTGGTAATCTACCCGGTGCAAAAGGTCGTATATCGGTGGAAAAAGATATCACCCTTCAGGTGGGCAAACGGTTGAAAGAAGCGATTGAAAAAGAGATGCCTGGCGTGAAGGCGATGTTGACTAGGGAAACTGACGTGGATGTTCCTTTTCACGAAAGAACAGCCCTGGCAAATAAAAACCATGCTGACCTTTTTATCTCCATTCACTGCAACTCCGCCGATTCGGACCGTCGAGTGAAAGGAAAGAATGGTCGCTACACGACCCGTACCATCAGAAACCCTGGAGTTAGTGGAACGGAAACTTTTGTATGTGGTTTCAATAGGTTGCAGAGAGGTGAATCGGAAGTGGCGGTTAGGGAGAATGCCGATATTCTTTTTGAAGAAAACTATCAAGAAAATTATGGCGGATTTGACCCGAATGACCCGTCTACTTATATTATTTTCTCCTTGATGAAGAGAACATATCGCGATAAGAGCATTAGATTTGCCACTCATATCCAAAATGAATATGTAAAAAAGGGCCGTCCAAACCGTGGAGTACAAGAATTATCTTTGGCGGTTTTAGCTTCGGCTGCAATGCCAGCGGTATTGACGGAAATCGGCTTTATTTCTAACCCAGATGAAGAAAAGTTCATGGTTTCGGAAGCAGGTCAGAATGAAATCGTGGGTAATCTGGTTGATGCCATCAAACAATATAAATCGAATTCAGTAGCGCATTAGGAATAGAATTTGATAGAAAACAGAAACGATTAGGAGAAATTGGAGAAATTGACAACAAAAAAGAAAAACGTGATTCGGAAAGTTGGGTTGGTTCTGACTTGTATCTCAGTGGTTGTATTAGCGAGTTTTAAACCAGTAGATTTACAAAACGACCAAGGTGGAAGTCCTAGAAAACTTAAGACAATAGTATTAGACCCTGGACATGGTGGGCATGATTCGGGAGCTGTAGGCAGGCAATCTAAAGAAAAGGATATCGCCCTACAGGTAGCCTTGAAATTGGGAAAGAAAATCCAAAAGGAATTCCCAGGGATCAAAGTGGTCTATACGCGTACGACGGATGTATATCCGAAATTATATGAACGTCCGGCATTGGCAAACAAGCACCATGCGGACCTTTTTATTTCTATCCATTGTAATTCTGGAGGTGCAAGTAGCCGCAGGGTAAAGAACAGCCGTGGCCGTTATGTAACCCAACGTGTTTTGAACACCTCGGCAAAGGGTACTGAAACTTTAGTGCTGGGTTTTAGCCGTACCGGTGACCAAGATGTGGCGATCCGTGAGAACGCATCCATCTTAATGGAAGAAAACTACAAAGAAAACTATGGTGGTTTTGACCCTAAAGACCCCTCAACCTATATCGTATTCTCTTTGATGAAAAGAAAGTTTAGAGAGCAGAGTATCCGTCTTGCATCTTACATGCAAGATCAATTTGCTGGATCTAGCCGTACCGATAGAGGTGTAAAAGAACAATCTTTAGCAGTTTTGGCAACCGCTGGTATGCCAGCCGTTTTGACCGAAATCGGATTTATTTCCAATCCAGACGAAGAACGCTTCATGATGTCATCCGCTGGACAAGAATCAATTGTCACCGATTTGTTCAATGCCATAAATACCTACAGAAAAAGCATAGAAAAATAAACTTTTTCTTAAATTGGCGGTTAGAACAGAGTGGTAATACTTAAATAGGGTAATTTTGAAAATATCTAACGAAACTAAAGTCGGGGCATTAACTAGTGTTGCTATAGCAATCTTATTTATAGGATATAGCTTCCTCAAAGGGAACAATGTTTTTAGCAGCGAAAATACTTTTTACACAGAATATGACAACGTGGACGGGCTAGCGGTTTCTAAACCGGTTTTGGTCAGCGGTTTCCAAATAGGTCGCGTTTCTAAACTTACCCTTCAACCGAACGGAAAAATCAGGACTGAATTTAAGATCAATGATGATTACGATATTCCATCTAATACCGTAGCAAGGATCGTAAGCGCAGATTTATTGGGAAGTAAAGCGATCGTCTTTGAACTAGGAAACAGTACCACGATGGCTAGAAATGGTGATCCTTTGCTATCGGATGTGCAAGCCAACCTAATGGAAAAAGTGGAACCCCTTCAAAAGAAAATCGAAAACTTAGTTGTTAAATTAGACTCCGTTCTTTCTGGGGTTAACTCAGTATTGGATGAAAACTTCCAGAGAGACTTCAAGAGCAGTGTGCACAGTATCTCTGTTTCATTGAAGAACCTTGAAAAGATTACCGGAGATGTGGATGGTTTAATGGGCGCTGAGAAAAACCGCTTGAGTAAGATCCTAGCCAACATGGAGTCTATTACCATGAACTTCAAGAACAACAACGAAAAGATCAATTCCATCCTTGCGAATTTGGACAACCTTTCAGATGACCTATCTAAAACGGAGATCAAAGCAACTGTTGACAATGCCAACCAAGCTATGAAAGATGTAGTGGAAATCACGAAAAAAATCAATTCAGGAGAAGGTTCATTAAGTCAGCTAATCCATGATGAAAAGCTTTATAACAATTTGACGAATGCTTCTGAGAGTCTAGACCAATTGGTGAAAGACCTTAAAGAGAACCCAGGCAAATATCTTAAGATTTCTATCTTCGGAAAGAAAGACACTAAATAGATTCAACAATCATTTTTACAAAGAGCTCTAATTTTAACTGATTAGAGCTTTTTTATTGCATTATTTTATACAGCTTAATTTGCTTAAACAACTATCAATTAATTACTTACCTAATAAATCGCTAATTGTAACCAATAATATAGTAAAGCAATAAAAGATTATTTTAATAATTTTATACTTAAAATTATCAAAGTTTAATTAATTCAACTTGATGCAACAGCAAAATTAACTACTTACAGCTATCAATTTGACTTAATTTTAACGCTAATGATTGATATTTAAGCTCTAAAATGTCCCAGTTTGAAAAATATTCTGATGAAAAGTTATTGGTCCTATTGAAAGAAAGTGACCCTAAAGCATTTACAGAAATTTATAAAAGGTATTGGGATAAACTTTTGGTGGTAGCCAGCAATAAGCTTTCCGATATCCTAGTGGCAGAAGAAATCGTCCAAGATATCTTCTTGGATATCTGGAAACGTAGGCAGAGCATCAAACTCAGTGATCAAATTGAAAGATATCTTGCCGCTGCCCTAAAGTATAAGATCATTAATCATAGACATAGACTCGCAGTAGCACAGAAATTCGTAGACTACAGCAAAAAGGCTGATGAACAGAATTTCTATTCTATGGAAAACTACCTCCAGTTTGAAGAACTTAAGACCAAATTAGAAAAACTGGTGACCCAACTACCAGAAAAATGCCAATTAGTCTATAAGCTGAGCCGTGAAGAAGGCTTATCCCAAAAAGAAATTGCCAAACGATTGTTGATTGCTGAAAAGACCGTTGAAGCCCATTTAACTCGTGCCCTCAAAAAAATAAAATCAGGTCTTAATTATATCATCTGCCTATTTTATTAAGTCAACATTAAAAAAATATTATTTTTTTTCATTTCCTATATAGGGATAAGGGCCTCGACTTTGATTATAGTTATATAGACCTATAATTAAATTACGATGATGGATAAAAATCGCTTGGCCGAACTGGAGCTGAAATGGCTTAATGGCTCGATTTCTGACGATGAGGCAAAGGAATATGCTACTTGGTACAACAGTGCCCAGAATGACCCTGTGATTATCCCTGAGCATATTGCCAGCAGCAAAGAAGAACATAAAACCAGAATCCTTGAAGGTCTATTAGCGAAGTTAGAAGGTAAGAATGTCCAAAAACTTGAACCAAAACCATTATGGTATAGAAATAAAACCTACATAGGTATTGCCGCAAGTATACTGATGGTCCTTGGCATCACCTCTTACTGGTTCATTTCAGATTCCAATCCCCCAGAAACAATTACAGTACAAGATAAAACAGCCGGAACCGAGGGCTTAATCCTTTCCTTAGAAAACGGAGAAACCGTTGAAATCGACTCATTGGCAGATGGCTTAATAGCTAGCCAAGATGGGGTTGAAATCTATAAAAAAGACGGCTCCATCTATTACAAAGGTGAAGCCGGAAAAACCTCTTTCAACACAGCACATACACCTAAGGGAAGAAAGTTCGAAATCCAACTTCCGGATGGTTCCAATGTTTGGTTGAATGCAGAATCAACCATTAAGTATCCTATCGAATTTGCAGAAAATGAACGTAAGGTCCATGTAACTGGAGAAGCCTATTTTGAGGTTTCAAAAAATCCCGAGGCACCGTTCATCGTTCAAACCGAAGATCAAATCATTCAGGTACTGGGCACTCAATTCAATGTAAACAGTTATACAAACGAGAATTCAAGCAAGACGACCCTTTTGGAGGGCAAGGTCAAAATATCATGCAAAGGTGAAGAGCTTTTCTTAAGCCCTAACCAACAAATTACTTATGACCGCAACAATGAACGATATGCCAAATCGGAGGTGAATGCCAAACAATCCATTAGTTGGGTGAAAGGATATTTCAACTTTCAAGATTCAGACCTAGCAGGCATTATGAAACAGATTGAACGCTGGTACAACATTGAAGTGGAATTCCAACCAGGTGTAAACCAAAGTCAAACTTTCTCCGGAAGGACCAGCATGAACCAAAATCTTTCCGAAGTACTGAAAGTTTTAGAATTAAGTGGAATCAAAACCCAGCTCCAAAACAACAAACTCACCGTATTCCCATGATATAAAGAAAATTACCAATAACCCTAATTACCATAACCTTAAAATGAATAAAATCAAATTAGCTATTGTCACTTGTTTGATGATGCTTTCCTTACCCTTGTTTGCTCAAAAGGTCACCCTGAATGAAAAAAACAGCAGATTAAAGGACGTACTGGAAAAGATTGTCGAACAAACAAATTATGATCTCTTTTATTCCACTGAGATACTCAAGAAATCCAAAAGAGTACGGATAAAAGTAACTGACAAGGACCTTAGATCTGTATTGGATGAGATATTCCATCAACAGACGATCTCTTATTCCATCGCAAACAACACCATTGTCCTGGTTCCTAAAAGACCAAGGATCGTAGAAACGGTCATTGAGGTCAACATGGATCAACTGGTTCGTCCGAATTTACCTCGAATGGTAGAAGGAGAGATCAGAGACCAAGCCGGTAAACCCATTCGGGGAGTAACGATCGTGAATAACAAGGACCCCAAAAACGTCAGGAGCATATCCGACATCAATGGGCGATTTAATATTGAAACCTCAAGGGGTGACTTGGTTACATTTACCTGCCAAGGTTATAAAGAGAGTACGATTTTATTTCGTGGGGAAAGAAATATGCTCGTGACGCTGTACAACCAAGTTTTAGCGGTAAACGAAGTAACGGTAGAGGCACGCGTCAAGAAAAACCTAAACTTAAATACCCAGATCGATATGACCAATAGGTCATACATGAACCTTGGACAATTACTGCAAGGTACTGTTCCGGGCTTGACCTTACAGATCCTGCCATCCAACAAAAGAAAGATTGTCGGGATCACCGAAATTGGAACTATCCAATCAGGTCAAGGCGGCGGACTTAGAAAAACCTATTATACATTGGATCAATTCCTTCAGAAATTCTACCCAAATGGGCAAAGGATGATCGATGCTATTGAAAATAAAACTAGCCTGCCTGGTGGTGGTGATGCAGGTAGATTCTTTATCGAGTATTCCAATCAAGCCAGTGTTACCCTGGTTCCAGAACTCAGAGGTTCTGCCAGTTTTGGAAATACAGAAGGGATGATGGTTATTATCGATGGATTCCCAGTAGAGGAATTCCCGGCGGACTATCCAATGGCCAATGTGGAATCGGTTGAAGTAATCAAAGACCCTAAGGAACTGATCAAATGGGGACCTCGAGCCACAGCAGGTATTATCCTGATCAAGACCAAGACCGGAAGAAAGAATCAGGTCAACATTACATATAACGCCAATATGTACTTTAAGCCTGCTCCAAAATACGACATGGCCAAATTAGGATTAGCTAGCTCAGCAGATATTATAGACTATCTAAAAAGTGCTGCAGCTTTGGACCTTATCCCTGGAGATGGAGATTTTGAAAACCTAAATTTAGCCGAAAGACTTTTCGCTTGGCGTAGGGGTAACAAAATTACCGAAGCAGAATTCAATCGTAGGATTGACTCCCTTTCGGCTCTCTCCAATGAAGCGCAAGTGGCTCATCTCCAACAGAACGTGATGTCCCAAAACCATTTATTGTCCTTTTCTGGAGGTACTCCTCAATATATGTTTACCCTGACTGGGACCTATAATAATTTCAAATCACATGGACTCAACAATAATTCCAACACCTATGGTGTAGACTTGAAAAATAACTTCAACCTGTTAAAAGGTAAGTTAATAGCAAACTGGCAGATCAATGCCAACAGGACCAATTCGCAAGGTGGTGCCAATGAACTATCCATTTACAACCTTCCCCCTGCCTATCAAATGTTCCTGGATCGACAAGGAAACTATATCTATGATCAAAAGGTTCTTGGAGAAGTCTACAATAACCTTATCATGAAAAACGGATATTTCAACCATGGCATCAATATGTTGGAAGACAGTCGCTTGATGAACAGTCTATCCAAAAACACCTTGGTTCAAAGTCGTCTGGAAATGAAATGGGATTTATTCAAAGGCTTGCGTTGGGACAACTCGGTATTCTATCGCATGACCCGCAACAACAATGACCGAATTACAGACCGACAAAGCAGTGAAGGAAGACAACTCTTTAATAATTATGGGTCACCAAACTCTGGTTCGGTAGACTTTTATGTACCACCGGGAGACATCTTAAACAATAGCCAGGACAAGTATTTACAATGGAATATCCGTTCCGGTCTTAGTTACTCCTTAAAGATCGATGAGCATACCGTTACAGCCAATATTGGTGCTGGTGGGGCGAACGAAACCAGGGAAAGACCAGGAAATATAACCCGTTATGGATACAATCAAAATACAGGAAAAGGTTCCGCAATCTTTCTTCCTGCGGGAGATAGAAATCAAGGTGTTGAAAACTTCAGAAGACTATACAGTAGTACTGCAGCATTGATCTATCCATTTGCTTTATTGACACCGTCATCAGGTGACACTTCGATCTTTAGGAACTTAAACTGGAATGCAGGAATCAATTACGATTATAAAGAGAAGACCATAAATTTCAATGCCAACTATAGCGAGGCCTTCAGTCCTAATTATGGAAAGGAGAAGTTTGCTACAACGAGGACCTTTAATTCCATAGTTGGTTACCAATTCAAACATAAAAACCTTCCCGATTGGCTATCAGGCGTTATGGTTTCTGCTGGTTTGATGGGAAATAAAATGCCTGACCTGCCTACTACGATTGGAAGTAACCGATACAGACAGGCAGAATGGAACAACTACGCCATCTGGGTCAATAATTTTATTCCCGTACCACAGGCTGGCCAATCCTCCTTCAATATTTTTGAAGAATTAAGATTGAACCTTTTTAGTGGTGATCTATCGGTTTATGGTCGATATAACACTATGAAATTGGATGGCATATCCCCTAGCGGAAGCTTGACGGATTCAGCATCTTTTAACCAACGTAGGACCCTGAGGTATTTTAGTGCAGGCTTGGAAGGAACTTTAAGAGATGGAACCTTAATGTTCAATGGAACCTTTGACCGTTCTCCAGAAGGCCAAAAACAATTTAATGGTAATATTTCCTATGATATCAAGAAAGAATCCTATTTCACTTCTGAAGGGATCAGTACATTTATGATTGGTGGAACCTATCAAGACCTTTCTTCTATCCAAGGTCTGGGCTTGATGATGGGAACCAACAGCAGTGCCGGCGGAGGTTTTGGATTGGCTACCAATAGTACGTTTTCCGTTTTGCCACCAAGGAACAAAAACATTGAAATCTATCTCCAATTTGGATTGAACAATGACCGCCATCGCATTGACCTAAGGTACTACAACCGTTCAGACCAGGGGATCACCAATAATATCCCTATTCCTACGGACCCTTCAACAGGTTTGGACAATCAGATCACCTTTAGCAATATTGTGAATAAAGGAGTCGAATTCTTCTATAAGTCTGACATCGTCAGAAAGCCAAAATTCAGTTATAGTTTCGCCATCAATGGAGCCTACAATGTGAATATGGCTAAATCAATTCCTAAAACTCCTTATTCTGCCAGCAGACAATTTCTATCGGCTTTCCGAGAAGGCTATAGCACGACCAATGTTTGGGGATACCGTTGGGCAGGCTTAAATGCACAAGGTGAACCCCAGATCTATGATGCGAAAGGTAACATCACAGCCACCCCAGATTCAACTGTGCTGGCGAATGACATCGTCTATATGGGTGCCACTAGAGCACCTTGGACAGGTGGTTTCATGCATGATATAACCTATGGCAAATTCTTCGCTCGTGTTTCCTTTATGGGAAGCTTCGGTGGTATTATGCGCCGCTTTATCCCTTCCAATTCGGGGGCCCAATACGAAAATTCCAATTTGATCAGCCAACGTTGGAAAAAACCAGGTGATGAAGCTTTCACCGATATTCCTGCGCTCACCAATGACACAGGTTTATCCATACGTAGTTTCTTGGCTCAGAACTCCAGCAATAGCTTTATGTCAGCCAATTTCATCCGACTCCAAGAAGTGATGGTCGGATGGGAAATCCCAAAGAGTTTTCTCAATGAAAAATATGTAAAAAGCCTTCGCATCTCTGCGCACATGCAAAATGTAGCCGTTTGGGCGAAAAACAGATATAAATACGACCCTAATAATGTGGATACAGGTGGTAGACTTGGTTTACCTACTCCTATTCAATATGGGGCTACACTAAACGTTATTTTCTAATCGTACAACCATGAAGACAAAACATTATTTTATCGTTCTGAGTCTTGTGATTATATATACCATATCCTCTTGTCAGAAATTCTTGGATATTATGCCAAGCACCGGAAATGTGAACCCCTCTACTCTTAAGGACTTTCAGGAAATGCTGAATAGCGACTCCATAGCACGTTGCAATTTTATTCTTGCAGACCTCATGGCCGATGACCTCAGCTTTCCTGCCCTCGCCCGAAATGAATATTACGGCAATGCTTATATGTATGCCCAACATATTTGGGGACCAGGGGAGATGGACTTTATGTACAAAAGCGCCTATGAGCGCATCCTGCAAATGAATATCCTGATCCTCAAGGCCGCTGAAGTAAAACCGAAAAATGAAGATGAGCAAAAAGGTCTTGCCATTGCAATCGCACAAGCAAAGGTGAACCGTGCTTGGTATTTTTTACAGTTGGCAAATATATATGGCCAAGACTATACCAATGGTAAAGCTGCAACAGAATTGGCAATTCCAATTTCACTGATCCCAGATGCTAGCGTTAAACCTAAAAGAGGAACAGTTCAAGAGGTATATACTTTAATCATTAAAGAGTTAAATGAAGCCATCGCTACCGAGGACTTCCCTGTTATGGGCAATACGATCATCCATCCGGGCAAAGCATCGGCCTTGGCCCTCTTGAGCAGAACCCATTTACTGATGGGAAATTACGCCGAAGCTTTGAAATCCGCTGATGAATGCCTGGCCCTGAAATCTTCTCTATTGAATTACCAGACCCTTACTGCAGCTCCATTAAATCTGCTGGACCAAAGCCGAAATCCAGAGGTTTTATTAGGTAAAACAGGTGTAGACCATGATCTAAACCTGACTTACTCTTTTAGGATACAGATCAGCAAAAGCTTAGACTCTTTATTAACGTCCTCAGATTTTCGAAGAAGAATCAACTTCGACTACTATGATGTTTTTGCCAATCAAGATGGAAAATACAATTTCAACTATAGCATTGCTGTACCAGAGGTTATGCTTATCAAAGCCGAATGCCTAGCTAGAACGGGCAAACCTAAAGAGGCATTACCGGTCCTAAATCTGCTGAGAAAAAACCGAATTGAAAATTCAACTGATTTAGTAATAGCCGATGACGAAATCTTAAAAACGGTTTTGGAGGAAAGAAGAAGAGAGCTTTTCTGCCATGGTGGCTTGAGGTTGTTCGACTTAAAAAGACTGAACCGTGAAGAAAGGTTCAGTAAAAACATCGTCCGAAGCTTTTATGACAATTATAACTATCAAGATACGACAGTCGCCATTATCAAGCCCAATTCACCGCGCTATTTGATGGAGATTGCTCCGCTGATTACCAATAACAACCCAGATATCAAACCAAATCCTAGATAATTAGTGATTCAGGTCAAGGAATACAACGCATTAATATCATGAATAGATTAATAAATATACTTTTTCGATATGGCCTCTCAGCTCTGCTTGTACTTATCGTATTCAGCAGCTTTCTTGGATGCAAGAAAGACAAGCTCGACTTATATCAAGAGGTAGCCAATGAATTCAGCAACTACCTGAGCACAACGATCGGATCGGGGACAGCCATGAAGCTTGGTGATTCTGCCGTAAACAACAGAACCCTTTCCGCACCGGGGTTACCAGTGCTATTGCAAAAAGAAGCCACACAAGAAGTAGTGGTACAAGGAACAATAGACCCTTCTCTAGTTGCGGTATATGATAGCCTCAACCATACCAAATCACCGGTATTTAAAGAAGGTGCTTTTGAATTGAGCAATAAAGGTGTCATTCATATTGAGTCTGGATTATCAACTTCAACAGACTCCTTAAAACTGCACTTAAAAAACGCCAGTCTTTTAGAGCATAATACTATTTACCTAGTCCCTATCAAACTTAAGGTCGTTTCTGGACAAGCACAGTTGAAGAGTAAGTACATGTTTGTCAAGATGAAGGTATCCATCACTCCTTCCTTGATCCAAATGGATGTGTATAAACCTGAAAGCGGTTTAAACACCAATTTTATCCGAGGTTATTATGTGATCAATGGCTATCATTCCGTAACCAAGATCAATAACCAAGAGAATGGAATCAAGGTTTTCAAATTCTCCGCCAGGATAAACCATCCATTGGATATTGCCGTTCAAGGCGGTATCAGGTTAAACAATACGGACAGTGTAAAAACTTGGGTGGAAGGGATTAAAAAGAACACGTATAATAGAATCCCGGAAAGCGCAATAAAGATCATAAAACCAACAGTCAATTTTCCTAAGGGCGATTCGGTATCCGTAGATAGCTTTGCTTTCTCAATCGACTACCAGCAACTCAAACAATCCGATAAAAACTATATCGGCATACTTGAATTGGAAAATACGAGCAATAATAATTTCGTAGAACCAATGACAGAACTGGGTGCCAATTATGCCTTGATAGAAATCAATATCCAGGAATACAATACCGAAAATATCGCTTACCCATTGCCAGCTTTGCAAGGCAATAAAATGGACCGTAGTTTATGGAAGGCAACCGCCGAGGTAAATGACAACAATAAAGATTTCCCGGTTACCAATCTTTTTGACGGTAAAATAGCCACAATTTGGAAAGCTGCAGGTAGCACACCTAAGGATATCATTATCGATATGGGAAAAACCGAAACCCTCAAAGGTTTCATCTTCAGCCCTTCTTACCTAGGTTCTTATGATATCTATTACAACTTCTCCAAAGTAGAAGCCTATTCCAGCAATGATGGCAAGACCTGGAAAAAAGAAGGAATCTTTATAGCAGGCGATATTGACAATCGAAGTACAGCGGATAGACCCGATAGGAAGAACCTAAAATTCATCAATCCAGTAACAGCAAAATTCTTCAAGTTCAACATTATTGAAAGCTCATTTGGCCTCCCATATATTTCAGAGATAGAAGGTATCAATTAAAAATTACGTATATGACAGTTTTATTAAATATTAGAAAAATCACTCCCCTGCTTCTATTAGTTGGTTCATTGTTTAGCCAAGAAGCATTTAGCCAAAATGAGTATGTGGTTAAAGGAAAAATCGAAGGCTGGCCTTCCAAGTATATCCGCTTTGAACGAAAAGGTAATTTCCCTGGTAAGGACTCTGTAGAAAACAAGGACGGTTCCTTTGAATTCCGTGGCAAGATCGAAGGACCTACCAATGCTTTCTTGGTATCCTTAGATGGAGAGGAACCTAAATATAAATTCCTTTTTTTAGAACCCGGAAATATCGAGATCCACGGGCAATATGCTAATCTAGAGGAAGCCAAAGTAACCGGTTCGAAATCCACTGACGAGTACTACGAAATCAAGACCATCCATAAAACCCTAGGCGACCAAATCGACAGCCTTTACCAAGTGTTAGGTAATGAAAAGGATGAAACCAAACAGGTTAGCATTAGCAATGAAATAAAAAGCTTGACCGAAAAAAACATTGAGATTTCGAAAACTTTCATCAAGGAACATCCTGCCAGTCCAGCAACCGTCTATGAACTTGCTGGCTTAAGCCAAGATCTAAGCTATACCGAACTCAAGAAACTATATGATGTATTAGACCCTAAGTTGATCGCAAGTGTACAGGCTGAAGATATCAATGCCTACATGAAAAACTTGGCGAACATTGAAATAGGAAAAATTGCACCTGATATTGCACAGAAGGATACAGCTGGAAACACCATCAAACTCCAAGATTTCCGCGGAAAGTATGTGCTCGTGGACTTTTGGGCGAGCTGGTGCATTCCATGTCGTAGGGAAAACCCAAATCTCCTTGCGGCCTATAAATCCTATAAAGATAAAGGGTTCGAAATCCTAGGAGTTTCCATTGACTCCAAAGCTGAGGAATGGCGCTGGAAACGCGCTATTGAAAACGATGGCGTCATCTGGCCTCAGATCTCCGACCTACAAGGCAATAAAAACGAAGCCGCTGTAACCTATGCCGTTCAAGTTATCCCATCCAACTTTTTGATTGGCCCAGACGGAAAGATCATCGCCAAGAACCTTGTGGGAGAAAAATTACAGGAAAAACTGAAAGAAATATTTAAATAACCATTCACTATAAGCTTAATTACATGAAAATTCAAACAATTCTATCTGCGCTATTCATTCAATTATTCATCACCCAACTCGGTTTTTCCCAAGATAATTTTACTGTAATAGGTAAAATTGAAGGATGGCCAACAGAGACGGTTTATTTGGTTCGTCAAGGTAATTATCCTGGAGTTGACTCAGTAGCCACCACAGATGGCAGCTTCCAATTCAGTGGCAGTATCCCTGGAGCCACCGCAGCATATCTGATCACCCAGAAAAAAAGTGGTGTCGCAAAATTATTATACGTAGAACCTGGAAACATCAGTATCAATGGTAGTTTCGACGATTTTAAAAACGTAGAAATCAAAGGTTCTCCTACCTACAATGACTTTATTGAACTCAGGGAAGGTCATGAAAAATACGACCAGGAAATGAGTAAATATGTGCAGTTACAATTTACCACCGAAGATAGCACGGTATTAAAACAATACTATAAAAGCTTAGATAGCCTGAGCCTATTGGATATTGAATACTCCAAAGACTTTATTAAAAAACATCCAAACAGCATCGTTAGCTTATCAGAAATCCAAACCTTGACCAATAGCCTCCTTAATGCGGAATTGGTTACCCTGTTCAATTCCCTTAGTCTTTACATCAAGGAAAGCCCAGAAGGTGTACTATTATCCGAAAGCCTGCCAATGATGGGCAAGGACAAACAAGAGGAAGAAATAGAAGGACAATGATAACAACTGAAATATTATAAAAACACAATCATGAAAATATACATCCAGACGATAACTGCTTTATTTTTAACCGCAGCAGTCAATTCAGCCCTTTTTGCTCAAGAACCCTTTAGCATTAAAGGTGATATCAAGAATTGGCCGAGCAAATATATCCATCTTGAACAGCGCGGTGACTATCCAGGCCAAGATTCCACCGAAGTGGTTGATGGAAAATTTGAATTCAAAGGAACGATTCCAGGTCCTACCAATTCATTTTTGGTCAATAAATCGGGTAATAACAGCACCGCATTCTTTTTATTCGTGGAACCCGGAAATATTCAGGTCAATGGCGACTTCAACAAAATAAATGAAGTTCAAATTACAGGTTCAAAGACCTATACAGATTACTTAGAGATCAAAGATTTTGAAACCAAATTGGCAGCAGAGATCAAAAAATTAGATGATCAGTACAATAATCCTCAGCCTAAGATTTCTCAAGAGGAGTATGACAAGCAAATGGATGAATTATATGCCAGTCGTAATGAATTTGCTGTTTCCTTTATTAAGAACCATGGCAACAGTGCCGTATCCATTACGGAGTTATACAACCTTGTTGGCAGCTTGGATAACAGTCAAATGAAAGAGCTTTTCCAAGGGCTTTCAGACGATTTAAAGCAGTCTCCAGGAGGTGAAATGATCAATTCATTGATCATGCAATCGGCTATTGTCGATATCGGCATGCCGGCACCTGATTTTGCCATTCCAGATACCGAAGGCAAAACGGTCAACCTATCGGATTACAGAGGAAAATATGTATTGATCGATTTCTGGGCAAGCTGGTGTGCACCATGCCGTGCTGAGAACCCAAATTTAGTGGCTGCTTACAATCAGTTCAACAAAAAGGGATTCGAGATCCTAGGCGTTTCCTTGGATAAAAAAGAGGCTGAAAAAATGTGGCGACAAGCCATCGTTGCCGATAAACTGACTTGGAAACAAACCTCCGACCTAACTGGCGTGGATAGTGATGTAGCCAAAATGTACCATGTCATACAGATTCCAACCAACTTCTTAGTGGATGCAAATGGACAGATCATCGCCAAAAACTTAAGAGGTGAAGAATTAATCAAAAAACTTGAAGAACTGTTTTAACCATGAAATTGTTTCAATCACATCCTTTTTGGGTATTTACCTTGGCTCTGGCTTTATCCTGTGTACAACAGGGAGCCAAAGCACAGGACCAAACAGACAGCATTTTCATGAACGATGCCTTATTCCACAAAGGCTTGGAGGAAAAGGTACAGGCTGCATTTAAATCACAGCAAGGAAAAACAGTACCTCAACTTCAAATCGAAGCCAAGGCATTAAAAAATGAACAATCATTTTCATGGAAATTAGTAGGTAATCCATCCACAGAGGCATTGAAGCCTAAGGACCTTTTTCAGGCAAAAAAATCAGCTGTCTTTTTGATGGGACGAATGAACCAAAAAGATAAAAATGATTATCCCTATGCCGATCTATATGCCTCCGCTTTTGCTATCAGTTCTGATGGCATCTGCGTCACGAATTACCATGTGCTCGCTGAATTGATCCATACGGATAAGCCAACAGATACTTTGCAACAAAGCAAAGACCTCAGCACTTATTTTATTGAAGGCATAGATGGTGAGGTATATGTGATGGATGAGTTACTGGCCTTTTCTTCCAGCAATGATCTAGCCGTTTTCAAGGTTAAAACGAATGGAAAGAAATTACCTTTTATTCCATTAGGTCCAGTATTATTACCCGGCGAACCCGTATATATTATCTCCCATCCAGACCATATCTATTATTATCTGAGTGAAGGCATCGTCAACAAGAACAGTTTGATGTTGAACCCGAGGACACCGGGAATCCGACAATATAGGATGACCATCAGTGCAGACTATGCGGTCGGATCAAGCGGTGCTCCTATCCTATCGGAAGCTGGCAATCTGGCTGGAGTGGTTTCTTCTACACAGACTATTCCTTCAGCTGCGCCTGAAGGCAACAAACAACAGATGGTCATGAAAAACGCTATTTCCGTACGTGCTCTAAAGCTATTAATCCAATAAATCATGAAAAGATTCATCCTTATACTATTCTTGCTACCAACCGTTCTCTTTGCTCAGGAAAAAGGAATAAAATTCAGCAATAACCTGAATTGGGCAGAGGTCAAAGAAAAAGCCAAAGCGGAGAACAAATACATCATGATGGATTGCTACACCTCCTGGTGTGTACCTTGTAAAATCATGGAACAACAGGTTTTCACAGACAGTAAAATTGGCGAGTTCAGCAACCAAAACTATGTGTCTGTCCAAGTGCAATTTGATGATGACCCTGAGGCGAATGAAGTCAAAAAAGAATGGATGAAATTAAGCAAGGAATTTGACAAGAATTATCAGGTGGATGGCTACCCTTGCTATCTCTTCTTTAATCCCAATGGCGAAATAGTACATAAAGCCTATGGCAAGAGAGAGATCAGCAATTTCCTAAACCTATTGCAAAAGGTCCCGAATCCAGATTTCCAATATTATACCTTAAGAAAGAAGTATGAGGAAAATAAGCAGGACAAAACCATATTAAAAAAACTTTTAAATGCTTCCATGGAAGCTGAGCCTGAGGATAAACAAGATCTGATCAAGGCTTATCTTTCCCAGAAACCAGCTATTGAAACGAAAGCCGAAGCACAGGTCATCATGGATGTAACCCGTTCTTCCCAAGACATTGGCTTCCCATTACTTTTGAATCAAGCTAAAAAAATTGACTCTTTGTTAGGAGAAACAGCGGCCGAGGATCTATACCGAGGAATAATAAATTTTGAAGATGCCGCCAACAAGCTCGGCCGTAAATCTCCTATGGGCTATTATATCTTGACCAGCAATCCGGATTGGTCTATTTTCCAAGATACCTTAGTTGCAAAATACCCAAATCATAGCACGGAACTGCTGGATTTTATAAAATTAAACTTCTATAAAAATGGCCTTCTGATGCATGATTATGTCCCTGCCCTGAAAGCCTATATCCAAAAATATGACCAGACCATCAGTGATAGAATGAAAATGGAATATGTGGGTGTTTTTGCGAAAAAATCTAAGGAGACTGATCTCATCAAAGAACTATTGACCTGGTCGAGAAATGCCTTTGAAAAGTCTGAAGATGTCGAAAATCTTTCCAACTACGCTTTGTTAAGCTATAAAGTGGGGGAAAAAGAAAAAGGAATCTCTTTGATGAAAAAGGCAATCACAAAGGCGGAAGAAAACCAGCTCTATGATTTGAATGAAAATTTAGACCTAATGAAGAAAGGTGAAAATATTCTTTAAATGTTGTTTATTAAGTAATGAATGAAAAAGCAAGTTATAGATCCTATACTGTCTCTTGTTTCTGTGCATTCAAAAAGCCGATTCAAATTGAATCGGCTTCTTTATTTATTTATTATTTTTTCAAGGTTTCATCCAACCATCCGAAAAACTCCCTTTGCCATACCTGTGCGTTATGACCTGAAAGCACCCAATGGTTTTCATCTGGTAAATAGACTAATCTACTTTTCACCCCCCTAAGTTGAGCTGCTTGGAAAGCTTCCAAACCTTGTCCGATTGGAACCCTGTAATCTTTACCGCCTTGGAAAATCAAGATCGGCGTATTCCATTTCGATACCAGTGTGCTTGGGTTGAATTCGGTATAGGTTTTCTCATTCCCTTGTTCCCAATAAGGTCCACCTAATTCATAGTTTGCAAAAAACAATTCCTCTGTTGTACCATACCATGACTTCATATCAAACAATCCACAATGTGAAATAAAGGATTTGAATCGACCTTCATGCACACCTGCCAATTGAAATACGGAATAACCGCCATAACTAGCACCTACAGCTCCAATCCTATCTTTATCCACGTATGATTCCTTGGACAGGTCATCGATTGCGGATAGGTAATCGGCTATCGCCTGACCACCCCAATCCTTTGAAATCTGCTCATTCCATTTCACCCCCCATCCTGGCATTCCACGACGGTTAGGCGCAATGACAATATATCCCTGACTGGCCAGTAACTGGAAGTTCCAACGGAAGGAATATGATTGGGTAACCGCTCCTTGAGGTCCTCCCTGACAGAATAATAGGGTTGGGTATTTTTTGCTAGGATCAAAGTTCGGTGGATAGATCACCCATGAAAATAGGTCTAAACCATCCGATGCCTTAGTCACCCTTGCTTCCACCTTGGTATCCGCCACCTTACTGTACAATTGATCATTGACAGTCGTTATTGGATTTAATTTTTTGGATTTGAATGCATAGTGAAATACCTCGTTCGCACGTGTCATTTTTGACAGGGTAACCACCAGACCATCCTTGGTTTCGCCTACAATACCATTGATGTCAAATTCTCCATCTGAAATCTTATTGATGATAGGCAATGCCCTATTCTTCAGGTTGGCCGGAATCAAGAGCTCAAAGATCTGAACAGTCCCTTCGGTTGGTGCCAAGAAATAGATTTTTTTATTGTCCTTGCTCCAAGCATAGGAATTGATGGTCCCATCCCAATGAGCAGTCATATTTAATTTGATTCCAGTCGCAGCTTCGCTAATGTAGATATCATTTTTATCCGATTCATAACCATCGGTTTTCATGCTCATCCAGCTCATCAATTTTCCATCAGGGCTGAAGTTTGGCGTATTGTCATACCCATTCATTCCCTCGGTCAGATTACTGGTCTGTCCTGAAGCCAGGTCATATTTGTAGATATCTGTATTGGTACTCTGTGCGTATTCCGTTCCAAATTTCTTCTTACATACATAGAGTACGGATTTACTATCTGGAGTCCAAGCAAAATCCTCTGCCCCTCCAAATGGCATGGTTGGCGAATAGAAAGGCTCATCGCCTAAGATATCCTTAGGCTCCCCAATTTTCCCGTTATCATAGCTGGCGATAAATGGATGGTTGAATTTACCATCATTCCAAGTATCCCAATGTCTGTAATCCAGATTATCATATATATAAACATTGGATTTTGGCAAGTCCTTATATTTATCGGTGCTATGGTAATCTTTCAACAGAACTTGTTTACTGAACAATATATGCTTCCCATCAGGAGAAATCTTCACATTTTCCAAGCCTCCTTCATGATTGGTCACTTGAACAGCATTTCCATCTTTCAGGCTTTTTTTCCAAATCTGTCCTTTGAACATATAAAGGACATCATCGCCCTCTACCTTTAGTACAGACTCTCCGCCGGCCTCTGAAGTAAATTGCTTAGCAACCCCGCCTTTAACCGGAATAATGAATAAATTCTTCTCCGATTTATTCTCATCAAATTGATAATTCGAAACGCCGTAAATTAACTGTGTACCATCAGCTGACAGTCCTTCTCCGGATACCCGACCCAGTTCCCATAGTTTTTGGGGACACAGGGGTTCCACCTTGCCTGAATGTCTGACACGATCTTCTACTTTTGGTCGCTCCACCTTTTGGGGAACTTCTTTTCCTTCTTGTGCAATAACCATATTATTGATCAATAAGAGTGCTCCAATCCATGATATCTTATGCATATAAAAAACGATTTGCCTGCCAATTTACTAAAGTTGACAGGCAAACCGAAATCCTTACCTAATTTACACGGCTGGCTTTCCAAAATAACAGCCAGATACTGGTGAGGTACATTCTTATGGATGTTTTACTTAACCTTATCATTGCTTTTCAAATTGATACCAGTTAATTTTTGTTGAAATGCGCATTAATACCGCCAAGATGATGAATAAACCTATGGTTCCAACGATTAATGAGTAGTCGCGTAATTGAAGCAGTACAAAGATAAAACTATAGAAAAGTGCTAATATGGCGGCAAAGTTCAAGGCCGATTTCATATCCTTGGTTATTGCTTTGATAAACGAAGAAATCAGGATAATTGTTGCAATTGCTGCAATTAAATATGCAAAATTAAATCCAATATGTTCTGAAATTGCCAGTAATAGGGCGTAGAACAGCACCATGGCAAAACCGATCAATACATACTGTATGATATGCACACGCTGTTTTTTGATGATTTCCATAAAGACTAAGGAAACAAAAGTCAAGGCGATCACCAAAGCACCATATTTGGTCACTCGGGTGGCTTTCTGATAATTGTCAACCTGTGGCAAGAAGTTAACTTGAACCATGTCATAATCATTAGCAGTCAACTGATTGTCCGTGCTAGCGCTCTGTGGTTCTGGAAACGTAAGTGCAGCGTATTCATTAGGGTGTGCATCTTCGTTGGAAAGATCGATATTCTGGAAGTTATAGATCTTATAAGGTTCTCCTGTCCATTGTTGAGCTTGTTTCCTGCTGAAATCTGGAATGGTCCAGTTTGCTTTAAAGCTTTCCGCAACTTCACGCTCATCTGGTAAAAAGTTACCATTGAAGCTCGGGTTTGCCCAATTACCATTCACATTGATCTTCGTGTTTTTTGCCAAAGGCAGGAAGTTCAAGGACTTGGAACCTTTCAGGTCAAAAGTGATCTCGAAAGACTTGTTCAAGGATTCATTGTTTTCTAATGGAAGGTCAACGGTCAAGTTCTGTTTGAACAGATCAATGTCCAGGTCATATTTACCCATCTCCATAGATTTGCCATCCCATTTAAATGCTGGATTTTCAGATAGGCCTTTTACATCCTGGATCCCAAATACCAATTTTGCATCTTGCCACTTTAGATCCGCTGGCAGTACCTTTAGCTTACTGAAATCAAAGGATTCGAAATTCCCCTTGACATTGATCTTCGAGGTATAGACGATAGCTTGATAGATTCCACGTTTTAAGGGTTCTGGTTCTACAGTAGCTGTAATCTGTGTCTGGTCTGCCATCATAAAGGCATATTCGGTCACTACCGTAGTGACCAACGTACTGGTCCCAGTACCTTCTCCATCACTTTTCATCCTTTCCCTAACCACCTCATAAGGAACAGCTATGATTGGACTTGTGATCACTTGGTCCATACCCCATTTCCTTGCTATCTCTGTAGATACATTCGTTTCTCTATTGTTGCGTTCTGAAATCAAATCTCCGATCAAGCCCAATGGAATGAGCAGGATTAACATCAGAAAGAAAATGATGAAGATCTTAACGACCAATGAAGACGTGATTTTTTCGATCAGGGATTTTTGAGAACTGTTCTCCAATCCCTCGTTAGTTGAATTATTTTCCATGTTGAATAGGATTTACTTGTAGTTTTAGTTGTTTTTTATCTAGTGTTAGTTGTAATGTGCTCAGTGATTCATTAAGGAATGCCTTAAATTCAATATGATGGAATTTATGCATGGCCTTCCCTTTTCTATACGATGACCAATAATGTGCGCTATGTTCCGGAAACACAAAGGTTCCGATAAAGATCATCGCTAGCAGGTACAAGCTCAGCTTTCCATTTCCGAACAAAAGGTATTGCATGGCAATTTCATCCGAAATTTCCGTACCAGTCTCCGTGATCAAGTGAAAGACATCATGGTTTTCCAGTTTAGGCATGACATCAAAACCCTTTTCCTTGTAGAACATCCCTAAGGCATAGCCTAAGCTTCCCTCTTGATATTCCAAAAACTCTTCTTTCTTGATCCCCCAAGCTGCCTTATATCCTTTAAACAGCTCTGCATACAATCTGGATGACCAATTGTACAGGAATAGCATAAATTTCAATCTTAGTCCTCTCATATTTAACATTTATAAAGTACTTTGTGTTTCAAAGTAGATGAACAAAAAAAAATCTATTTATATTGTTGTTTGATTAAACTCTCTAAAGCAATGATATGATTTTCAAATGCTTTAGCGCCCTTATCCGTCTTACTGTAACTTGTATTTGGCTTACGATCTATGAAGGTTTTGGTCACTAAAATATAGCCCTCCTTTTCCAGATTCTTAAGGTTTGAAGCGAGGTTACCATCGGTCACCTCCAACAGTTCCTTGAGCGAATTGAAATCATAGGAGTCATTGGCCATCAGGACACTCATGATTTGTAGCCTAACCCTATTTTCAAAAACCTTGTCATATAATGTTAAATCCAAGCTCACTTTCTTTCGTACTTTTTATGGACAATTAACCCGTAAACGATATGTAGAACGCCAAAACCTAAGGCCCAAAAAACGACGCCATATCCAGGGAAGGCCAAAGCTAACAAGCCTAATACAATTTCCAAAATCCCAAGTACCCTAACTTCTCGAAAAGTAAACACACTGGCCGCCGCTAGCGACAGTCCATAAAAAATCAACAAAGTGGAGGCTACTAAACCAAAAACATCTTTACTGATCAGGATAATGGAAAACAAACCACCTGTCACCAATGGAATCGCCATCGCTTTCAAGAGTGCCTTACTGGTCGGGTTCCAAATGCTCTGCCCAGCTTTCTTTGCTTTTGCTCTAGCCATGCTCACCCCTACCGTCACGGAAATTAACAAGACCAAAATGGCGATGATGATCAATTTCCAGAGCACCTGCTCATCGAGCACATAATAGTCACGGTATCCAAACAAACTCTTGGTTCCATATACCACAAAATATGCAGCTGCTGATCCCAATAAAGCTAAACAACCGATCAATACGCCTGAAAGTCCACTGATGGACATAAATTTCGATGATTTCTCCATCATGGAGCGGATCTGGCCTATTTCTTTTAAGATATCTTTCTGGTCCATAAAAGTACTTTGTGTTTCAAAGTAAAGGAGAAAAAAGTATATGCGCAAATATTTTTTCAAAATTTTTTAAAAGCATCCCCTATTCCATCAATAAATCCAAGATCTTAAAAGCCTGTTTTTTATCCAGTTTTTGGTCTCATTCCTTCGGACCTCGCTTTACCCTTGTTCGAGACATATTCGGAAAATTCGGAATATGCCTCGAATAAGGTCAAAATAAGCTCCAATATCCTGGTCAGAATTTTAGAAGGAATCCCTATTACTATAGAATATGGTTTATTGATTTATTATATAAAAGGAGCAGCACCCTTCCCCCTTTCCATATTTCCGAGAGGCTATTCTTTTTATTTTCCATATTTAGGAAGAGCAAAAGCGGAGGTTTACCGGTCGGGATCACTGCAAAAGCAGGATGATCTTCCAGTATTTTGAGCTTAGTCTGGTCCATTTTCAATGTTTTTTAAAAAATTAGGCTTTAAGAGACAAAGAGTTACAAAAAAACACAGAAAAAAGAGAAGAAAAAGCTTGACATATATAGGTTTGGTTTCTATCTTTGTGGCTCAATAAAATCCTAACTGCGGAAGTGGCGTAATTGGTAGCCGCACCAGACTTAGGATCTGGCGCCGCGAGGCGTGGGGGTTCGAGTCCCTTCTTCCGCACTTGATGTCCTCCTGAAAACAAAATATCAGGAGGACTTTTTTTTATTAATTGCGAAAAGCTAAAACAAGAGTATGAATATTTCACACCAGAACATTGATGACATCAACGCTAGTATCCAAGTGGAAATAGCACCTGAGGACTATAATCCACAGGTTGATAAAGCAATTAAAGACCAAGCAAAACAAGCTAAATTACCAGGTTTCCGCCCAGGAATGGTTCCTACTGGACATATCAAACGTATGTACGGTAAAGCGATCTTATTTGATGAGATCAATAAAATTATCAATGATAAAATTGCTGAATACATCGGTGAGCAAAAACTGGAAGTATTAGGCCAACCTCTTCCTAAAGAAGAAGACAAAGACGGTCAATACAACTGGGATTTCAAAGATACTTTTAAATTCGATTACGAGATCGGTTTAGCTCCTCAGTTTGACATTCCTTTCTCAGCAGAGACGGAATTCACTGAATACGACATCAAAGCTGATGAAGCAACGCTTACTGAGCGTATCAAAAACTTGCGTCGTAGCTATGGTAAAATGACCAACCCTGAAGTTTCTGAAGAAGGTGACGTTCTTTACGCTACTTTGAAACAAGATAAAGAAGACGGTATCGAAAAAACAACTTCAATCCGTACGGATATCATTGAAGATGCCAAAATCAAAAAATCATTGGTTGGCTTGAAAAAAGATGATACTGCAAAAGTTGACGTGAAGAAAGCATTCAAAGTTGCTGATCTTGCTCGTATCTTAGGTATCACTGAAGATGAGGCTGAAAACTTAGACGTTACTAAATTCGAATTGACGGTTAAAAACATCAATAGATTAGAAGAGTCTGACTTGAACCAAGAGTTCTTCGACAAATTGTTCCCTGCTGGTGAAGTAACCACAGAAGAGCAATTCAACGAAAAAGTAAAAGAAGAAGTTGAAAACCTATTCAAACAAAACTCAGCTCAAAAATTACGCAACGATATGTATACTTTCGGTATGGATAAAGTTGACGCTAAATTCCCTGAGGACTTCTTGAAAAAATGGTTAAAAGCAACTAACCCTAACTTGGATGCTACTGAAATCGAAGAAGGTTTTGAAGATTTCTTGAACAACTTGAAATGGACGATCATCGAAAACCGCATCGTTACAGCAAACAACTTAGAAGTAAAATATGATGAGGTTGTTGATTTGGCTAAAGAACGCATCTACGCGCAAATCAAAATGTACAACATCAACGAAGAGCCAACTGATGAGCAATTGCAACAATTCGCAATGCAATTATTAGGCGACAGAGAGCAAGCTAACCGTTTGTTCGAAGAAGTAAAAGCTTTAAAAGTGTTCGATCAATTGAAAGATACGGTGAAAATCAAATCTAAAAAGATCGATTTCGACAAATTCGAAAAGCTTGACAAATAAGCATTACAAGAATTAGTTATAAAATAAAAAAAGGTTAACGGAGCAATTTCGTTAACCTTTTTTTGTAGTATTTAGTAGTAAGTATTTAGTATTTAGACTCGGGGCTTTCTTTAAACGAAGGGAATGGGACGGTAGGCTATTTGAACCAGGATGCCCTTCGACGCCGCTCAGGGTACGGGATGAGAGGATGGGCCAAGATTTAGGGAAAGAACCAGGATTTAACAGATTCGAGGATAGACCAGGATTTGGATCAATTTTTCGCTGGAAAATCCCCAATACTGTAGGGGCGTATCGCATACGCCCGCCACATGCAGGCACATATGTTGGAGATCATTAAGCCTCTTCTAAATCACTTCTATTCCATCATTCAACAACAAAAAATGGTTTCCTCATCTTACGATTTCGGAATGACCCAATCCTTTAAAAAAAACAAAAATAGATTCTTCGTTTTACTCTGAATCCCTCCCAGGAATATCCAATTCTGAACGATCAGTGAAGAATCTGTACGGTTCTCCTCCCTCATGACCTTGTCATTCTCAATCGAAGATTGAGGACCTGTTAGCTATTTGAACCAGGATGTCCTTCGACGCCGCTCAGGGTACGGGATGGGAGGATGGGCCAAGATTAGGGAAAGAACCAGGATTTAACAGATTCGAGGATAGCCCATGATTTGGATCAATTTTTCGTTGGAAAGTCCACCATACGCCCGCACCTTCGGTTAAATAACTGTAAACTAACGCAGTAAACGAAAAATCTATGAAATTAAAAACAAGAAACAAATATATTTTACCTAAAAATATATTAATATCAATGATTATCAGAAAACATAATATTCCACTGAAAGCCTACTTTCAGGTATATTCCTAAACCCCAGGTACCTTGGGGAGCTTTCATACAAATAGGTCCCATTTCGTAATTGAAACTAAAGTCTTTGCCAATATCTCTATTAATTCCCCAAGTTGCGGCGAAACCTGTTGCTACTCCTTTATCAAAACTGGGTTTTTCTTTTGCTTCTTTATCTCCCACCGTTGTATCAAATGTCCAGCCTGCCATTAGGCCTAAATAACGAAGAGCGAGGAAATTTGATGAGTTATTTTTAATGGATTTGCCATTTTGTAATCGATTTGAAAAACCATAATATTTCTTGACCGCTAAGGACCAGGTCGGCATCAACACAATTGTTCTATTATAATGATTCCAACGCTCCTTGTCTCCTATTGGTAAAGCATGAAAACGTGTTAAACCTCCTAATGTAAGACCTGCATGCATCTCAAGGACAGCATCTTGAAAAACTGGCTTTTCAAACTGATATGCTAACATGGGTTTTACGATATTCGCACGGATACTATGATTCTCTGTAACATACGAACAGGTTGAATCATGATCAAGTGCATTGATTTCTTGAGCATGGGTAAATGATAAAATTAATAGGAATAGCAGAATAATTAAAACAGATCTCATGGGTTATAAAATTATCTTAGGGTTAAATAATAAACCAATTTTTTAAAAGGTCTTAGAAAAACCTATATTCAGCCAAAAAGAAGGTACTATTTCAGAATCCAAATTATAGACTAAACTTGGACCAGTCTCCAGATTAAAATTGAAATTATTACTGAGGTCTCTGTTCATCCCCCACAAGGCTACTAATCCCACTGCAGTTCTGCTGCTGAACTGTGTTCTTTTCGACTTTTCCGCATTGATGTTCTTAGTTTCCTTATTCCATCCAAGCATAACACCGTATAACCTTCCACCAAAATAATTTGCACTATTATTCTCAATGCTTTTATTTTTTCGGAGCCTATTTTCAATATTATAAAAATGCTTTACCCCGACAGACATTTGTGGCATTAAAGCGAAAAACCTAGCATTAGTCTTAAAATCTCCATATTGATCTATTTCAAACGTAAGTTTACTTATTCCAAAGCTTACAACAAGCCCCGAATTGACATCAAATACAGTTTTTGGACCAATTGGTTTTTCGTGTTGATAAGTTAAGCTTGGAACAATTAAAGAAAGTCGTATACTAGAGGTTGGTTTAACCAAATAGGCAGAATCAACTGCTCTATGTTTGCTAGAGTCCTTTTCTTGGGAATAAGTTGAAGAAGAATAGATAGTTAAGATAAATAAAAGAAGAATTCCCCTATTCCAGTTGCTTAATAATGATTTAGTCATTGTCTGTTTTTAATTTTCAGCTAAAATAAAAGCAACAAAATTAAAAACATAGAACAAAATTATATTTTATTAAAAACAAACGTCTTTTGTATTAACTTTTAGAAAAATATATTATACCCTACCGACAACCTACCATAAGGATATTCACGATTAAAGTCTGGATATTGCTGTTCATAGAAATGCCCCTGCAGGTTGAAATAACCAGAGCTCAGGTTGATTGACCAACGTTTATATAACCTCAGGCTGGCTTCGACGTTCAGTCCGTGGAGGACGTAGTATGAATCCGTACCCGAAATAGTGAAGAACACGCCTCCGTTATAATCTGCACTTAGAATAAAGCGATCTAAGAGCATCAAATCTCCACGGAACCTGTATGATGCTCCGGGGCCATAATTGTAGTTCCTACTGGCTCCATACAGCAAATATGGATCAGGAACAGCCGCCAATATCACCGCACCGGCTCCAACAGACAGATTCAAGCGATTGCCTTTTTTATATCTGAATTCAGAAAGCCAGTTATAGTTCAAACTTTGTCCGCCGTAAAAGAAGGCATCGTTGTTATAGAAATCGTAATGGGCATTCAGGGTTCCATAATGATCTCCTTTTTTAGACTTGAAGAATTTTGCACCATAAAGCAAGGCATGTACATGGACTCCATTGATAAATGAACTATCTCCATTACCCAATTCTAGGTTTACAGAGAACTGATCGAAAGGTCTTTTATAGTTATGGTCACCATTACTATAAATAAATCGTAAGCGACCGTAAAAAGCATTCTTTCCTTCATTCAGGAAATCACCTTCCTTGGCATCGAAACGACGAACCCCTAAATCCAGTTCCGCTTTGATGACCGAAGAATCCGCTCCATAATAATCATCGATCGGTTTACCCCACTTGCCATCTAAAAAGCGATTCAAACCGTTGATAGGATTCACCAATGTCGCTACGATCTCGTTTCCGATCCTATTATGGTCGGTACGATTTCTTGCTAGGATATTTCGGGATACCCGATGCATCATTTCGCCCATCAATATCCCTCCAAAAGTCGTATTGACTAAATCATTGATGGAAGGATGCTGGGTTTCCCCTGCGGTCTCCCAGATATAACTACCAGCTACGGTGGCTAGTGAGGATTGGTAAAAGTTGTAACCATTACTTCGGAAGGCATTGAAATAAATCTGTCCATGGAAAGGGTGGTCAATCTGATTAGTGGTAAATTGATTATCATCCCAGTCCCAAGCACTGAATCGCTGATGGTCCAAAAAGTTCTGGAAACTAATATATGAATAAGGATCTTTCGTAATAAAGCGATTGAAGGAAGCCGGTAAAGCTTGGGCCAAAAACCATTGGGTTCCTGCTCGCCAGAATTTCTTTTCCCTCTTGGGATTCAGGTCCCATTCTAAGGTATCCTTGATAAACGCAGGTTCATCGGGAAGGACAGTTAGGCTGTCTTTTCTAAATTGGATCGTATCAGTAACTGACTTGGTCTCTACCTGAGCTAAAGATTTTAAAGTGGATAAAATTAAGACCCACGTGAGAAGAAATAGTGTCCTGTGATTTAGTTGCAATGTAATAGAAGTTAAATTTGGCGTAAAATTAATGTATTAGCCTGAAACCATAAACTCAAATTTCGATTCCTACCCATTCGTGACAAAGCTTTTTGTCAAGCTCAAAACAGTTTGCCCTTTAAATGGTTTTAATTATATTTAAAGGTTAACCAACAGAATCACAACATGAAAAGATTATTTTTAAGTTTGGCCATTCTGCTGATGGGCTTTGCAGTCATAGCTCAATCCAAGCAGCCCCTACATGGAGCTTACCTCGCAAAAGATGGAAATGTCAATCACCTATGGCTATTTGTCGATGGCTATAGTTCCTATATCCAATATGAGGACAATAAGTATATTTCCACCTGGGGAGGTCCATTTAGCACAGCAAACAATGGAATCCAGGTAAAAGTGGAATATAATGATGCCAATCCCGCTGAGATTGGCACCGAAAAGGCCACGAATGCCCAATTAGATGGCAAAGGCATCAAAATGGGGAACCTGAACTTCACAAAACAAACCGCCAATAAACAGGATTTGGATGGTTTGTGGCGAATAACCGGCAGGAAAGAAAAAGATAAAATGTCAACCATACCTCGCGGCGATAGAAAAACCATCAAAATATTGGTAGATGGCTATTTCCAATGGATTGCCATCAATCCTGCGGAAAAGGGATTTTATGGTACTGGTGGAGGAAAATATAGTTTTAAGGATAAGAAATATACCGAGAACATCTTATTCTTCTCCCGAGACAATAGCCGGGTCGGCGCTTCCTTGTCCTTTGAAGGCGAAATCAAAGATGGCGCTTGGAACCATAGTGGCTTGAGCTCTAAAGGTGACCCGATCTTTGAGATCTGGTCTAGGGACAATAAATAGAAACTTTAACATAAAAAGAATCGGGGCTTTCAAATGAAAGCCCCGATTCTTTTTTATCAATATCTCTTAACCAAAGAGGTCTGAACTGAGGTATCGATCGCCTCTATCACAAACGATAAATACGATAATGCCTTCATCGATTTCATTGGCTACGGTCAAGGCTGCTTGGAAAGCTCCTCCTGAGCTCATACCCGCAAATACCCCTTCTTTTCTAGCCAATTCCCTTGCTCTCTGGGTTGCATCTTTTTGGTCGATGTCTATAATACGATCCACTCTACTTGGATCAAAAATCTTGGGAAGATATTCCTCTGGCCATCTTCTGATGCCGGGAATAGAGGACTCTTCAGTAGGTTGACAGCCGACGATCTGAACCTCAGGATTCTGACCTTTCAAATAGATCGAACAGCCCATGATGGTACCGGTAGTTCCCATTGCACTCACAAAGTGGGTAATCTTGCCATCGGTATCTCGCCAGATCTCAGGGCCAGTTGTCTTGACATGCGCTTCGTAATTGTCGGGGTTGGAAAATTGATTGAGAATGAAATATTCACCCGTTGCAGCTTTTTCTTCAGCATAATCACGGCTTACTTCCATATTGTCCAACAATGTAACCTTTCCACCAAAAGCTTCCATGGTCAATGTCCTTTCCCTTGTCGAAGTAGAGGGCATTACGAGCTCAATCTCCAAGCCATACATACTGGCGATCATGGCCAAGGCAATACCTGTATTGCCACTGGTCGCTTCAATCAATTTGCTGTCTTTATTGATTTCGCCACGTTCCATCGCAGAACGGATCATATTTAAAGCCGCACGGTCTTTTACCGAGCCGCCGGGATTATTCCCTTCTAATTTTGCATATATTTTCACCTTTGGGTTGTCATGAAATCCTTTGATTTCCACCATCGGTGTATTTCCAATTAAGTCTATGATATTCGCCATTATGCTAAAGGTTTAGAATCAATAAATTTAGAATTAGGTTGATGATATACGGTGGTATAAGGGTCAACGCTGCTGGTCAACCAGACATTCCCCCCTATCACCGAGTGATGCCCCACCACGGTTTCACCACCCAAAATGGTCGCACCAGCGTAGATGATGACATGGTCTTCGATAATGGGATGACGCTGGGTATTGGCCATGTTCTTTTCCACACTCAGGGCTCCCAAGGTGACCCCTTGGTATAGTTTGACATGTTTACCGATCCTACAGGTCTCTCCAATCACGATACCGGTACCATGGTCGATATGTAGGTATTCATCGATAAATGCTCCCGGATGGATATCGATACCCGTTTTGGAATGTGCATGTTCCGTTAAGATCCGTGGAATCAATGGGATTCCTTGGATCCATAGTTCATTGGCCAATCGATAGATACTGATCGCCAAAAAGCCGGGATAGGTCCGGATCACTTCATTTAAACTCTGTGCTGCCGGGTCGCCTTCCATGATGGCTTCGGCATCGGTCAGCATGCGCTGATAGATGGAAGGAAGGTTGGCAAAAAACTTTTCGGACACTTTTTTGATATTGCAGCTGGAGCATGCTTTCGTTTTGAAGAGCAAAAGATAAAGATCGGCCTCAGCCTGCTTAAAGGCAGCTTCAATTTCCTGAACCGTATTGAAAGTTCTTGAATTTCGTTCAGGGAACAACAGGTGCAGCAATTCTATTGCCCAATGGGCAATCGCCTTATTACTGGGCATATCTTGGACTGCCTGTTGTTTCTCGTATATATGTTGATAAAAATCCTCCATTATCATGGGTAGGTTGAATTATTTTAAAATTTAAAGTACTAGTTTTTCAAATAGTTCCTGATGTGTTTTTTCAGCATCTAAGCATAAGCCTGGATGAACGGCAGAGCATTGGATCAAGGTGCTCCGTTTTGCGGTTAACCAACGAAAACGTTCCGTTTGGTCCAATTGGGCAAGGGCTCCACCCGCTTTGCTTCCTAAACAGACTTGCTTCATGGATTCCAAATGAGCCCGTATCTGATCAAAGTCAATATCCTTACATAACAATTCGCAGCGGCCTTCATCCAGATGGAATAGGATATTGGCATAGCGTTGTTTTCTGCAATACAAGAGCACTCCAACATTGACAAACTCCTCCCTTTCGACACGAGGGACCAGTCTAACTACAGCATATTCGTATAATGTCCTATCCTGCATGTTGAATTTGATTTACAAAAATTTCAGAATGGCTAGCTCTTCTAGAAATAAACTCCACATAAACTTCACGGACCTCATCAGCGCTTAGATGGCGAACCTCATCAATCAACCATTCATCGGGTATTACATCTAGGATTTTCCTGATATTTTCTTTGTTGAACAGCTCTTTATAGCTTGCATCAATCTGGGCTACATCCTTAGCTTTGGATAAGAGGACATGGTCCTTGATCTGTACGAATGGCTTATCGACGGTTTCTTCCCAATTGTCCCAGTTATGGTGGAAATATAGTGCTGCCCCATGGTCAATCAGCCATAATTCTTTATGCCAGATCAGCATATTGGTGTTTTTCACGGTACGGTCCACATTCATCAGCAGGGCGTCCAACCAAACGATCTTGGAGGCTTCTTCAGAAGAAATTTCATCTACATTGGTATCAAAGGTGATCGCCCCATTCAGATAACTTACGCCGAGATTCTTTCCTACAGAAAACTTGAGCAGGTCTTGGATCTCTTCATCCGGTTCAGTTCTGCCAAATCCTTCATCCAGATTGGCATATACCATTTCAGGAACGCGCAACCCTAAGAACCTAGCGAGTTCGCCACCGATAAATTCGGCAACCAAGGCTTTTTTACCTTGCCCTGCGCCACGGAACTTGATCACATAGCTAAATCCATCATCCGCATCAACCAAGCCAGGCAGTGACCCACCTTCGCGAAAAGGTTGGATATATCGGATGATATTCACCTCTCTTATTTCAGGACTCTTTATTTCCAGCATCTATTCTATATTATAGTTTAGGAGACCCTCATAAGGATCTCCTTTGATCTTCAATAATTTGGCAAAAGCAGGTTCTGTTTTCATCCCTTGCTCCTTCAACTTGATAATCTGCTTTTTGAATTCCTTGCCAAAGGTTTCTAAAATCCTGGCCTCGATCAGCAGATGTCTATATCCATACTGTTCAGGCACTGGTCTCCCCTCTCCATAGACTTCCAGCAACATATCATCAATTTTAAAGTTAGCAATTCCAACTTCTATTCCACGCACAGTTTCTACTTTAAAGCTGTATCCATTGTGTTTTTCGAAATTTTCATGACATTTTCTTTCAAATTTATCGAGATCATACACCTCACAGGCAATATCCAAATCGCTATTCCATACAGCAATATCAATGGGAATGGTACCGATAAGGATGGGATTGAATTCATGCAAAGCTTGCATAATCTGATGATTATGGATCAATGCATAAGATTTCCGTTGCAGCGGGGTTCCTTTTTCGAGGTAAGAAAGATCATTAAACCTGGCAGATTCCATCCTTCAAAGTTAATCGAAAGTGCTCATAAATATTGATATTCGAGGAAATTGTACAGCAAAGTGACTTAAAGGTTAAGGATATTCTAGCTATATTTGTGAGACTCATACTATAATGAAAAATCAATTTATGGATACAAATACAGAATACAATCGTATTATCAACATCTGCCAAGAGCTATTTATTAAAAAGACCAAAGACTATGGTACAGCTTGGCGAATTTTACGATTAAGTTCTTTGACTGATCAGATTTACATCAAGGCTGCCCGTATCCGTTCATTGGAAGAAAAGAAGGAGTCAAAAGTTGGCGAAGGTGTTGTCGATGAATTCATTGGTATCATCAATTATTGTGTGATTGCTTTGATTCAATTGGAATTTGGCAATACGGAGAACGAAAACCTAGATCCAAAAATCGTGGAAGAAAAATACAGCGAGAAGGTGAATGAAACTAGGGACCTGATGTTTGCCAAAAACCATGATTATGGAGAAGCTTGGCGAGATATGCGTGTTTCATCGATGACCGATCTGATTTTGATGAAATTGCATCGGGTAAAACAGATTGAGGACAATAATGGCCAAACATTGGTATCAGAAGGATTACAAGCGAACTATCAAGATATGCTAAACTATGCAGTCTTTGCACTGATCAAACTAGGCTTGGCAAAATAACAAACAACATGACTTATACACAGAGCTATTCCCAAACGAAACAACCCAAACCTAATGTTTTATTATGGATTGCTAGGATTCTGGTTGGATTATTATTTATCTTCTCCGGACTGATAAAGGCCAATGATCCGATGGGATTTGGCTATAAGCTGCAAGAATATTTCCATGTGCTCAATCTTGGGTTCTTAAATGACTATGCCACATGGATTGCAATTTTCCTTTGTGCGCTTGAGATCATCTTAGGTGGTCTATTGATTTTGGGGATTGCAGGTAAGAAAGTGGCTTGGGGCTTATTGCTTCTGATCATATTTTTTACGTTTTTGACCTTTTACTCCGCATTTTTTGAAGTAGTCAAATCTTGTGGATGTTTTGGTGATGCCATCCCATTGACCCCTTGGCAGTCATTCTTTAAGGACCTGATCTTATTATTGCTAATTGTATACATCTTTTTGAAAAGGGATCAGATCAAGCCATTTATCAGAAGCCTGTTTACCAGGAACTTGCTAGCTGCTTTAATTATCCTGGGCTCTTTTGGTATTGGTATCTACACCTATTACTTCCTTCCATTCAAGGATTTTCTTCCATACAAGGAGGGAAATAATATTCCAGAATTGATGAAGGCGCCAGAAGGTGCTGAACCGGATGTATTCGAACATATCTATGAACTGAAGAATAAAACGACCAATGAGACGAAGAAAGTGACGGACAAGGAGTATATGGGTGATAAGCTTTGGGAGGATGAGAATTGGGAAGTGGTGGGGGATCCACAGACGAGATTGATCAAAAAAGGATATGAGGTTAAGATTCCTGATTTGATTATCACGGATATGGATGGGACTGACCGTACCGAAGAAGTGATCCAAAATCCCTATTATAATTTTATCGTGGTGAGCACTGACCTAAAGAAAATGTCTCCATTTGATCTGGCTGCATTAGACCGCATCAACTCGACAATCAGGGACCTTTCTGAGGATTATAATATCAGGGCAATCTTGGCAACAGCTTCGTCTTCTGATGAGGTAAACTACCTGAATGATCAAATGGACCTGGTATTAGAAACTTTCTATGTGGATGCCGTTCCTTTGAAAAGTATGGTAAGGGCTAACCCTGGAGTTATGCTGATGCTGAATGGTACCGTGGTCAAAAAATGGTCTCAGTACAATTTTCCTAGCAAACATGAGTTAATAACTAAATATTTAGACAAAGTAGAATGATTCAGCGACCAGTTTTCTTGATTGGCTTTATGGGAAGTGGGAAGACCACTTGGGGAAAGAAATTGGCGAATGCCTTACAGGTTCCTTTTGTGGACCTAGACCATGAAATCGTTGAGCATATCGGAATGAGTATCCCTGAGTATTTCGCACTGCATGGAGAAGAGAAGTTCAGGGAAATTGAAAGAGAGATCCTTCATGCCCAAAAAGATAAATCAGGCATTATATCAACTGGAGGAGGTACGCCATGTTATTTTGAGAACATGGATTGGTTATTGGAAAATGGAACGGTCCTTTATCTGAAACATAGCCCAAAATCATTATGGAACAGGTTAAGCCAATCGGATATAAACAAGAGACCAGCCTTGAAAGGATTCACAGGAGAAGAGCTCTTGGCCTTTATTGAGAGCAAATTGGAAGAAAGAAACCCATTCTATGATCGTGCCCATATTTTAGTCGATCAGATCAATACCCCTTTGGAAGAGTTAGTTTCCTTAGTAAAAGCAAACATTGAATTACATGAGCAATAGAGTTTATTCATCTATTTTTATCACTATTATACTTACAGTGCTGTCTTCGTCCTGCTTTAGGACCAACAGTTCTGGCGGTGTAAACAATATGCCGCAGGTGGATCAGGTATTCAACCTGAAGACAGTGGATGACCTGTACCATTTCTTGACTTACAATGAGAACTCCTACCCTTTGGTAAGTGCCCATCGTGGAGGTCCGAGTGATGGTTTTCCTGAAAATGCCATTCCGACATTTGCGGAGGTGGCGAGTAAGATGCCGGCCATCATTGAATGCGATATTGCCATGACCAAGGACTCTGTTTTGGTATTGATGCACGATGAAACCTTGGACCGTACCACAACCGGTAAAGGGAAACTCTCTAGGAAAACTTTTGAGGAGCTGAAAGAATTAAAGCTGAAGGATAACAATGGGGTGGTAACCAATTATAGAATCCCGACCCTCGAAGATGCGCTGCAATGGGGGATTGGCAGGGTCATCTATACCTTGGATGTCAAGAAATCGGTGCCTTATGAAAAAGTGATTGAATTGATCCGTAAGACGAAAGCGGAAGCAAACAGCATCATCATTACCTACTCGGCTAATCAAGCCGAGGTCGTAAACAGATTGGCTCCAGACCTTATGATCTCCGCTACGATCAAGAATACCGATGACCTGAACCGCTTGAGCGAGATGAGCATCCCTGATACCCGATTGATTGCTTTTGTAGGTACGAGAGAGCCTGACACTGCCCTATATACTTTGTTGAGACAGCATGGGATAAAATCTATCTTGGGAACCATAGGCAACTTGGACCGCTCTGCGGAAAGAGCCGGATACCAGTTATATGCCGATTTTATAGTAAGGGGTGCGGATGTGCTATCGACTGACCGACCATTTGAAGCCTATAAAGCATTGGATTTCTATATCAAAAAAAGAAACTTAGAATCGCCTTTTATTAATTAATATAATTTACAGAGAAAATATAGCCTAAGCCTTGTTAATATGGATTAACATGGCTTTTTATATGTTGTAACCTATATCCTACAAAAGATAAAATTTTATCAATACGAAAACATTATTAATTGCATCTTGTTGATAAGTTAAAAGAAAACAAGATTATTATGAAAAATTTACTACTAACATTAGCCTTATCAGTAGGCTGCTTATCCTATAGCACAGCACAGGTAGAAGTAAAAACCGTACCTCAATCTTCAGCGGATGTTGGTATGGCTCCGATCAGACAAGGGAATTGGATGATTGGTGGATCTGTAGGTAGCTTAGGATATAGCTTTGAAGGAGAATCCTTCAATATCCAGTTGAATCCACGTGCAGGGTACTTTATTTCAGATGGTATTGCAATTGGTGCTCAGGCAAATCTGGGTTTTACTTCGGGAAAAGATGACAACCCTAATAATTGGGGTTATGGTATTTCGCCATTTGTTCGTTATTATTTCCCTGGAGGAGCGAGCGCAACAGGTCGTTTCTTTGGACAGGGTGATGTCGGTATCGGTGGTAGCTCTGCAGGTGATGATGTATCCTTAAACCTTGGAGCAAATGTAGGTTATGCCCATTTCATCACACAAACAGTGGCATTGGAAGTTATGGCAGGCTACAATTATTCAAAAGCCAATATTAATGCTTCTGGAACTCAGAATGGACTTGGATTGTCCGTTGGTTTCCAGATTTATTTGCCAGGAAGAAACAGATAGTAGAATTAAGACCTTTTCTGGTTTGACCAGATAAGATTTCAATCAAAAATTAAATTCCAAAAAAAAAGCTTAGAGAAATTTCTCTAAGCTTTTTTGCAATAAATAAAACAATAGTCTATTATTATTTTTTCATACTTCCTGTTTCATTGAAACGAATATGCCAACTGAAGGCTTCTTCCAACAAATGTGGGGTATGTCCGCCGCGCTCACAAGCACGGTCGAAATAAGATTGTAATTCTTCTCTATAGTCTGGATGCACACAGTTGTCAATGATCTTCTGTGCCCTCTCCCGTGGCGCCAGTCCGCGCAAATCCGCCAGACCGATATCTGTTACCAAGATGTCGACATCGTGCTCTGTATGGTCTGTATGGGACACCATCGGCAGGATATGCGAAATCTTGTTGTCCTTAGATGCGGCTTGGGTCACGAAAATGCTCAGATAAGCATTCCTTGCGAAATCTCCTGAGCCCCCAATCCCATTCATGATCTTGGTTCCACCGATATGGGTAGAATTCACATTGCCATAGATATCAAATTCAATAGCGGTATTGATGGCGATGATGCCCAAACGACGGATCAAACCTGGGGTATTGGAAATATTCTGAGGACGAAGCACGAACTTGTCGCGGTATTTCTGCAGGTTATCAAAAACCCTGTCATAGCATTCTTTGGATACAGTAACCGAGGATGCCGATGCAAAGCTCAATTTACCAGCATCCATTAAGTCAAATGCTGAATCCTGCAATACCTCTGAGAACATGGTCAGGTCATAGAAATTACTATGCAAGAAACCCGTCAATACGGCATTGGCTACTTTTCCGATTCCAGCCTGGATAGGAAGCAATCGATCCGATAAGTGACCTAGATTTACCTCTTCTTCAAAAAACTCCAAGATGTGCTCGGCAATCTTAGTTGTTTTCTCATCAGGTGGAGCGATATCGGCAGGACTATCATGTTGACTGGTAAACACAATGGCAGCTACCTTATCTGGATTTAAAGGGATGGTTTTTCTTCCGATCTTATTCCATGGAGCGACAATTGGGATCACGTTTCTGTGGGGGTAGTCTTCGGCTTGGTAGATATCGTGGATACCATACACATTCTCATGAACAGAAGTATTGATTTCCAGGATTACCTTTTTTGCCAAGGCCGCAAATGTAACAGAGTTTCCTACAGAAGTGGTTGGAACCACACTTCCATCTCTGTCGATATAGGCAACCTCCAAGACAGCGATATCCACATCTGGAAGGTTTTTATTATGTAGGAGTTCGGCACTTTCACTTAAGTGTTGATCAATGAAAAGGACCTCTCCATTATTGATCTTACTCCTCAAGACAGGGTCTACCTGGAATGGCATCCGCTTTTTCAAGGCACCAGCCTCGGCAAGTTTCCCATCGGTACCATGACCAAGGGATGCTCCTGTCATTAAAGTGATCTTAATATTTTCTTTTTTGGCGCGTTCAGCTAGTGCGGGTAAGATGACCTTACTATCTCCAGCTTTGGTAAATCCACTGGAGCCTACAACCATACCGTCTTCGATTAATTTGACAGCTTCTTCGGCAGTAGTAACTTTTTCTTTGAGTCTTTCGAGACGTATTCTGTCCAACATATCAATACATTTGTGTTCCCTCTAAAAGAGTGAGGCAATATTAGTCAATATTTTATTTAATAAATTATCCATTGTAGCCAGTTACTTTTTTTGATAAAATATAAAGTAACCGATTACTTACCATACATGATTACTATAGAATTCTCGAGGAACTGATAAGAAATAGCCATAGATTGATGTTAGATGCTGTTAATTTAGAGCAAAAGCGATAATAATCAAAAGATGTGGGTATCTTTTTTTTAAAATATTTCAAAAATGTAAGGCAAACACTTGTGGCGTGTGGTCCTGAAAACGCCCTTGTTTTGCTTTTCTCAAATAAAAACAGGAAATTTATCCCACATTAACGCCTCATCTGGATGCAAAAGGAATATATTGATAAATATTATATGACAGAAGTAGATACTTATGACAACAGTATCTATTGTCATCATGCCGTAATGGGAGACTCGGTTACTGAGCACTCACACAAAAAAGGTCAGTTCCTATACACCGAAGGCGGGGTTGTCTTTTTGAAGACCGCCGAGAAGTCTTATTTTCTTCCTGCCAGACATTATATCTGGATCCCTCCTCATGTAAAGCATAGCATACATCCTAGTAGCGCCGAGGTGGTGATGAGAAACCTGTACTTTCCTAAGTACGAGACCGACACAGACTTTTTTGATAAGGTAAATATCTATCCAGTCAACGATCTTTTGATTGAATTGATCATGTTTACCAATCGCTGGAATGGAAATATCTTCCCAGAGGAGGAACCTCGCTATTCTATCGCGAAAGCATTTAAGCTCATCCTTCCGGAGCTTTCACAAACGGAGCTTCCATTGGCTTTGCCGTATCCCAAGAATGACAAACTCAAACAGATCATTACTTACCTGGAACAGAACATTGCCGAGAACATCAGTTTTAAGAGTTTAGCCGAGCATTTCGATATTTCTGAGCGGACATTGGCTAGATTATTTCAAAAAGAACTGGCAATGTCGTATATTCAGTACTTCACGATCTTAAGGATGTTAACCTCATTGAAACTTCTTTTGGACGACAAACTTAGCGTGAATGAAGTGGCGCTGCGGGTAGGGTACAACAGTTTGCCTACATTTAGCAATACCTTTAACAAGGTTATTGGCGTGCGCCCAAGTGAATATGTAAAAAACCGTAATTTACTTTTATAATCCTTAATAAATGAATTTCAAGACCATTATCGCCGGTTTGCTACTGGGAACTATGTTTTCCTGCTCAGCAACCTCCCAAGTCAACCAAAAAACAACCGTAAAAACCCCTAAACCTATTCAGTTATTTAATGGCAAGGATATCAAAGATTGGACTCCTAAGATTAGATTGCATGAAGTAGGCGACAACTATGCTAATACATTCAGAGTTGAAGATGGGCTTTTGAAAGTGCGTTATGACGGATATGATGATTTTAACCAACAATATGGCCACTTAGCATTCAATAAACCTTATGGTTATTATGTGCTAAGACTGGAATATAGATTTGTAGGCGAGCAGAGCAAAGGTGGTGAAGGCTGGGCATGGGCCAATAGCGGCGCCATGTTGCACGGCCAAGACCCTAAAACCATGTTGAAAGACCAAGATTTCCCGATCTCTATCGAAGGACAACTCTTGGGCGGAAACGGCAAGGACGAACGCACAACCTCTAACCTTTGTACTCCTGGAACCAACGTAGTGATCAACGACAAGTTATTCACCCCACACTGCTTAAGTTCGAAATCCAAGACTTACCACGGTGACCAATGGGTAACGGCAGAGTTTGTAGTGCTTGGTGATTCATTGATCCAACACGTACTAGATGGACAGGTAGTTTTGGAATATAATAAACCGCAAATCGGTGGTGGAAGTGCATCACCAGTGGATCCAAAAGTGAAACAAGACGGAAAATTATTGGATAAAGGCTATATCTATCTGCAAAGTGAAAGCCACCCTATTGATTTCCGCAAGGTTGAACTTTATGACCTAGACTCCTATAAAGGCGACAAACAGAAATTAGATCAGGTAGTGAAATCTATCCTGAGTAAATAAATATTCAATTATAAAAAAGCGACGCTGACCATTTGGTCAGCGTCGCTTTTTTATTGTGCCCTTGCTACTCCAGCAAGTTGAGGACAGAATCAGAAAAGTATACAAACAAGAAAAGGGATGTTGTAAAACACCCCTACAATATTTTATAAAGAAAGCTTAGATTACGCTAATTTATTAACGAATTTAGTCAACTTAGACTTGTTGTTAGAAGCTTTTTTCTTGTGGATAACATTCTTCTTTGCAAGACGATCAAGCATAGATACCACGCGTGGCAATAATTCTTTAGCTTCTTCTGCAGAAGTAGTGTTACGTAATTTCTTGATTGCGTTACGTGTAGTTTTCGCTTGGTAACGGTTTCTTAAACGCTTCGCAGCGTTAGCTCTAATTCTTTTGATCGACGATTTATGATTTGCCATTTCTCTTAGCTATATAATATTTTAAATCTTTTATACTTTATTTCGGACTGCAAAAATAACACAGAAAATCTAATATTCAAAATCATTTTTAATTTTTCGAAATGATTATCTTTGCAAGATGCAAAAATTATCCATGGATCAGCTCAATCGGGTTGATGTTGAAACCTTTAAATCTCAAGAGAAAACTCCCCTAGTCATTGTATTGGACAATGTGAGGAGCATGCACAATGTAGGTTCCGCCTTTCGTACGGCAGATGCTTTTGCCATTGATAAGATCGTTTTATGTGGTATTACGGCTACTCCACCGCATCGTGAAATAGAAAAGACGGCGTTAGGAGCCACCCAATCTGTCACTTGGGAATACGAGAAAGACAGCGTGGATGCCATTAAAAAATTAAAGGAGGAAGGATTTGAGGTCTATGCGATCGAACAAACCAATAACAGCATCTCCTTGGAGACCTTTGAACCTGTAACAAAAAAGAAGTATGCGGTAGTTTTTGGCAACGAGGTCCATGGTGTGGAAGAGGATATCATTGCGATCGCGGATGGCACCTTGGAAATCCCTCAATTTGGGACAAAACATTCCTTCAATGTTTCTGTTACCATAGGTATAGTACTGTGGGATTTAATCAATAAAACCAAGTTTATTAAAAAATAACAAAATACCTACCTATCTGATTTTTAGAAGTCATATCAAAATAGTAGATTTGCGTTGCAAAAAATAAGACAAAATGAGTGTATTAGTAAATAAAGATTCCAAAGTAATCGTTCAAGGTTTTACCGGAAACGAAGGTACTTATCATGCGTCTCAAATGATTGAGTACGGTACAAACGTAGTAGGTGGTGTTACTCCTGGTAAAGGTGGCCAAACACACTTAGACCGCCCAGTATTCAACACTGTTCAAGATGCTGTTGATGCTACAGGTGCAAATGTTTCTATTATTTTTGTTCCACCTGCATTTGCTGCTGACGCTATCATGGAAGCTGCTGCTGCTGGTATTGCTTTAATTGTTTGTATTACCGAAGGTATTCCAACAAAAGACATGATTCAAGTAAAATCTTACTTGAGCGACAAAAACTCACGTTTAATCGGCCCTAACTGTCCTGGTATCATCACTGCTGAAGAAGCTAAGATTGGTATCATGCCAGGTTTCATCTTCAAAAAAGGTTCTGTAGGTGTGGTATCTAAATCAGGTACTTTGACTTACGAAGCAGTAGACCAAACTGTGAAAGCAGGATTAGGAATCACTACAGCTATCGGAATTGGTGGTGACCCGATCATTGGAACTACAACGAAAGAAGCTGTTGAGTTGTTGATGAACGACCCAGAAACCAAAGGTATCATCATGATTGGTGAGATCGGTGGTGGAATGGAAGCTGAAGCTGCTCGTTGGATCAAAGAAAACGGAACTAAACCAGTTGTTGGTTTCATCGCTGGACAAACAGCGCCTCCGGGACGCCGTATGGGTCACGCTGGTGCAATCGTTGGTGGTGCTGATGATACTGCTGCTGCTAAGATGAAAATCATGGAAGAATGTGGTATCCGTGTTGTTGAATCACCTGCTGAAATTGGAAAAGCAATCGCTGAAGAATTAGCTAAATAATTCCCTTAAGCGAAAATCATAAAGAAAGCCTGACTCGAATGAGCCAGGCTTTTTTATTAACTAAACAACGAAACTTAAGATTCTTCTGAATTTTCCATTTTCTTATCCTTTTTATCTTGCTGGCTGCTTTCATAATGTTCAATCAGTTGATTGAGTTCATTTAGATTGATATCTGATTTCAGATCCACAAACACCTGATCTTCCTCATCCGTGATACCCAACATGACATTCTTTATCCTATCCCCTTTTGTTTTTGTATTGATGGAAATCTTTGAGCCATCACTGTAAATACTCATTAGCTCCTCAAAATCATTCTTCACCAGATAACTGTTGAATTTTTCGTATAGGTTGGAATCCCTTCCACCTCCTGAAACAGCCATCAATTTAATTTTCTTGATCTTCTTCAAGGCCAAGGCTAATGCAGGATCATCTTCACGCAATTCCCTGATTTTTCCACGGATAAATGTTTTCATCAGGATTCCTGGGACATTGATAGATACAATTTCAGCATCACCTGACAGTTTAGTGCCTTTTGCGAAATCCATGTTTGCTCCCCGTTTTATCATGCAACTTTGCATGCTGAAGAAAATAATAGCGGCACAAATAATTCCAATGTAGCGTTTCATAATGTTAGTTTTATTAAGGTTAGTTTTCGTTATTGTTTACTAGGGCATTGATGTCGTCGTATTTCACGGCTCCATCAAGGATCATGAATACAGTTTCTTCATCGGAGTTGATACTCAGCAACAGGTTATTCAAGAAATCGCCTTCAACATTTTCAGCTAAGAATCGGATTTTGTCACCATCGGAATTGATCACCAACAATTCTTCGTATTTAAGGTTTCCAATTGCTGAACTTACTTCCTTCTGGATGGAGGAACCTGCATTTTCAAAAACCAACATCTTGATGGAATTGATCTTGCTCAATAACGGTTTGATGGTTTCCACGTCGGCATCATTGATCTTCATCTTGTTCAACATCTTGAACATTGGTTTACCAATCTTGATCGAAGTAACCCCTTTTTGCTCCTTATATTGCTCAAATATTTGATCCAATTTAGAGATCTGAGCCTGTGCCATGCTTGCCACAAATAGGCTGATTATTAACATGAACGTTTTCATAGTTTTCATTTTTTTAGATTTCAATTTTTAAATACTTAATGTTTTCAACTCCCTCCATCCCTTTCTTCAAATTAGAGGCAGCAAAATGCAAGGCAGTCTCCGTAACCTCAAGAGCTTTCTCTTCATCATAGATCCTGACGCCATTGACTTCAACAAACAACTCTTCATTCTTATCAGGTTCAGCTTGCACTGCTTGTTGAGCCTGCGCTGAAGGTTTCCTTGTAGAGGCTAATTGCGTGCTTTTAAAGGAACTTTCCTCCTCATGCTGACCATTGCGCCAATCATCCTCAGCGACAGCTGTAGGTTCGTCCTTAGGCAGCTCCACATCCAATGCTTTCGGACTTTCATTCGCTACAGCAACTTTTTTAGGATTTTGAATATCCGTATTGCCATTGAATTGGCGGATCAGGAAAAATCCCAAAAGCAAAGAGGCCGCAATACTAGTCAGTGTAATGATTCTTCGAGACAATGGAATGATTTTCTTTTCAGCCGGTATTTCAGCTTCGACTTCATCCATAAAACTCTCAAAATCCCAGTCCATCTTTTCCTCAGGTTGCTTGAGCATGGAAAAGAATTCTTCATTCTCCAGTTCTTTCAGCTGACGCTCCTCTTCCAGGGATGTCTTACCTTCCCAGTATTTAGCTTTCAGCTTATCCAATTCTTCTCTTTTCATATTCAAAAACCTTAGTTAAGTTTACTCTTACGCTGTTCCTAGCTCTAGAGAGATTGACCCTCACTGCATTCTCTTCCAGCCCTGCCATCTCGGCGATGTCTACAATTTCATATTCTTCAATATCCCTTAGGTACATCACCAGCCGTTGCTTTTCCGGCAACCCATCGATCATTTTCATGATTAGCTCTTTGGTCATCGATGGATACTTCTCATGTTGAATCTCTGCGGGCAATTGATTTAAATATTTCGCATGCCTTCCCAGTTTATCAATTTTGTTGTAGGCCATATTTCTGACCATTTGCATGGCAAAAGCTTCTACACTCTTCAACTGTGTCAATTGACCCCTCTGCTCCCACAGTTTCATCATCACCTCCTGTACCAGATCGTAAGCATCTTCCTGATGTTCCAGAAACCTATTTGCAAACCGGTACAACTTATCCTTCAGGACAAATACCGTATTTTTAAAGGTCTCTTGGTTCATCATTATTAGTGCTTATTTAATAACAAGACAGATTGCACTGCCCATCTATTACATGGAAAAATAAAAAAACTGAAAAATATTTATAAACTACTCATATTCAGTATTAAAAATATCATTAATTCCTTCCATATTTAACAAAAAATGCCAGAAGGTTATCTTCTGGCATTTAATTTTTTTGAAATCTACCTATTTCTTTTCATCTGCAGAAGGTCCATACAAACCCGGTACAGGAATATCCAACAATCTTAGGTAAACAGTCAACTGACCTCTATGATGAATCAAATGATTATTGATCACAAAACGAAGTGCTCCAAGTTTTGGCATCTCACCCACAACGTAGGTATCGACTCTCATTGTCCATTTGCCGAACCAATCCTCTTCTGGAAATTCGTCGATAGTTTTTTCATTTCTTTTATACCCTTCATCTAGTGCTTTCTTCAGTTCCTCCACACTGTTTGGGTGAAATGGTTTATAGTCAGTCGCTAAGTTAAAATCGTTTTTCGTCAAAGCATCTGAAACCCAATTATGCAGCTCTACAATATGCCCCGCTAAATTGCCTAATGACATGGATTTTTCATGAGGTTTAAAAGACAAGTCCTCATCTTTCAATCGATCTAAGATCCTTCTTGTGTTATTGGTTTCGCGCTCCAATTCTACTAAAAATCCTTCTTTAATGCTCATATAAATAATGTATTAATGTTAACCTAAGTTATCAAAAAAAGTATAACTTTAACTTTATTAAACTAAAATAAAAAACCTATCCAAATGAAGAAATTATTAACTCTTTGTATCCTTTTCCTCCTATTAGGTATACAAAGCAAAGGTCAGGATGCCAATGCCGATTATGTAAAAACGCATTATGACAAAACCGAACAGTACATCACCATGAGAGATGGTACACGACTGTTCACCTCAATCTATTCCCCAAAAGACAAGTCGAAGAAATACCCTATCATGCTGAACCGAACTCCTTATACCGTTGCCCCCTATGGCGAAGGGAAATTCAAGGCCAGTTTGGGAAATTTCCCAGAGATGATGAAAAAGGGTTATATCTTCGTTTACCAAGATGTACGTGGTAAATGGATGAGTGAAGGTACTTTTGAAGACATTCGCCCGACCAAAACCAAAGAAAACAAGCATACCATTGATGAAAGTACGGATACTTACGACACCATCGATTGGTTGGTAAAGAATCTAAAAGGAAATAATGGCAAAGTGGGTATGTATGGTATCTCCTACCCAGGGTTCTATTCTACTGTAAGCCTAGTGGGTAGCCATCCAGCATTGAAAGCAGTTTCTCCGCAAGCGCCAGTTACCGACTGGTTCATTGGTGATGATTTTCACCATGGAGGAGCTTTATTCTTGGCAGATGCTTTCCGTTTCATGTATTCCTTCGATGCGCCAAGACCAAAACCGATTACCAATGAAAATGGACCAAAAGGATTTCAGTTACCTTCAAAGGACCTTTACAAGTTCTTTTTGGACAACCCAACTTTATCAGGCTTAAAAAATGAATACCTAAGCCATACCGTTAAGTTCTGGGACAATTTGGCGAAGCACAGCACCCTAGACAGCTTCTGGGTGGCTAGAACTATCACCAATCATCTAAACGACGTTAAACCGGCTGTAATGGTGGTTGGCGGTCTTTACGATGCAGAGGACACGTATGGTGCTTTCCAAACCTACAAACAAATCGAAAAACGCAACAAAAAGAATAACTCCATCTTGGTAATGGGACCTTGGTTCCATGGAGGATGGGTTCGTGGAGAAGGTGATTATTTTGGCGATATCCGCTTTGGACAAAAAACAAGCTTGGATTACCAAAAGAAATTTGAAGCACCTTTCTTTGAATACTACCTAAAAGGTGAAGGATCCTTCAACCCTTCCGAAGCCAACATCTTTTTCACTGGCGCCAATGAATGGAAGAATTTTGACCAATGGCCGCCAAAAGATGTGTACACTAGTGAGCTTTTCCTGAACGGAAATGGCAAGATCACAACCCAAGCTGACGAGAAAGCTGAATCCTTTGTAGAGTACGTGAGTGACCCGAACAAACCGGTTCCTTTCCAAGAAGGTCTGATTGAAAACAGAACCAGAGAATACATGATCGCAGATCAACGTTTCGTGGCCAATCGTCCAGATGTCATGGTTTTTGAAACAGGGGTATTAACCTCGGACATTACCATGGCAGGTCCGGTTGTTGCCGACTTAAATGTTTCGATGACAGGCACCGATGCTGATTTTATCGTGAAGATCATCGATGTATACCCGGACAGCTCTTCTGCAACATCTGCAGTTAATGAAAAAGTAGTAATGCCTAATTACCAAATGCTAGTTAGAGGAGAAATCCTACGTGGTAAATTCCGCAATAGCTTTAGTAATCCAGAAGCATTCAAACCCAATGAAATTACACCTGTGAGTGTGGTGTTGCCAGATGTAGCACATACTTTCAAAGCAGGACATAAAATCATGGTGCAGATCCAACACACTTGGTTCCCATTAGCAGATAGAAACCCTAATCAATTTATGGATATCTATAAAGCCAAGGCTGAAGATTACATCAAGAATACACATAGGTTATACTTTGATAAAAACCATCCAAGTAAAATCAAATTTGAAACTCTTGGAGATTTCAAATTGAAAACTGGAGAATAACAGAAAGGGACGAACTAAAATCGTCCCTTTTTATTTTCTTTTTATTCCAGTTTCTAATTATTAGCACATTTATTGTAACGATTGATTACGATCATATACTTACTATTTGAATTTACACTAAAACAATATGAAAAAACTAATCCTTACTGCAATGGCAATTATGATGACCATTGCCTTATTTGCCCAGAACAAAGAAACATTCCTATGGAAAGTATCAGGAAACGGATTAACAAAGGATTCTTATGTCCTTGGCACCATCCACATGGCATGTGGTCCTGATTTCAAAATGGAAGATAAAATTAAAGAAGCCGTCAAAACAACCGACCGTATTGCTCTAGAACTTAATGCTAGCAATCCAGAAACTGTCAAATCATTACAGGCCCATATCGGACCAGTTCCGGGTTTCTTTGATGGTCTAGCACCTGAAAAGAAACAATTGATCGACTCTGTCCTGACTGCCAAGAACCTATCACCTGCTATGTTAGATCAAGTAGGTCCAGCAGTGCTGTTGTCTATTTTGTCCATGCAGGCTTTTGAATGTCAAGATCCTAAGGACATGAAATCGATGGAATTAGAATTGCTGAAATTAGAAGGAGCTGCTGGCAAACCAGTTGATGAACTGGAAACAGCGGAATTCCAGATCAACTTAATGAACGAATTCTTCAAGGCTGAAGACCTTTATACTTACCTAAGGGATCTGGATAAAATGAAGGCAACAACCAAGGATTTGGTGTCCAAATATTTTAACAATAAAGTTTCTGAGGTTGAAGAGTTATTGTTTAAGACCTCTTCCTTTAGTCCAGAAAAAGAAGAAATGATGTTGACCAAAAGAAATCAAGAATGGTTGACTAAAATGCCTGAAATGATGAAAGCCAACCCAACATTCTTTGCCGTTGGTGCAGGACATTTATTAGGTAAAAATGGTGTTATCCAATTATTGAAGGACAAAGGATATAAAGTTACGCCTGTTCTTTAATCTGACCCTATAAAAAAGTAAAGCGCTGATCGAATCCGACCAGCGCTTAATAATCAATCTGTTGTTTATCTATGATTTGACGATGCGTTTTACTTCATCGAACTCATCCTGAATTTCCTGATTTACAGGTTTTGATAACAAGGAAACTATGACAATGGTTAAAAAGCTCAATATAAAGCCCGGAATCATTTCATAAACGTCCTTATGATCATGAGGTACATATACCCACAATAACACGACGGCACCTCCAACTAACATTCCTAACAAACCGGCCATAGCAGTAGTTCTTTTCCACAGAAGGGATAATAACACAATTGGTCCAAATGCGGCACCAAATCCAGCCCAAGCATTTCCAACCAAATTCAAGATACTATCCTTAGGATTCAGGGATAATAACAATGCAATCACAGCAACAATCAAAACGGAAAGTCTGCTCACTTGCAACATAGTCTTTGCGGAAGCTTGCTTGTTGAAGAAGGTTCGGTAGATATCTTCCGTCATGGAACTCGAAGTCACCAATAATTGAGAAGAAATTGTACTCATTACTGCAGCTAGGATCGCCGACAATAGGAATCCACCGATCAAAGGATGGAATAACACCCTTGAAGTGTAGATAAAGATAGTTTCAGCCATTTCCTTCGATCCATCAAACTTGGACATGGTAGCCGTATCAAATTTAGCTAAATAGGCAATCCCGAAAAGACCTACCAACATAGCACCACCTACTGTGAAAATCATCCAGGTAATACCGATATTTCTAGCTTTCGGAATGTCTTTAACACTATCAATTGCCATGAAACGAACCAATATATGGGGTTGACCAAAATATCCTAATCCCCAAGCAAGAAGGGAAACAATGGAGATGGTGGTCGTTCCTTTAAATAAGTCCAGGTAATCCGAATTTTTATTGTCAATAATGCTAATGGTTTCCCCTAAGCCACCAATCTGTGTAACCATCACAATAGGCAAGATTACAAGGGCCGTTACCATAATGGTACCTTGTACGAAGTCTGTTAAACTTACCGCCAAGAAACCACCTAAAAAAGTATACAGAACCACGACAAAAGTCGTTACATACAAACCAGTGTAATAATCCATATTAAAGGCTGATTCAAACAAACGTCCTCCCGAAACCATACCTGCAGAGGTATATAAGGTAAAGAAAACCAGGATAAACACCGATGACGCAATTTTCAACAATTGAGTCTTATCATGGAATCTGTTTTCAAAAAACACTGGTAATGTAATGGAGTTCTTGGCAACCTCAGTATAAACGCGCAACCTTGGGGCGACTAAAACATAATTTAGGAAAGCTCCGATGGTCAAGCCAATGGCTATCCAAGAACTGGATAATCCGGCGGCGTACATCGCACCTGGCAAACCCATCAATAACCAACCACTCATATCAGCAGCGCCGGCGGACAATGCGGTAACTGCGGCGCCCATTTTACGCCCTCCAATTAAAAACTCCTCTGAGTTACTCGTTGATTTCTTCCAGGAATAAAAACCTATCAGAACCATCAATAGCATATAAAGGCCAATGGAAATTAATTCGTATGTATTCATGTAATAATTTTAATTTGTAAAGATGCTATAAAATTGCTGGAATTTCCACTCCTTTTAAACGATTAGTTAAAATATTATCTGCTTTATTGTCAGTTTTCCCTATTTCTTTCAACAACTTAATCCCATCTACTTCATAAGGATATAGTGCTAATGCTTCGTCAAGAAGACTTAATGCCTTATCCGTATTGCTTTCTTTTAAATTGATCAATGCCTGACTGACTAAATCCGATGCTCTATAAAACAGGCTGTTATTGCTTTTCAATTTTTGGCGAAATGCCTTTGCATCATCCAATCTGTTATTGGCCGCCAACAGCCTCACCAATCTTTGGTTATACAAAGGTTCCAATCGAATTGGATCACCACCTCTTACCATCAATTTATCCAAGAACTCATTCAATTCTTTGGTTTTCCCTTGTTTGGCATAGACCTCAGCAAATAGCAATTCAAACTCTGGTCGGTTCACTTGAGAAGCTTGCAGAGTACGATAGATCTGTTGTAGATTTTTCAATGCTTCATCATATTTCCCATTTGCAGTCAAAGCTTCAATATGTTGCGTACGGATAATATAATTTTGCGGTTTCTGAGCAGCTAAATGTGATAAAACAGCAATCTCATCAGCATAACCTAGCAATGATTTCTGCCATGCCTTGAAAGTCTTGGAATCATCTTTTCTATCCCGTAGATAGGTAGAGATCTCCGATCCATTTTTCACATACTCATCCGCCACATCCATGGCTTGTTTCAGCATACCTCTTTGGAAATAGAAATTCCTTAAGATTCCAGAGTTCTTAGCTTTTTCCATGTAATCGACTTCGATATCATAAGCTTTTTTGAGCAATGCCGCCTGCGCTGCTAAATTATTAGGTTGGGTAGCCATAAGGATATTCCCTTCTACCGAATAAATAGGAGCATAATTAGCATCGATTGCTTTCGCAGATTTCAATCGGTTTGAAGCCTCATCATAATTACCCTCTGACAACAAATATTCAGCATAATCAACGAAAGCTGGCAAATATTGCTGATCATATTGAAGTGCAGTATCCAGATAAGAATACGCCTCTTTAAGGTCATTCTTAGCTGAGTTTCTAGCTAAATTCACATATACCTCAGACCAATTCGAAGCCATAGCCTGTTTATCACCGGCCAAATAAGCTTTCTCTTTAGTGATCATATCATCCAAAAAGGCATACATCTTAGGATCCTTGGTCTTCAGGTCGTTCAAGGTATTCATCGATTTAAAATCCAATGGATGCACTTTAACCATTTCAAAATAGGCCGGATAGGTCTGCGCTAAATACTCAGACTCATTGTTCTGTGAATAATAGTCTAGGGTCAGTCCATTTTCCATGGCATTATAATATAGCTCACGGATCTTTCTATTTTGCTTATCTGTCAATACCTGACCATGGAACAGATGCACATATTCGTGCAAGATCACATTTCTTTCTTGAAATGCTCCACGCTCCACATATTCAATGGCTGCAGCACCCGATCCTACTCCACGGATATCCATCCATTGACGATTGTCAAAAGTTGAGTTAAACCTGAAGTAAGGAGCTTTCATGGCTAAAGCCAAATCGATATGCAATGGCGGAACGACAAACACGCGATGTTGTTTTACCAAAAATGGAAAATATACCGTAGCAGTATACAATTGATTCCAAGCCATGCCTTTTGCAACATTTCCAGGATAATAAGCAAGATCAGGAAAGACCTCCAAGAAATCATGCATATTGGTAATATTAGGATTTTTTATTGCTGCACTTATACTAGGATAAGTTTTCAGATAAGGAATTCTTTTGGATTTGATAACTGCTGCCAATCCATTGTGGGCAGGCCCATAATGGTGCTTTTCATTTAAAATATTTAAGAAAATCTTTTCCGCATTATCCAATCTTTGTTTCCGATCGGAGGCATCAAAATCACCGTACAACAGGGATGCTTTGTGCATTTCAGGTAATACGGATTTTGGATGTGCTTTTTCTATTTGATCTACCTTTTGAAGCGCTGCCTCAATTTTGTTTCCGGTGAACAATTCATCGGCCTCCTCCAACTCATGTCTGATGGTTTTTTCATTTTCATCCACATAATCGGCGTAGGTCAAATTGGTATGGCCATTTCCTAAATGCCAATGAGATTGAAAATGCAATGGATTTAGCGCCAATGCAATTTCCCATTGGGCAACCATATCACCTAATTGAGTCGCATCAATCCTTCTCCAGATTGCATAACCATAATAAAACCTGGCATCCGCATTCAAAGGATTTAATTTCAATCCTTTGACCAATACTTCCTCAGCGTCTTTAGGTTTTTGGTCCCAAAAGAAAACATCTGCTTTCAAAAAATACCCAGCAGCATTATTAGGCATTTTCTCAATAAGACTATTCGCTAAGGCTAAAGCCTCAGGGTACTTTTTCTGTAGCATCAAGGCCCTTCCCAAAACAAGGTTTGTTTCGATGTCATTTGGATTTTTAAGCAAAAGAGCTTTACTCATTTGCTCGGCTGTTTCCAATTCCCAAGCCTCAATTTTTAGAATGGCAAAAGCACGTTGTACTTTCAGGTCAGCTTGATCTTTTTTACTTAATTTTAATAGGTCTTGTTCCGCAGCTTTGAAATCATTGTTTAGCCAATGGTATTTAAATTTTAATACAGCTGCTTCTTGAGCATTAAGTTTCTTTCCTAGGTTTAATTCATTGTTTACTAAGTTCCATTCACCCAGATCCATAAGATGATTTAAGGTCTCATATTTAGATTTAGAATCCAACTTAAGATCTTGAATAAATTTGGTTTTCTCTTGATCAAGATAAGTTTTGACCGCTTTGGTGTCATTGATATAGTCTTGAGCTTGAACCGTACCTAATCCGGCAAAGACGAAAAGAATAAGATGTTTAATTCGCATAATACATAAGAGATAAAAGCCAGTCCGAAGGGAAGGACTGGCTTAATTAAAAAAAACACTAGTATTTAGCTGGTTGATCAGCTGCTGGTAAAGATTTTTTAATGAATTGACGAATATCTTCGTTTGCTTTGATTAAGTCTTCTTTACGTAAATACATCATGTGACCACTTCTGTATCCGATCCAACTCATTCTTGATTTCAATTTACCAGAAGGATCCATTTGCCACATATTATACTTCGCATTGAAATAATCACAAGCAGCATCGTAGTACCCTGACTGAACCATTAAATGCAAGTAAGGGTTAGCTGCCATCGCTTGTCTTAAATTATAACCTGTGTTGTCATTGCTTCTATCCCAAGGATGAACTGGTCCGAACATATTATATTTCACATCCGCCTTATAATTCAGCTCATTGGTATAATAGTAATTAATTGCTGGGGTAAAGGAATGCAACCAAGAAGTTAATTCTGAATTATAATCTGGACGTTCACCACCATCGCGGAAGTCCATACCAATATATCTTGAATCCAAACGACCCACAGTTTTACCTTGATCACGCAATAATTCTTTCCAATATAAGGCAGTTGGAATATCCATATTGTTTTGCTCAATTACAGTTTCAGACAATCCAGAATATCTAGCCATTTTCTTGATCACTGCTGATTTTTCTGCAGCACTGATACTAGAACCTTTTGCGATAGCTGGAAGTAGTTCTTCGATAGTGAATTTTTCCACTTCAGGAAGGAATTCTTCTAAATCTCTGTTTTGCAATTCTGGAGCTAACTGCTTATGGTACCATGCTGTAGCAGCATAGTATGGCCAAAAGTTAGCTTTTTCCACTGCACCTTCTCTCTTAATACCAAGATCAGTTGGAGATACTAAGATTACTCCATTCAAGTACATCCATTGAGCATTTTGCAATTCTAAGGCTAAACCAGAAACACGAGTAGTACCATAACTTTCACCGATTAAATATTTAGGTGATGCCCAGCGATTGTTTCTAGTTACAAATGTATTGATCCATTCCGCTAAATATTTGATATCGGCATTGGTACCAAAGAAAAGAGAACGATCAGCTTTTTCGTCTAATATGCGTGAATAACCGGTATTGATTGGATCAATGTACACGATATCGGCCACATCTAAGATAGAATATGGATTTTCCTTTACACCATAAGGTTGTAATGGATAACCTTCATCATCGATGTTTAGCATTCTAGGACCAGTGTATGCTAAGTGCATCCAAACTGAACCTGAACCTGGGCCACCATTGAAGGAAATTACTAAAGGTCTTTTTGCTCTGTTACTGATATCATCACGGGTATAATACGTGAAATGAACAGTTGCTAAAACATTGCCTTTTTGATCCCAAACTGGTTGTGTTCCGGTCATTGCTGTATAGCCAAATTTCTGACCATTTGCAGTAACACTATGTTTTGTAACAATTGTGCTATCTGCTAAGGGCATTCGTTGAGCCTGCACAGCAATCGTCATAATTAGTGCTGATAAAATTAAAATGTATCTTTTCATTGTGTTTATATTGTTGATAATTGATTACAATTGAAATTTATTAATTATTGTCTGGTATCCCAAAATACTCTTTCCAACATGCTAGATTTCTGTTTGATATTTGGATTATTGTTTGCTTCTGATTGAGAATATAACAATGATCTTGGAACCTCATCGTAAATAGCTATTGGTTTTTTCAAAGGTGTCAATGCAGGATAACCTGTTCTTCTGTAATCTGTCCATGGTTCAGCAACAACCCCAAAATTAGCAATGTACTTTTCGGTAATAATCTGTTCTAATTTTTGCTGGTTTGTTCCTGCTAAAGTACCCTTACTTGCCATATAAGTGGCCAAGCTGCTTGCAGGTAATTTACTTTCATCAAATGAAGCCTTAATGCCCGCAGCATAGAATGTTTGCGCTTCTGCTGCTGCTCCATTCATCAATGCTGCCTCAGCACGGATAAAATTATACTCTGCAAAAGTCAACAATCGAGCAGGAGATTCTCCACTATAGGAAATAGCCCCTGTTTGTAATGCTCCTTTAGCATCCACCATACTAGGATTGAAGGAAGTCACATTTCCATATAAATATTCATGTAATCTGGAATACTCACTGGATACATTCGCATCCATTACACTTGAACCTTTATAGGTTTTGGGATTTGAAAAATATGGGAATGGCGTAAAATACCTCTCTCTACGTGGATCTTCATTATTGTTCATCAAATCGACGATATAGCGATTCGGCAAGAACTGATTTCTATATTGACCCAATTCAATACTGTAAATCGGATTCTGACGTTGGGGAGAACTTAAGAAGTTCATTGTGAATCCATCCTCATTGCTAGCAAAGAATTTTGCACCTGAATTAACGAGCTCATTGATCTTGGTTTTGGAGAAGTTAGGATCTTTTGCTGAATAATGCAGGTAAATTCTCAATTTTAAGGTGTTTCCAAATTTCTCCCATTTTTCCTTAGATGTTGCCCAATTGCTTGAAGCATAAATGGCGGAAAACGAATTTGGAGAAAGAACAGAAGTCCCGGCATTGATATCTGCAATTCCTTCATCGATTAAACGGATCAAATCTTTATAGATCAGTTCATCATCGTCAACCTCTGGCTTTAAGTTTTCTCCAAACATTGAAGCATTAAAATAAGGAACATCTCCCCAGGCATCTACTGTTACTTGATAAATAAAAGCTTTCAAAAGTTTCGCTACACCTGCATAATGAGGACTACCCTCTTCTGTTGCTTGTTTAATGAGAACTGATATATCACTTAATGCAGTACCAAACAAGGTTACCCATTGATTATTAATATCAGAATCATTCACGTTGTAACGTTCATATTCTTTAAAAGCGACGTGTCCTTGAACAGGTCCTTGTCCACTAAATTGTTGAACAAAAGCGCCACTTACACGTAATAAATCACTCGCCCCAAAATATCCCACATTTACAGTCACAGCAGGCAGTAATTGATTAATACCAACCTTAGTAACGTTGTTTGGATCATCATTTACATCCAAAAACGAACTGCAAGATGCAGCACCTAACAAGGTAGCGACTGTTAATAAACTAAATATCTTTTTCATCTTCTTTCAATTTTATAAGCTAAATCTTACACTACCTCCAATGGTTCGCGGTGTTGGACTGAATCCAAACTCCAATCCCCTTGCATTACTGATACCTAACAAGTTTTGTTCTGGATCAAGGTGTGGGAAATTTGGAGCATAGGTCAACAAGTTCCGACCATAAACCGAAATATTAACTCCTTTAATAAAATTCTGTCCTTCCAACCATTTTGTTGGCAACTTATAGGAAATGTTAGCCTCTCTCAGTTTTACAAAAGTTCCATCCAATACATATCCTTCCCAGGCTACATATTTACCTTGTAAGCTATAGTATTGTTGGGCAGAAACGTAGGTAGTATTTGGTGAACCATCTTCTAATACACCTTCGAAAATATATGGCTTAGTCACATTTCCTGAACCATCAATACGTTCAAATTCCGCTGTTTCTTCAGCTACACCCTGGATTCTTAAATCTCCAATGGTCCTTGACATCACATCACCTTTATATTTGAAATCTACTAAGAAGGATAAGGTAAAGTCCTTATAGTTAAAGTCATTGGTCCATCCTAAATTAAATTTAGGGTTAGGATTTCCTACTTTTTGGACACTGGTTGTTGGTTTTGGTAATCCATTGGCATTAATAATCATTCGGCCTTGATCGTCCCTTTGGTATGCATTTGACCAAATCTGTCCATATTCTTGTCCGGCCACTAATCTAATGTTAGGAGAGGTAAATCCACCAATGGAGATATTATTTACTCCTGGTGCCAATTCTTCAACGATTGATTTGAATTTGGTAAAGTTAATTCCTGATCTCCAAGTGAAGTTTTCTTTTTGAACAGGCACTAAGTTTAACATCAATTCAACTCCTTTGGTCGATAAACTACCTGCGTTGGTCACCATGGAAGTAAAACCAGATGAAGATGGTGCCGGTACGGCAAATATTAAGTTACGAGTATCTCTTTCATACACCGATCCCTCAAAGCTGATCCTACCATTGTACAAAGACAAATCTAATCCCAATTCATACTCTCTTGTAAACTCTGGTCTTAAGTCATTATTTCCAGCGCTATTATTCAATGTATAGCCTGCCAGTCCATTATATGGAAAACTTACTAAAGTGGAAACGAAACCATCAGAAGCACTTGCTCTACCGAAATAAGTGTTTGTTTCGTATGGAGAAGTTCCTTTACCTACTTCACCCACATTGGCACGAACTTTTGCCATGGTCAATACATTTGATTTTAGACTTGGAAATGCATCAGTCAACACTAAACTCACAGCTGCTGCTGGATAAAAAATGGAGCGATTTCCCTTGGATAAAGTTGAGGAAAAGTCATTCCTAGCCTTTACATTCAAGGATAGATAAGATTTATAATCCATTACCACGTCGGCAAATACCCCTACTTGTCTGTTTTGATTGATATTTCCTGAAGTATTAAAAGTCAAGAAGTTACTTTGGTTATCAAAATTTGGCAATACAATACCTAAACCGGTAGACTGTAGCGTATTTCTATTATTTGCAATAATTTCATTACCTACTGTAGCGATCAAGTTCCAGTTTTCAAACACCTTCTTATTCGCAGTCACTGTGAAATAAGAGTTGATGTTTTTCATTGAAACATTGCGATCCTGTACCCCACCTGCTCCAGCAGAGCTTGTATTTCCATTACTGCGGATTCCCTTATTATCGAAACCCTTCGATACCATACTGAAAACATCGGCACCCACTTTTAAATCAGCTGTTAACCAATCAAGGAAATCATATTTCAAGTTAATGTTACCGTAGAAGCGGTTAACCTCATTGTTATTTCTAATATTTTCGATTGACCAGTATGGATGATCCTCTGGCGCAAACCATAATTGGTTGCCTTCCGCATCTTTAAATGGCATATTGGTCAAATCATAACTTCTTGGTGTATAAATACCTCTCCAAAGTGGATTGGCACCTTGGTTACCAGCTTGTGTACGATTTGAAAGGTTATTCACATAAGAAAATGAAGTACCAACTTTAAATTTTTCGGTTAGGTCAGTAGAAGCATTTACGGAAATATTATTTCTAGTAAGCTTATTGCTTGGAAGGAGACCTGTTTCTACAGTATATCCATAAGATACACGATAGTCATATTTTTCTCCAGAACCTGTAAAACTTAAATCGTTTACAGAACTTACAGAGTTTTGAAGGATATCATTGATATTATCTGGATAGGCTTGCAAATTCTCTTTATCGCCAAACCAGTTGGTCACCTCTTGTCCAGCTATCTTTGGTCCCCAAGATCCAGTTACGGAATTATTATAGTTTCCATTACTACCCTGAGCATATTCATTTTGGAAAGCTGGCATTCGGGAAACCAAACCGACACCTGTATTTGTTCCTACTGATATTTGATTTTTTATTCCTTTTTTAGCTTTCTTGGTCGTGATCAAGATTACCCCCGAGGCTGCTCTAGAACCATAAAGAACAGTTGCAGCAGCACCCTTAAGAACGCTCATAGATTCAATATCCTGAGGGTTGATATCCGAAATACGACTTGAATTTACAACCCCAGAGTTAACTGAGTTACCACCACCTGAATTATCCAAAGGAATACCATCTACCACATACAAGGGTTGGTTACTTCCAGTGAAGGTCGAAAATCCCCTGATGGTAATGTTTGATCCCGCAAATCCACCACCCGAACCACTTACTTGAACACCTGATAACCTACCTGCCAAAGCATTGGTAACATCCGGAGTTGGTGATTTCGATAATTCGTCCGCTTTGACTTCAGCTACCCCATATCCCAAAGTCTTACGGTCACGTTTAATACCAAATGAAGTGACAACTACCTCTTCAATATCTGTTGAGGAATTCTCTTTTAAGACAATTCTCATCTGTGTAGCGGTGTTGATTGGCATTTCGGTCGTCGCATAGCTCATGTGGCTGATGACCAAAACACCTTTTGGTTTTGTCGTCTGAAAAGAGAATCTACCCTGATCATCCGATTTGGATCCTTCATTTGTGCCTTTTACCAAAATAGAAGCGTTAGGAACTGGCGCTCCTTGTTCATCCACTAAAACACCTTTTACAGTTGTTTGTTGAGGGAGACCAAAAGAATAATCCAGATTCGATTCTATTTTATCTGTTTTCCAAAGATAGTGAGGCGCGGCCTCAGCATTTGCCATGAACAAAATAGAACTTGAACAAAGGACAAGTTTTAAGAGATTCATAGGCTTTAGGTAATTTATGTTTGGAACGTCATTAGGTTTATTCCAGCTCATAATTTTAGTTTTTTAAATAAATTGTTATTAATAAATTATTGTTTTAATTATTATGCAACTAAAACTAACTAAGGTGGCAATGATTTATTTTCCATAAACATCATAAAATAGATTAATTCAAAAAAATTTATAATATATAATAGGTCATCACACCTATCTGGTTAATTAAAATTCTATGTCGGCAAAGTGAAATTTTGGCTTATCGGCTAATTATAAAAACCAAGATATAAAAAAAAATATACCATAAAATAGCCGAGAATAAGATATTTAAGAAGTTGAATAGATAAGTAAACGAATGGACAATATATGTTTATTTCCAAAATTATATTAGGTCACAAACTTGCTATAATCTATCAAAAACGTAGATTTATTAGGATTAATAGTATAAACCATATAAATAAACTGCCTAAACCATACATTTATTGAAACATAATAATTGTTAGACAGGACCTAAAAATTAATATTATACATCTAATTTTAACTCTCAGGTTTTTAAATTTCCATAAAGACTATAGCAAGGTTTTTTAAGATTTATTTTCCTAATAGAAAAATCAAAAAGTGTTGATAACAAGGAGGGAAAAGAGCTGGATGGGAAAGGATGTTTAGGAGAGTTAATTAGGATGAGGGATGGGAGGATTGATGGATGGGATGGGAGGATTGTTTGAACCAGGATGGATGGGATGGGAGGATGGACCAAGATCTGGTAAGGGACCAGGATCCACTTGATGGGAGGATGGACCAAGATCATTCGGCAGTAACTTGCGCCTGAACGTCCCCCATTCCGTAGGGGCGGATCGAATCCGCCCGCCGCCGTGCACCGGACCTGCCTGCTCCCTGGTTTGCTTACCGTTTCCCCCAAAAACAGAAAGCCCGCTGTCTGTTGACAGCGGGCTCCCGTATAAGATTAGGCACCGACCTACTCTCCCACCTGTTACGGCAATACCATCGGCTCTGGCGGGCTTAACTTCTCTGTTCGGAATGGGAAGAGGTGGACACCGCCGATATAGGCACCTGAATACCTTTTTGTACATGGCCCCTTGGGGCAGCGTACATTGACATGTTATTGGAAGAAAAGATCAGAAAAAGAGAGAGGACAACAGGTCTATCC